>JAHFAK010000010.1 GCA_023250585.1 Deltaproteobacteria bacterium
ATAATTTTCAATACCAGCCTTATGAGCAGTTTTACGATATAATATATCAAGCTCATAAAGAGTTTCAATGTGGTCAGAAACAAAACTAATAGGAATAATGAGTAAATGTTTTTTGTTTTTTCTGCCTAAACTTTCTATCATTTTTTTTACTCCTGGGCCAAGCCATTCAATTGGTCCAATTTTGCTTTGATAGCATAGGTGATATTCATGAGAGTAATTTCGATTTTTCATGACTGCTGTAAGCGTTTCATTAATATGTAATGAATAAGGATCACCTTTTTTAACAAGGCTTATCGGTGTTCCATGAGCACTAAAAACTAATTGAACTTCATTACGAAGAACTTCGGGAAATTGTACTAACGTTTCATCTATATGCTCATTTAAGGCTTTGATATATGATGGGTTAGTTGCATATTCATGAATGACAATTATTTCTTCTGTATCCATTCGAAATTGTCTATTCCATTCATTAAATGATGAACCTGTTGTTGTTAAAGAAAAATGAGGATAGAGCGGTAACAGAATAATCCTCTCATAATGTTTATTCTTAATTATTAATGCTGTTTCAGCAATACTTGGTTTCCAATATCTCATTGCGGTATGGACGTCAAAACCCGTTTGCTTTTCAAGCATTGCACGCTGAATTTCTGTCCATTCATTGATTGGAGATTTACCGCCAATCAGTTTATACGCATTCCGAATTTTTGATGCTCGTAACTTTGAAATTACACGGGCAAATATTTTTTGGCCAAAGGGAAGTTTAAAAATATCTCGATCGGAAAAAAGATTATATAAAAAAGGCTCGACCGATTCCAAAGAATCTGGTCCTCCAAGGTTGAATAATACAACTGCAGTTCTCATCGTTAGATCGTTCGTGAATAACGTGCATGATCTTTTTGTTTTTCAATAAATCCATCAAAGTTCATTGCAATATTTCTGATCAGTAACTTTCCCATGTCAGTAACTATGAGTTTTTTATTACTCATAGTTACTAAACCATCATCAATACATTCTTTGAGGTTTTCAAGAGCTTGAGAAAAATACTTTTCAAAAATAATACTGAATTTATTTTCCACTTCATGAAAATCGAGTTCAAAGTTACACATAATTTTCATGATAACATGTTGTCGAATTATATCATCGTTACTTAATGAATAACCTCTTTGAGTTGGTAGGTTTTGCGAATCAAGTGCCTGAAAATACTCTTTTTCAGTTTTTATATTTTGCGCATACACCTTCCCTATTTGGCTAATACTTGTAATTCCAAGTGCATAGAGATCAGTCCCCGTGTGTGTGCTATACCCTTGAAAATTGCGATAAAGCTTTTTTTCTCGGAGAGCAATTGCAAGTTCATCGTGAGGCTTTGCAAAATGATCCATCCCGATAAAGACATACCCCTTATGTATCAAACGATTGATTGTCATCTCAAGAATTCTTAATCTTTCTTCTGGGCTCGGAAGATCCTCTTCTTGAATCAATTGCATATGTTTCTTCATCCATGGGACATGGGCATAATTAAAAACAGCGATTCGATCCGGAAAAATATCAATAATCTTATCAAGGGTTTCTGCAAAGCTCTTTTCTGTTTGAAAGGGAAGTCCATAAATGAGATCAAGATTTATACTACTAAATTCTAATTCTCGTACCCAATCAACTACCGTCCTTGTCATATCTTCCGGCTGAATGCGATTCACAGCTTTCTGGACTTTTTCATTGAAGTCTTGAACACCCATACTGATTCGATTAAAACCTCCACTTCGCAGTGCAGCCAGATGTTCTTTTGTTAATCCTCGAGGATCAATCTCGCAAGATTTTTCGTACATTTCTTTAAATTCGAAACATTGATTAATCGAATCTACTAAATTTTTAATTTCATCCGGAGTTAAATGTGTTGGCGTACCTCCACCCCAATGCAGTTGAATAGCTTTACGATTAGGATGAATATATTTTTTTAAAAGATTAATTTCATTTTTTATATACTCAATGTACTTTTTTACTCGATCACGGTTACGGGTAATAATCATGCTACATCCGCAGAAATAACAGAGGGTATCGCAAAATGGAATATGAAAATAAAGCGACAAATCCGGAGCAGCAGGCTTGTCATTTGTCCTGATAATTTCATTTTGATAGTCAGTCGATGTAAATGATTCACTAAACTGAGGCGCCGTTGGATAACTTGTGTATCGCGGTCCAGGCTTATCGTATTTTTTTATTAATGTACTATCTATTTTCATACATGCATTGCCTTGCTTGCTTCTTTTACAAATTTCACGAAGGCCTTTGCATTTTCTACGGGAACATCCGGCAAGATTCCATGTCCAAGATTAAAAATATGTCCATTCCCTTTTCCATATGAATGCAAAATTTTCATTACTGCTTCACGAATTTTTTCAGGAGCTGCATATAAAAGCGTTGGATCAAGATTTCCCTGCAGTGCGACTGAAGATCCAACTTCGTTACGTACTTCTCCAATGTCCATAGTCCAATCCATTCCTAAAACATTAGCACCGGATTTTGCTAATGTTGGTAAATCATAATGAACTCCTTTTGAGAATAGAACAATTGGTTCATCATGTCTTTTTATATTTGCAATTACTTGCTGTATGTAGCGCAATGAAAACTCTTCAAAATCAGCGGGTGATAAAATTCCACCCCAGGTGTCAAATATCTGTACTGCATCAGCTCCAGCTTCAATTTGAACGCTGAGATAATCACTCACTGCATGAGCAACTTTTGCAAGAATCGAATGCGCGAGTTTTGGATTTGTATAAAGTAATTTCTTAACTTCACTAAAATTTTTTGATGTCTTACCTTCAACCATGTATGTGAGCAATGTCCATGGAGAGCCGCTAAATCCAATTAATGGGACACGTCCGGCTAATTCATTTTTTGTAAGAGAAATTGTATCCAAGACAAATTTTAAATTTTTTGATGGGTCAATATTTTTTAATATTTTAGCATCATCTTCATTTCGTAATGGATTATGCAATCGAGGACCTGTCTTGTCTTCTATTTCAAGGCGCATGCCCATTGCTTCAGGAATAACTAAAATATCAGAAAAAATAATCGCTGCATCGACACCGAGAATATCAACTGGTTGAAGTGTTACCTGTGCAGCAAGTTCAGGTGTTTTACATAAGGTCAAAAAATCAACGTGTTTTCGTATTGCTCGATATTCCGGTAAATAACGTCCTGCCTGCCTCATAATCCAAACGGGCGTTCGTGGAACAGGCAATCGCTTACATGCGCGTAAGAATAAGTCGTTCTGTAATTTCAAATAGTGCTCCAATGGTTATTACAAGCGGATAGTATCAGAATACGTCAGATTTGCAATATAAAGAAATAGGACATTATTTCCATGGACATTTATTATAACGAACGTATAATTCGTTTGATTTGATTTGTAAGATAAAAAGGTAGAGAAATTAATGTGTATGCATGGTCATCTGTCTTCACTGATTCAGTAATGGATGGGACATCATTATTAATTCTCACTGCAATCTTTTTCTTTTTTTCACCCATAAAAATATGTAATGACTTTAATCTCCCTGTTTTACCTGATTTAACTTCAATTGGTATGATTTCTGTACCCATGCTTATAACATAATCTACTTCAGCATTAGACGAGCTCTTTTCACGGACCCAGTAGAATAATTCTGGATTTTTATATTCTGGCTCCGCATATAAAAGATGCTGCCCTACAAATTGTTCGCTGATTTTCCCTTGATTGATCAATGTCAGATCTTTTGTTCGTTCCAGGTCTATGAGTGTTAACCCAGAGAGAGTTGTAAATAATCCAACATCAACAAAGAGAACTTTAAATATCGATTCATTAATTTGAGCGCGTAGAGGTATTCCGTTACTTGATGAATGATATATGTTATATGCAATTTTAGCATTACAAAGCATGGATAAACTACCTGCAATATCTTTTGCTCGCACGCGAGGATCTATATTGGCATATTTGAATTTGTCGCCTACTACAAGCGGAATTTTCTTAAAAACAGTTCTCAATAAATCAACATTAACTTTCTTTGAATATTTTGAAAAATCATCTTCGTAGGTTAATAAGATATTATTTTTAATTTTATCACAGTCATTCAATGAATTTGTTTCCACATACCTTTTTATAACTGATGGCATTCCTCCTGTTATACAATAGAGTTTAACGAGTGAATTAAGCTTTTCGTGGATTGATAACGGTATTGGTTCATCTAATGTATAACGTAAGAGATATTCATATACATTTTTCTCATGTACCGCTAAAAGAAATTCTTCAAAACTCATTGGCCCTAAATGCAGATACTCTATTCTACCAACGGGCATCGAGAAGGTATGATCTTTTAAAATAAAATCTAAAAGCGATCCGGCTGCAATAATATGTAATAAAGGCATTTCTTCATAAAAATATCTCAGTTTTGCTAAAACTTCTCCCGCTGCTTGAATCTCATCTAAAAAAAGCAATGTTTCACCTGGTGTAATTTTTTGTCCATAGTGGATTTCGAGCAATTGAATTATTTTTTGAGGTGAGTTTGAAACAAAGAGTTCTTTTAGGTGAGAATCTTTCTCAAAATCAATGACGATCATATGTGAAAAAGATTGTTGCCCAAATTCTTTTACTAAATATGATTTCCCAATTTGTCGTGCCCCTCGAATGATCAGGGGCTTTCGGTCACTATTTATTTTCCAATTATTTAAATAAGTTAAACTTAATCTGTACATAATAATACCTAATATTAGCATATTTTATGTTATTTTCAAGGGTTATTTTAATATATTTTATAATTTTTTATTGGGTAATAAATGCTAATCAATCTTCAAAATTTCGAGAAAAGCTTCTTGTGGAATTTCGACATTACACCGATATTTTTTAGATATACAAACTCAACTTGATTTTGCTTGGAGAGACTATTACTCTATGGTAACTCATATGGTAAAGAAATTTGAAAAAGAGTGGATTGATGATTTTGAAGCTGCACGAAGAAGAAGCTTAAAAGCAAGAATGGAGTATGCTTTTATTTATACATATAAACCGGTCTTAGATGATCAACCTTTTCGTTCTTTTACTACCATGAAAGAATACCGGAAATGGTGCGAAGAGAATCTACCATCGTGGCTTGGATATGGAAAAAGGCTTTAATTATAAACAAGCGCAAGAAATTGCTCGTGTTTTCAAGAAATATCAGATTCATTATCTCTTTATTGGAAAATCGGGGGCAATCATTCTCGGTTTCCCAGATACAACACAAGATACAGACCTATTTGTTGAAAAATCTCTATCTAATTGCAAAGCTATTGTCAAAGCCTTGATTGAACTTGGCTTTCCATTAAAAGAAAAAGAACAACAAGAAATTACGAAAGGAAAGGACTTTATCCAAATTCGTGAAGGACCTTTTGATTTAGATCTCATCTTTGCACCTGACGGAATCGAAACTTTTGAGGAGGCGTATCGTAGATCTTTAAATATCGAAGACCTACACGTTTGTCATATCGATGATATAATCAAAAGCAAAGAGGCCACGGGAAGGATAAAAGATAAAGAATCTCTTCCGCGTATAAAAGCTTTTAGAGATTGGTGGATTAAGAATAAACAATCATCTTAGAAAAACAAAAAACAAGCGATTTTATTTAATCAATCTTCAAGATTTCGAGAAAAGCCTCTTGCGGAATTTCGACGTTACCGATGTTTTTCATGCGCTTTTTGCCTTCTTTTTGTTTTTCAAGGAGTTTGCGTTTTCGGCTAATATCACCACCATAGCATTTTGCGGTGACGTTTTTTCGGAAGGGTTTAACGGTATCACGTGATATGACTTTTGAACCTATTTTTGATTGAATAATTACTTCAAACATTTGACGTGGTATTACTTCACGCATGCGTTTGGTTAATTCGCGACCTTTATAGTAGGCCTTATCTTTATGAACAATTGCTGAAAGCGCATCGACGGGATTACCATTTATCATGATATCGAGTTTCACGAGTTTGTCTTCTTTGAATTCAAGAAATTCATAATCCATCGTCGCATATCCGCGAGAGATAGTTTTGAGTTTATCGTAAAATTCCATAATGATTTCATTCATGGGTAAATGATATTCGATAATTACTCTGTTCGAAGAAAGATAATTCATCGCTTGTTGCGCGCCACGGCGTTCCTCGCAGAGTTTTAGAATCACTCCAACAAATTCTGCAGGTGTATGAATAGTAACTTTATAGATGGGCTCTTCAATCTTTGCGATATGCTGTATATCGGGAAGTTTCGCTGGATTATCTATTTCCATAATTTTTCCGTTCAGGAGGATAACCCGATAAATAACCGCAGGAGCAGTAATAATGAGATCAAGATTATATTCACGTTCAAGTCGTTCACGAACAATTTCCATATGAAGAATTCCTAAATAACCTACGCGAAAACCAAAGCCTAAAGCTGTGGATGTTTCTTTTTCATAGGTAAAAGAGGAATCATTAATTGAAAGTTTTTCAATTGCCTCACAGAGATCTTCATATTTATTTGAATCAACGGGAAATATTGAGCTGAAAACCATTGGTTTCAATTCTTTAAATCCGGGCAATGCATGTGGTGTTTTTCTTTTAAAGTCAGTAACGGTATCGCCGATTTTTATATCACGGATATTTTTGATGCCTGCAACGAGATAACCTACCTCTCCTACTCCTAATTTAGTTGTTTCAATTGCTTCCGGTGAAAAATAGCCAATTTCTAAAGCTTCATATGTTTTTCCATGATGCATAAGATAGAGCTTTTGTCCTTTTTCAATTGAACCCTCAAAAATACGTATTAATGCGACTCCTCCACGATATGCATCAAACCAACTATCAAAAATAAGCGCTTTAAGCTCATTATCTGGAGAACCTTTGGGTGGAGGAATTACATCGATAATACGATTGAATATTTCATCCATGCCCTGTCCTGTTTTTGCACTGACTTGTATAATTTCATCCGGCGAGCAACCCGTAACTTCAACAATTTCGCCTTTAACTTTTTCAGGATCTGAATTCGGGAGGTCTATTTTATTAATAACGGGAATAATCGCTAAATTATTTTCTACTGCCATGTAGAGATTGGCGAGTGTTTGTGCTTCAACTCCTTGAGTTGCATCGACAACAAGTAAAACTCCCTCGCAGGCTTTTAAACTTCGTGAAACTTCATAACTAAAATCAACATGTCCGGGAGTATCAATTAAATTGAGAATATAATCCTGGCCATCTTTCTTGTATGGTAGGCGAACGGTTTGTGCTTTGATTGTAATCCCTCGTTCGCGTTCAATATCCATTTTATCGAGGAATTGTGCCCTTTTTGTTCGGTCGTTCGTAAGCCCCGTGATCTCTAGAAAACGATCGGCAAGGGTAGATTTCCCATGGTCAATATGGGCAATAATAGAAAAATTACGTATGTTTTTCATAGAGAAGGTCGTATAAATTTTGATTTAATCATTGTTACGATTTCTTGTAATTCATGAGATTTCGTAAGGTAGGAAAAAATAACATATGAGACACCTGCGCTTACGAGAATTCCACTCATATACAGCAAGCGCTGCAGTATAGATGAAAAATCTTCTAATGCAAGTGTTAGATGAGGAATCATGCAGATTGCTCCCATTCCGAGGGAAGCGAGCATAATTTTTGCAAAAGGTATAATGAGAGATCTAAGCCCTAATAAGCCAATTTTTTTTCGCAGTGCAAAGAGTAACAAAATGCATTGTAATGCACAGGAGAGACTGCTTCCTAAAGCGATTCCGCCATTGGCCAAAAAATGAGAAAGAATAAAACAGAGTGTAACATTAGTTATCATAACAAAAAAAGAAATAATAACCGGTGTCTTTGTATCTTGTAATGAATAAAAGGGTTGAATAAGCATACGGGATGCTCCAATAAAAAAAAGCCCTATTCCATGAAATTGTAATGCAAAAGCCGTCAATTCAAGTGATCGGGTATCAAATTGTCCGTACATATAGACTGAGGCGACAATTTCTCGAGACAGAACAAGTAATCCAACGGTTGCAGGAAAGCCTATAAAAGCAATAAGGCGTAAAGAAAAACGTAAGGTATCTTTCAATTCTTCGAATTGACCAGAGCTTGCTTGTCGGGAGAAGATGGGTAAAATTACCGTCGCAATAGATATGACCACAACACCGAGCGTTAATTCAACGAGTCGCATCGAGTATTGTAATGACGATACTGAGCCCTCTGGCAGAGTTGTTGCAATAATTTCCGAAAGAGCAATATCAATTTGATATACACTAATTCCAAAAAGACTGGGAATGAGAAGTCGCGTGGCTTTTTTTACTCCTTGGTGTTTCCATGAAATTCGTGGTCTTTTGAGAAGGCCTAGTTTCATTACCCACGGAATTTGTATTACGACTTGGAGTATTCCTCCCAACACAACACCAATAGAAAATGCATAGCTTGGCTCGCTAAAATAGCGTGAGAAAAAATAGGCAAATGCAATTATGGTGAGATTTAAAAAAATTGGAGTCGATGCAGGAACACTAAATAGGTGATGTGCATTTAACAGCGCTTGAAAGAATGCAGAAATACTAATGAGTACAATGTATACGAACATAATTTGTGTAAGCACGACCGTAAGTTCCACTTTTCCTGGCACGCTCCTAAATCCATATGCAAAGAGATGTTTTACGTAGAATGGAGCAGCGGCAATGCCAACGATCGTTATGAGCGTGACAACAAAGCATATAAATCCAAAAAAGTTACTTAAAAAATCATAGAGCTCTTTTCGTTTGTCCTTATGTAAATATTCCGAAAGAACAGGAATAAAAGCGGCGCTCATTGCGCCTTCAGCAACAAGGCGCCGTAAAAGATTGGGGATCATATAGGCGATGGTAAAAGCATCAGCGCCGATGCCTGTTCCTAGAAATATAGCCTTAGCTAATTCACGGACAACGCCTGTTATACGACTGATGATCGTCATAACGGCTACGACTGCAGTATTCTTTAAAATATCGCGTTTTATGTCAGTGGTCATATATGTGTTGTTTTAAAGGCAGGTGTAGATGTTCTTTTTTTTAATTTTCTATCGATGTCGCTTCATAAAACTATTAAAAACGAGGTAAGTGCGCTCGATAAAAAATTAAAAAAAAGAACATCTACACCTGCCTAATTCTCCTAAAGAATCTTTGCAGCTTTTTCAGCTAAGAGAGATCTCTCTCCTTTGATGAGATTAATATGTGCAGCAATTTCTTCTTCTTTAAATCTTTCTACTACATAGCTTAATCCGTTACTTAATGAATCAACATAGGGATTATCAATTTGATAAGGATCACCGGTAAAAACGATTTTTGTACCTTCACCTACACGAGTAATAATTGTTTTAATTTCATGAGGCGTAAGATTTTGAGCTTCATCAATAATTAAAAATTGATTCGGAATACTTCTTCCACGAATATACGTAAGTGCTTCAATTTCTACCATTCCTAATTCAATCAGTTCATGGTAACCTTTTTTAATTCGCTTGGTACGATCTTCAGTTGTAGAAAGAAGAAGTTCCATGTTATCGAAAATGGGTTGCATCCATGGTTTGAGTTTTTCTTCAAGATCACCGGGAAGGTATCCGATATCTCTACCTAGCGGGAAAATTGGTCGGGAAATAAGAAGCTTTTTATATATTCCCAAATCAATCGATGAATAAAGACCACAGGCAATTGCCAGAAGTGTTTTCCCTGTGCCTGCCATTCCCGTCATAGTTACCAGTTTAATATCGTCATCAAGAAGCATTTCAAGTGCGAATGTTTGTTCTTTATTTCGGGGATTAATTCCCCATACATGTTGTTTGAGATGCGTCAATCCTACTATTTTATTTTTCTTTTTATCAAATTTTGCCAGAGCTGATTGAGATCCTTGTTCCCTATCTTTGAGTACTAAAAATTGATTCGGGAGAAATGAATCTTCAATGTCGAGTTCGCCGTGTTGATATAATTGGTCGATTTTATCTTTGGTAACATCAATGACTTTAATACCCTCATAAATTTCACTAAAATCTGCAACTGCCGATTTATAGTCTTCAGTACGAAGACCAAATGAGTCCGCTTTGATACGTAAGTTTATATCTTTGGTAACAAAGACGATAGTCATATTTTCGTGCTTCTCTTTAAGATATAAAGCAGTCGCGAGCATTTTGTTGTCAGGAGTTCCATTCTCGAGAGAAGCAGGAATACGTGAAATACTTTTGACTCCCAGTTCAACTTTAATCATTCCTCCATTTTCAAGAGTCACGCCTTTGGTAAGCTTTCCATTTTGACGAAATTTATCAAGTATACGCGCAAATTCCCGGGCGTTTCTTCCGATTTCATTGAGATCTTTTTTAAACTTATCGAGCTCTTCCACAACTACAATAGGAATTACCACAATATTGTCGTCGAATTTAAAAATAGCATTGGGATCGTAGAGAATTACATTGGTATCAAGGACAAATATTTTTTTCATAGAAATATAACTCCTTTCTCATCTCATTATAGTATAGAACATTTTATGCAAGGAATAAAGAGAGATCTAATAGATACAAAATTTAATAAAGAGAAAACCCAAAATTATTCGATAGTATCCAAAAATCGCAAAGCCATGATTTTCAAGCAATCTGAGAAACAATTTTACTGCAATCCATGCTGATATAAAGGCAATCAGAGATCCAAACGAGAGAAGCATGATTTCATGTTGCGCTACAATAACCGGTGTTTTTAATAAGTCGTATCCTGAAGCCGCAAACATAGTAGGAATAGCCAAAAGAAAAGAAAATTCAGTAGCTTGTTTTTTATCAAATCCATTAAATATTCCGCCAATAATACTGGCCGCGGCCCTTGATACTCCGGGAATTACCGCAATACTTTGAAAAAGACCTATACAAAAGGCATTTTTGTAGGAAATGTCTTCAAGATTTGTATTTTTCTTTGCAGTATGAGCAATCTTTTTATCGAGTAGTATGAGTAGTATCCCTCCAACGATAAGAGCTACAGAAACCACGAGAGGATTAAATAAATAGGCTTTAATCGTTTTGTATGCGACAAAACCAATAACTGCAGCAGGAATAAATGCTACCAGTAATTTTTTATACAGTGTAATATTACGGAGAAATTTACGTGCATATAAAAACACAATCGCAGAAATCGCTCCTTGTTGAATTGCAATTTCAAATGTTTTTAAAAATTCATCATTATGGAGTTTTAGAAGGGATGAGGTTAAAATCATATGACCTGTCGAAGAAATCGGCAAAAACTCAGTTAACCCTTCTACTACGCTGATAATTGTTGCTTCAAAAAAATTCATATAATTTTTTATTTAATGGCGAGAGATGTATTCGAAAAGAATATATTTAAATTTTGCTCAGTGAAGTTTTATAAGAGGAAGCAAATTTTAATATATTTTTTTTGAATACATCTCTCGCCATACTTCTCAAACTTCGGAGAGAGCGGGATTCGAACCCGCGGTGCGCTTTTACACGCACACACGATTTCCAATCGTGCACCTTCAGCCATCTCGGTCATCTCTCCATGAAAAAAAGAATTGTATAGAAAAAGTGGAGAAAGTAAAGGACCTCAATAGTTGGATAAAAATCGATTTTCTTTATTCGTTTTCTGGTTATAATTCCTTGAATAGAGGAAGTTTAAAGTATCCTAAAACTTCAAGTTTAATGAATGGTCTGTTGGGTGAGCGGGTTAGTGATAACTTGAACAGAATAAACATCAGTATCAGATTTCCCATATGTCTTCCTATCAAAAATCAATTCGATTGCTTGCGTATTGTCAGTATTTGGGATATGCAAAGATAGTTTGTTTCCTTCTATTGATTCTGGCTTAATAGATTGCCACCCTTTTAGCGTATGAAAATTGTCAGAATTGCGTAATTTGTTAAGAACCTTTACTTTGGTTGATCTGTCGTCATTTTGTGGAGGTTTAATGAAAATTAGACTTCTCTCAGTATAAAATCTTATATAGGGATACATATAAACTGTGTCTCCTGTCACAAACATTAAAAATAACTGATTCTTTCTCTTTTTAATAAGTTCTTTTAATGTTATGAAACTCAAAGCAAGTATATATTCTTTCGGATATGTCTGTGGAACAAATCCTCCTTTATTCTCGAAATCTTCAAAGGTAAGAAGCTCTTGAGTACTCAATGCTCTCTTCAAAAGATTTTGTAAGCCTGAAGCATCTTTAATATCTTCAAAGTATCTACAGCTTCTACCCTGTTCCAATTTTACTGCTAGTTCACCTCGTTCCGATTTTATTGCTAATTCACCTTTGTTATTTTCAAAAAAACAAGCAAGATTAAGTGACATCCAGTTACCGAAATAATCTTTATGATCTTTCTGACAGTACTTTTCCGTTTCTCGTACTTTATCAAAACACACATTAATTACATAATTAGTTGGATCAGCCTGAGCAGTATGAGACATAAGAAATTCAATAGTATCGGTTGCTGGAGGTGGTTTTTGTGTTATGGTTATTAGAGTAATTGTTCCTATTATAGCTTTCTTTTTATCCCACGCTCCTACAAAATTTTTAATCCCAGTTTTAGCTGTATCTGAAGGAGTTATGGTAACTTTAGCAGCAGTATCTTCGTAGATAACCATTGCAAGACTTTTTTCTTTTCCTGTAACCTTGAGCGTACTTCCCTCAAACGCTTTTCTAGGATCATCGGTTTTTTTATAGGCAATAGTTATTATAATCGCATCGTCTCTGGCACATTTTCCTTCAGTTGAGAGTTTCAGAGTGCATTCATTTGTTAAGGCGTTCCCACACCACGTTCCGTTAAGTTTTGTTTTCTCATCTTCTTCCTGAAGTTGTGGTTTGGGAGGCGGTGGTGTGCTCTCTTTCTTCTTTTCCTTTGGAGAAGCTGCTGGCGGCTTAGAAGCATTTTTTTTTGAACTACCACTATCCTCCTGTGCATAAGCTATACTATGTAACGATATAAGTACTATACAGAAAATAATATACTTTCTCGTAAAACTTTTCATTGGTAACTCCTCGTGATGATGTATTTTATTATAAAATAATTAGTCATTTTTACTTCTTAACCACTGGTAAATCAATGACTTGAAAGGAATAAACATTGGTATTTGATTTCTCAAATGTATTTTTATCAATAGTCAATACGAGTGCTTTGGTATTCTCAGTATTAGGGATACTCAGAGATAGCTCATTATCGCTGATTGATTCTGGTTTGATAGATTGCCACTGTTTTGGTGTGTTAAAATTGGTTAGTCTGTTGAACAGTTTTATTTTTGTTATTAGATCATTTTTTTGAGGAGGTTTAATGAGAAGAACACTACTTGTATCATAAATTTTTATAGCGGAATTGAATATCAAGTGATCCCATGCTTCATGAAGCATCAATTGATATCGAGATCTCCCTGCAGTAGTCAGTTGATCTAAAGTTTGGAATGCTAATGAAAGCTTATATTCTTTAGGATATGATAAAGGAATGAAACCTGTTGTATCAACAAAATCTTTAAATGTTCTAAGATCTTTTTGGGCGTTTGCAGTTGCTAATAGATCAGTCAAGGAAGCTTTATTTGGAAGATCGGTAAATCGCTGACATTTTTTTTCATTCCATTTTTTTTCTATTAATGCCTTACCTTTTTTTTCTTGAAAACAAGCGAGATTAAGTGAGATCCAATAGTTGTCATAGTTCTTTTTACAATCTTTCTTATTTTTATCGTCCACACACCTGTTAATCACATAATCAGTGGGATCTGCCTTATCTAGATTGTTGAGAAGATAATCTACTGTTATTTGAGGTTCTGGAGGAGGAGCAGGAGGTCTAGCGGGTGCTGGGTTCACTATTCCTGGAGGAGAATCCGGGTTACTAGTTATTATTGTTACTGTAGGTCCTTTAGATCCTCCTAAAGGAGGAGGAGCAGGAGGAGTTGTTGCCTCTGGCGTAATTTCCACTACTACAGGAGGATTTCCAGATCCAGCTGTGCCTTCTGATGATACGGGTACTACAGGAGCAGTAGCAGGTTCTCCTTGTGGAGGAGGAGAACTTGGTTGCGGAGGTGGAACAGCAGGTGGCGGTGGTGTCTTTCCTTCTTCTTTTTGTTCTTTCGGCTTTTCTTTTTCAGAACTTACTGGAGGCGTTTTTGGAGGTGCTTTCTTATCAGGTGCTTTATTGTCTACAACCTGTGTTTTTTCTTTTTTTTTGTTTGTATCTTGTTGCGATGATTTACAGGTTACTAACAGAAGAGCAAAAGAAACAACAAAAATGATGATACTTATTTTTCTTATGGTACTCATTGCACCCTCCACAAACTATAAGTATGCAATTTCTATGCCAATATAAGAGATTGAAAATGGGTAAACATATTAATCAGTTAGGTTCTATATAATTCTATATAAATAGAACGTTGGGTCAACTATGTCTCACCTTAAGTACATTTTGTTTGTACATAGATTAATACTTCTTCGTTTTTTCTTGTATTCTGGCGAGGAGATTCGGTCCATCCTTTAATAAAAAAGAATTGCTTCAGAAATGTCATAAATTCTTCTAAACATGAGAGAAGTATGTTTTTATCTCGTACAATTCCACCTTTACCTACGTTATTTTTGCCTACTTCAAATTGTGGTTTAAAAAGCATAATAATGTGGGCATTGTCTTTTAAAAAGGGAATAACAGCTGGAATAACTAAACGAAGAGATATGAATGATACATCAATAACTATTAAATCACAGGGATGAGTGATTAGATTTTGTTCAAAATTTCGAATATTGGTCTTTTCAAATACGTGTACTCGTGAATCATTGCGAAGTTTAGGATCAAGTTGGCCATATCCGACATCAATTGCATAAACGAATATTGCTCCATTTTGTAAAAGGCAATCGGTAAAGCCTCCGGTGGAAACTCCAACATCCATACAGATGAAATTGGTAACATCTATTTTGAATGTAGTAAGAGCATGAAACAACTTAACTCCACCAAAGCTTACATACGGTATTGGTCTTTTGATATAAATTTTATCATCACTTTTTACTGCACACCCTGCTTTGGTAATTTTTTTTTCATTAACAAAAACACTACCGCTCAAGATAAGGGCCTGGGCCTTTGATTTAGTTAATTGAGTATTAGTTTGAATAAGAAAGTCATCAAGTCGAATTTTTTGAATACGCTTTTTATGCTCTTTCAATATATTTTCCATTCTCAGTGTTAACTTTTATGAGCTCACCTTCTTTAACGAATTGAGGAACCTGCACGACAAGTCCTGTTTCTAGAGTTGCAGGTTTAGTAGAACCTGATTGTGTTGCTCCTTTTAAAAAAGGTTCTGTTGCGACTACTTTTAACGTAACTGCCATTGGTAACTCAATCCCAACAGGATTACCTTCATGAAAAGTTACGCGAATTTTTTCATTGTGAACAAGATAGAGAACGCTTTCATCGAGAACTTCTTTGTGAATCGGTAACTGATCAAAGGTTTGAAGATCCATAAAGTAATAATCTTCCCCTTCGTTATAAATATATTCCATTTCTTTTTCGTTCAGTTGAGCTTTTTCTACTTTTTCGGTTGAGCCGAAACGTTGCTCAGTTTGGCTTCCATCGGACAATTTTCTTAATTTAGTCTGAACCATTCCTCGCCAGTTGCCGGGCGTAACATGAACGAGTTTCATTATTTTGTATAACTCATTGTTATGCATAATCACATGGCCTACACGTAGTTGTGTTGCAGCTAATAACATAAAAACCTCCAAATTTTTAATTTTTTTACAGCAAAAATGTAGCTAAGTATTTAAAAATAATCAACTTTTTATTTATAAAAAAAATAATCGTTCAGTTTCGTTAATTTTTTGCCTGTTTTTGCCTGTTTTTGCCTAATATTTAAAATTAAGTTTAATAATTTCAATACGTTAAGTCGTAATTATTTATTAGTTGCCAAGAAGTAAAATAGTGTTACTATATACTTCTCTACATAAAAGTAGTTTCATTTTTAACCCCCAGAGCCGATTTTGCTCTTACTCACCAAAATGAAGAGCAAAATCGGTTTTTTAATTTCTACGCCTCAAAAAGCCTCATTTTCAAGAACTTTACTTTTAGAAAAAGATTATTATATATAATTTATATAATAATTGCTACAGTTTATTATATCATACCGTGAGAAGGGAGTTTTCATGTTAGAAGAACGAGTACGAGAAGTCATTGATGAAGTTCGACCAATGCTTGAAGCTGATGGTGGAGGAATTAATCTTGAAGAAGTAACAGCCGATGGAGTTGTTAAAGTTAAACTAATAGGAGCTTGTGGAAGTTGCCCGAGCTCATTGTATACATTAAAACTAGGTATTGAACGTAAACTGAAAGAAGCAATCCCGGAGATTAAAGAAGTCATCGCTCTATAAAAATCATCGAGAGATGTACCATGCATATCCTTATAGTTGCACATGGAAAAGCGCCTACACTTCATCATATATATAAATCCCTCATAGCTGAAACAGACTATGTTATTGCGTGCGATGGTGGATATACGTATGCACATCTTCTTGGAATTACTTCGATAAATGATGTAATGGGAGATTTTGATTCTCTTTCCCAAAAAGATATTCAGGCTCAAAAAATTATTCCCTTTCCAAAAGACAAAGAGAAAACAGATTTAGAGTTAGCTGTTGAATATGCAATTTCTAAAAAACCAGATAAAATAACTATTATTGGAGCCACAGGAGATCGGCTAGATCATACCTTCCACAACATTTTTCTTCTCGCACGCTTTCCCCAAATCTCTATAAAAATAATTGATCAGTATAATGAAATTTTTGTTATAGAAAAAAATAAAAATATTTTGCATGGAGCAATTGGGCAAAAAATTTCATTTATCCCTCTTAAGCTTCCTATAAAAACTATTCATTCAGAAGGTCTTCGTTATCAACTGAACGCTGAATGGTTTAATCATGGGAAGTTAAGCATTTCAAATGAATTTACTGATTTAGTAGCCATGATTTATTTAGATAATGATCGTTTTTTGGTAATAAAAGTTTTAGAGAATCGATGATTTTTGTAGAGCGCAGTTAGCGTTTGAATTACCGTTGGATTTAGAATTTAAATTGTAGCTGCGCAGTAATTTGATGATCATTGATATCTGCTTGAGTAGATCGAGCGGTTAACAAATAAGCATACTCAAGTTGTGCTTTCACATGCTCTTTATAAAAATAATAATTAATAATAGGTGAAATTTCTGCCGTATAATCATCAGTTGAATCAATATCGGTAAAAACTTGGCTATATCGTGCGCCAACTTCAATCATTTTTTCAGGTAAGATAAAATAGCCAAATTGAGCGTAGTATCCCATAGCATTCACTGTTGGTAAAGCTTGATTAATAGCCACATCAGGATCTTTTCGTCTATAATAAAATTCGCCTTGAAACATTAAGCGGTTGGTTTTTAACACAATATCAGAAGAGGCAAAAATAGTCTTAACTGGATCAATTGTTGTATCAGAATTAAAGAATTCCATTATTTCTGAATATCCTCCAGCAGCGCCAATAGCGAGTTTAAAGTCAGGATCATCAACAAGTCGCTCATCATAAGGAACATATCCAAACGGCATATATGAGATTCGTGCAATTCCTAATGGCCATTTGTTATTATCTTCGGTTTGATTAAGACCATTCCCATTAAACGCACTTAAAAAATATTCAAATGTTTCATGAGCTAACACTCCATGAAACATGAGACCGATATCGCGATTAAGATTGAATTCCTCATCAGCTATACTTCTATCAGTAAAAAGAAGATTCCCGATAGAGGCTAATCGTTGTCTACTATACGGAACTTTAAATTGCCCTACACGAAGTTTAAAAGAAGGCTTATAATCATATTCGGTAAAAAAATCTAAAAGTCGAGTATCCCCTCCTGCGAATTCTAGTTGAACTCCATATTTGTATTCTTCTTTAAATGCATTTCCCGCAAAGCTCATTCGCGCAGCAGGAATTTGAAACGTACTTGTATCAGTTGTACCTGCTCGATCATTAAGAAGATAAAAATAGCGAAACTTAAGAAGTGAATTGAATCGAATTTTCGTTGTTCCATCACTCGTAGAAACATTTAAGCCTTTATCATAACTGATGGGTACAAACACCATTGGTTCAGCTGATTTTACGATAGTTGTTTCTTCAGTGCTTGCTGTATTTTGAGACTCATCAGCAAAAATTATTTGAGAAAAAGAAAAGAGTGATACAAAAATGAAAAATAACAACCTTTGCATAATACCTCCTTGTTCATGTAAATTTTATGAATCTTAAGATCAGATATTAAAAAAATCAAATTTTATTTTCGTTTTTGTAATTCTTCTTGATAGAATTTTTGATAGAGCACGTCCCATTCACTGCTTCCTTCAGGTAATGGACGGCTATATGAGGCAAGCTTTGCCCTGACTTTTTTATCAATAGCTTCATCGTAGGATAAAGAGTTTGTGATTGACTGTTTAACGGTCCGTAATGTTATGGACATATCACTAACCGTAATAATTTTTTTCTTACATAAAGTATCAAGTACGAGATGTGCGATATGACTTACACGGTCTTCTGAAAGAATCATAAAATTATTCCCTTTTCTTTTGCCAATTGTTTTTTTGTAAGCTCAAACATTTTATGATAATCGAGTTCTCCTGCTCTAAATTGTGGCTCATAAGGTTCAAGTACTTTTTTGACTGATTCCTCAAGTTTCATTTCTTCATCCATATTTTTTTGAATCGTTTCGCTTACTGCTGTAATAAAATTAGTTTGGCTTGCATGAATGTGTAGAAAACTTTTCCCTTGAAAATCTCGATATAATTTTTGCGCAATCTCTTCAATATTGCTTTTTTTCAGTTTCATATTTATCCGTTCATTACCGTAAGCGGTTTTAAGGGTAGTAATTGAGCTATTACTCAGGGTACGATATTTTTCTTCATTTTTTATATAATTTAAGGTATAATTAAAGCATATATAAGGTCAAGAGAGGATTACGCCTCTTCTGGAGCAGGAATGCAAAAAAAAGGTCAATTATTACAGCCACTTTTCGAAACTAAATCCATGGCAAAAATTTATGAAAATCAAGGAAAGTATAAAGAAGCATTTTTAATTTATAAAAAGCTTTATGAGAAAGAAAAATCGGTAGAATTCAAAGAAGCGCTGTTGCGCATACGAAAAGTACTTATGCAGGACTCTCAGCATGATTCCCGAATTGAGAAACTACAAAATATGGTACGACATATCCAAGCGTATAAGAGGATGAACAAATCGCATGCGTAATCAGCGGCATATAATTTTGTGTAGAAGTGAGAATTGCCAAAATGAGGCAACAACTGAAGACCTTTGCCGATACCATTATTTAAAGAATTGGCAGCAACTTCGAAAGATTAAAACTAAAGAATTAGAAGTAGCTCTCACACGTCATATTAAAAAGCTTGCAGTAATACAACCAGACGATGTTTTCTCCCCCTATTCTCTTGAAGAAATTCTTGGAGCATATGATTTTGAGGAATTACTTCAAGAAATTGATAAGGCAAAAACGAGTAAAGAAGAAGATGATATTGATATAGACAGAATTATTCGGAATATTAAAGTCGATGAGTAAATAATTACGACTCTTGTTTTGCTTCCTTTTCCAAATTTTCAAACCGAGTATATTCATGGACGAAACTCAATTTCACATGCCCAATTGGTCCATTACGTTGCTTACCAATAATAATTTCTGCGATACCTTTATCTTCTGATTCTTCATTATACACTTCGTCGCGATATATAAAGGCAATAACGTCTGCATCTTGTTCAATTGCGCCTGATTCACGTAAGTCAGCCATCATGGGGCGTTTGTCATGACGTTGTTCAACAGCTCGATTAAGCTGTGAAAGCGCGATTACTGGAACATTTAATTCTTTAGCTAGGGCTTTAAGCGATCGAGAGATAAATGATATTTCTTGTTCTCGTGAATCTATTTTATTTATATAACCAACACGACCTCTAACATTGATCAGCTGCAAATAGTCAATAACAATAAGTCCGAGATTAAATTCTCGTTTGAGTCGTCGCGCACGTGCACGAATTTCAGTAATGGAAATACCTGGTGTATCATCTATGAAAAGTGGCGCTTCTGCAACACTCGATGCTGATTTCGCTAATTTATGCCAATCTGTTTCTTTTAAAAATCCGCTTCTAATACGTGTTGAATCTACTTTTCCTTCGCTGGACAACAATCTGACGCCGAGTTGTTCTTTAGACATTTCAAGACTGAAAAATAAACAGGGAATTTTACTTTTTATACTTGCATGTCCTATTGCATTTAAACAAAAAGCTGTTTTGCCCATTGAAGGCCGGCCTGCGATAATAATTAAATCAGAGTTTTGGAATCCGGAAGTCATTTTATCGAGATCACGAAACCCACTTGGTACACCAGTCACTGCTTCTTTTCGTTCATAAAGTTTTTCAATTTTAGTAAAACTTTCTTTTATAATTTCTTTGATACTGGCGTATGTTTTGGTGTTATGCTTTTGTGCTATTTCAAAAATATTTTTTTCAGCGCGGTCAATGAAATCTAAGATATCAACATCGATATTGTAGGCTTCTGTAATAACTTCAGTTGATCGAGTAATTAATTGGCGAAGCAGAGATTTTTCTTTTACAATTGTTGCATAGTAATCGATATTTGCTGCGGTTGCTACAGTATCGGTGAGATATGCAATATATGCAGCGCCTCCAATTCCTTCGAGTTTACTTCCCTTTTTTAATTCTTCAGTGAGCGTGATAATATCAATTGGTTTATTTGCTTGCGCTAAAGTAGTAATGTTTTCAAAAATAATTTTATTATGTTCATCATAAAAATCATCAGAATTGATAATTTCAAGGACATTATGAATAGCTTCATTTTCAATGAGTATTCCACCAAGGATTGATCGCTCAGCATCTATATTTTGGGGAGGAAGTTTTTTTGTATCAATCTGATTCATTTAGTTTCTATCATTCCTGAGGAAAGAGGAATTCAGGAACAAAATTTAATAAGACTGGATCCCCGTCTTTGTGGGGGATGAGACCTGTGGTTTAATTTATTTTTCTACAACCCAAACTTTAATATTTGCAATGGTGTTGTGAATTTTAACGGGTACTGTATAAATACCGAGTTCTTTAATCGGATCAGTTAATTGAATATTTTTTCTGTCGATATCAAATCCTTCAGCCTTAAGAGCTTTTTCAATATCAATTGAGGTGACAGAACCAAACATCTTTTTTTCTTCACCAACTTGAACAGAAATTGTATACGATACAGCTTCCAATTTTTTTACAAATGCGTCAGCTTCTTGTTTTGCTTTTTCTTGTTTTTGTCGAATGTCCTTAAGCATCTGTTCTAATCTTTTTACGTTTTTTTGATCAGCAACGGTGGCTATCTTTTTTGGGAATAGAAAATTGCGAGCATAGCCGTCTTTTACATCAACTATATCTCCGGGTATGCCTAATGTTTCTAAATTTTCGAGTAGTATAACTTTCATACGTCTTTCCTTCACAAAGTATAAGTTCTTAGTTGGGCCCTGCAGTTACAATTGTATAAGGTAAAACAGCTATATTTCGAGCTCTTTTAATAGCTGTCGTTAATTTTCTTTGATGTTTTGCACAGTTTCCCGAAATTCTGCTGGGGATAATTTTTCCTCGTTCAGTAATAAAAGTGCGGAGTTGGTTTTGATCTTTATAATCAATTGGTGTTGGTTCGTTACAGAATTTACAAAAGCGTTTTCTCATTACCTTTGGTTTTTTCTTCCCATTAGTTTTTTCATTACGATTTCGGGGAATTTTATTGAAATTATTTCGCATCATCGGTCTCCTTATCATTTATGAAAATGTTTCCCGTATATTCAATTTTTAATGTTGTAAGGTCTACTTCACGATTTACAACATTAGTTTGATAACGCAGTATATTTTCCTCAAGATTCAAAAGATTTTCAATTTCTCGTACTGCTTCAGGAGCAGAAACAAAATTAAAGTTATAAAAGCTTCCCCGCGTTGTTTTCTTAATGGGATACGCTAACTTTTTTTTGCCAAAACTTTGAAAATTAACAACTTTTCCCTCATCTTTTGTGATGATTTTTTCGAGCTTTTTCCACAAGGTTGTAAAAAGTTGGTTTTGATAATCCTGTGTAGTAATAAATAACGTTTCGTATTGT
The DNA here is from genome assembly GCA_023250585.1 of Deltaproteobacteria bacterium. Taxonomy (GTDB): domain Bacteria; phylum Bdellovibrionota_F; class JAHFAK01; order JAHFAK01; family JAHFAK01; genus JAHFAK01. The sequence continues at coordinate 22,138 of JAHFAK010000010.1, forward strand.
CTCATAGTAACTCCTTATACTCAGTTGCATTCAAACGCTAACTGCGTTGGCTTCTCCTTGCCAACGTTTATCATTTTGAATCCAACTGAGTATTAATTCCGTTTCTCTTCTATCAAAATACCTAGAAAAGTCCAGCCGTATTATTAATTTTCAAATCGATTAAATGTATTCATGGTTTTTTCATATCCATTGACCATAATACTTTTCATTGCTTCAACCGATTTTTGTATAGTGAGAGATAGCCTTTCCTTTTCAATTTTAGAAAAGTTTGATAATACATGCTTTGTTACATCTCTCTCTCTACCAATACCTATCCTTATTCTTCCAAAATTATTACTTTTGAGTTCGGTTATAATAGATTTAATTCCATTATGTCCACCATCTCCCCCTCCAAACTTAATTCTTATCCGTCCGAGGGAAAGGTCAATATCATCATGAACGACAATCATATCCTCAGGAACTATTTTATAATAATCAGTCGTTTTCTGAACAGCTATTCCGCTTTCATTCATATACGTGAGTGGTTTTAAAACTGCTATTCGTTCTTTTTCAAAATTTCCTTGGGCGACCAATCCTGAAAATTTTTCTTTATAGGGCCCAAGTTTTAATTCATCCAAAAAAGAATCTACTATCATAAAGCCGATATTGTGGCGTGTTCCTTCGTATTGTGTTCCTGGATTTCCCAATCCAACAATCAGCTTCACTTTTATTTCTCTTTTTTATCCTTCTTTTCTTGAGCAGGTTTTTTAGTTTCTGCTTTCGTATCTTTTTCTTTTTTACCTTCGTCGCCTTCTTTACCTTTAGCAGCTTCTCCAGCAGCAGCGGCTTCTCCTTCAGCTGGTGCAATTTCTTGTACAGGAGGTGCAATAACTTCTTCCTTAACGGTAACGACAGTTGCAATGGTATAGTCGGCATCATCAACTGCTGTAATATCTCCCACTAAATTGAGATCTCTAATATGCAGAGAATCTCCAACATCGAGTTTTTCTATATTATATTCAATTTTTTCAGGAATATTTTTAACGAGACAACGAACTTTAAGTTCATTCCGTACTTGTTGTACGATGCCACCTTCTTTTTGTCCTAGTGCTTCGCCGATGAGCATAATGGGAATATTAACAGTAATTTCATCTTCTAAGGAAACTTCTAAGAAATCGACATGAATAAGCGTATCTTTAATAGGGTCTTTTTGGTAATCTTTAAAAAGAGCCATTTTTCCATTCAGTTCTTTATGAGTATCACACGTAAAACGAAAAAGACTCGATGAGCTTGTCATGCCAGAAAATGTTTTTTTGAAATCCGGGTAATTAATCATAATTGGCACAGGATTTTTCTTGTGGCCATATAGAATTCCTGGAATATTTCCTTCTTTTCTATCTTTTTTAACTGCTTCTTTACCGGTTGTTGTTCTTCCTTTTACGGCTAATTCTACTTGTATCATATAATTCTCCTCTTTTTAATATTCAAAAACTAACGTTTTTCTCTTCCTGACCCCTGAAAACTAAAACCAAAAACTGTACTGGGGTGGAAGGATTCGAACCTTCGATGCGGATTCCAAAGACCCGTGCCTTACCGCTTGGCTACACCCCAAACCCTAATGTTTCTATTGATCGAATAAAATAATTATTATTCTTACAATTTTTTTGTAGCCACGTATAGGCTTTATTTTGCTCTTCCTTGGTTTTATAAATACCAAATACACTTGAACCTGATCCACTGACCATTGCGTGTGAAGCATGGCTTTTCATCAGCAAGTCTTTTACCTTCGCTACTTCAGGATAGAGAGAAGTGCATAAGTTATCAAAATCGTTGTGAAAGAACTTTAAATATTCAGTAAATTCAAGCTCTTTTATCTGAGTAAAGAGCCTGAGGTTCTTATCATCATGTGGTTTTTTTGTCAACTCTAAATCGAATGCGTCATACATCTTTTTTGTAGAGATAGCTATATTTGGATATATAAGATTGCAATAAAACTGGGGAAAATTTTCAAGAAGGGTCACTTTTTCTCCTCGTCCCCTTACCATTGCCGGTTTTTGGTAGATAAAAAAAGGCACATCTGAGCCAAGTTCTGCAGCTAATTCAGCCATGGTATTTTCGGTAAGATTTAGATTGAAGAGCTGATTGAGTGCAAGAATTGTTGTTGCGGCGTTGCCACTCCCTCCGCCAAGCCCTGCTCCAACTGGAATATTTTTTTCAAGAAAAATTTTAAATCCAGTATTGCCTAAAACTTTATATTTTGATTGTAGTAAGAGAACGGCTTTATACATGAGATTATTTTCTCCGCATAAATCCTTTCGGTTTGAATCGCATTCGATTTTTTTTGAATGAGTTATTTCAAAATGGATAACATCATACAGCGTAATAGGAACCATAATCATACGCAATTCATGAAATCCGTCGGGGCGTTTTCCAAGAATATCGAGTCTGAGATTAATTTTTGCTGGAGAATTAAACGTTTGGGACTTCATAACTTACGAGGCTCAAAATATCTTCAGGACTAATTCTTTTATTAAATAATTTTGTGGCAAAATGTAAATGAGCTCCGGCTGCTCTTCCTGTTTGACCTACTTCACCAATGATATCGCCTTTTTTTATTTTTTGTCCTTTGGTGACCGAAATTTTACTTAAATGAACATAGATAGAAAACAATCCTTGACCATGATCAATAAGAATTATCTTTCCTTCAAAATAAAAATCTTCATCAGTAAAGGCAACGATACCGTCATTCGTTGCTTGTATCTTTGCCCCAACTGGAGCCGCAAAATCTATGCCTGCGTGAGGACTTCGTTCTTCTCCTTGCACAAATGTTTTTTTGCCAAATTCTCCACTCATTGGTCCTTCGACTGGTTTTATAAATGATCCTTCCCATAATTTTTTTTGAGATACCTTTTCAAGTACGTGTGTAACTTTATCTTTTTCACTATTAATTCGATTCAGCGTTTTTTGGTCGTATGTTTTTTCGAATTCGAGATCTCGCCTGCCATATTCTTTATCAACTACATCAAAATCAGCTGAGTAATGTAGTGTTCTTGTATCTTTGAGCGTTGTTGTAATTTTTACCGTTCGTCTACCAAGATGATCCTCTAAATCAATAGGCCAGAATGCTTGATACGTATTTGTTGTTTCAATTTTATTGAAATAAAGCGTATGACCTTCAACATCTCCTTGAATTTTTTCGAGTGAATACATTGTGCTCATTGTTATAATCACAAGTCGCCCAGGATAGATTTTTTCAGGTGTAATTGATAGTGAAATTTCCGCCGCAGATACGTGGTTTGACATCAAGAGAATGAATACAATATACAATAACGATAATTTAATTCTTTGATCGTACTTCACAATTGAGCGCTCCTGTATAAAGTGTTACCGAAATAGAATCCCCTGTTTGTACATGTTCTGAAGATTTTATAATTTTTCCTGAAGCGTCATGCACAATGGAATAGCCACGATCGAGAATCGCAAGCGGATTAAGATTTCGTAGATTTTCACGGTGAACTTTCAGGGTCATTGTTTTATTTTCCAGCATACGTTTCATGAGGAAATTCAGTTTATTAGTAGTATCATCAATTTTTAATCGCATATCTTCTAATCGTTTTTTAGGTGATATCAGTCTTTTTTTGATATGAAATAAAATTTGTCGCTTTTGTTTAACCATGGCAATGATTTTATTCGAAAGACGAATATGCAGTGTTTGAAGCATGAGTCGCAAATCTTCTTTTTTTGGAACGACGAGTTCTGCAGCAACTGAAGGCGTTGGTGCACGAAGGTCAGCAACAAAATCAGCAATGGTAAAATCAATTTCATGGCCTACAGCGCTGATAATGGGTATTTCAGATGCAAATATTGCGCGTGCTACAATCTCTTCATTAAATGCCCACAGATCTTCTAAACTTCCTCCGCCTCGTCCTAAAATAATAACATCGATATCATTTCTTTGATTCGCACATTCAATTGCATTTTTAATTTCTGCTTTTGCTTCATCGCCTTGAACCTTTACGGGAAATATAACAACTTCTGGGCTAAACCGAGAATAAATCACGCGAAGCATATCGCGCACAGCGGCTCCTGTAGGCGAAGTGATAATTCCAATTTTTCGAGGAATAAACGGGATCGGTTTTTTATATATCTCATCGAAGAGGCCTTCTTTAGCAAGCTTTTCTTTAAGCTTATTGAATTCGATAAAAAGAGATCCAAGGCCTCGTGGCTCCATAGTATCTATAACGATTTGATATGAGCCTCGTGGTTTATATAGTGAAATCCGTCCAAGTGCATTGACCTGCATTCCATCTGCCGGCTTCATAGGGAGTTTTCGTGAAGCTTCTCGAAACATAACCGCATCGATTGTTGCTTCAGCATCTTTTAATACGAAATACGCATGACCCGATGTCGCGACTTTAAAATTGGAAATTTCACCAAAGATATAGACATGGCTAAAGTTTGATTCAATTAGATTTTTTATTTTTGTCGTAATTTCAGAAACTGATTGAAGTTTTATGCCTGTTTTTTCAGGAGCGATAATTTCCATATTATACACGGTCATCTCCGCGAGGATGAAAAACCTACATTATTTTGAACGAAAATACTATAGAAAGAAGCGTCTCCAGAGTCAAAGGTAATTTCTTGATTTTAATTGATAAAAACACGAACATATTTCTATGGAATTATTGTTATTTCTTTTTGGACTCATTTGGGGAAGTTTTTTGAATGTTTGTATTTTTCGTATTCCCGAAGAAAAATCAATTATCTGGCCACGATCACGATGTCGACACTGTAACAAAAATATTGTTTGGTATGATACTATTCCTTTGATCAGTTATCTGATTCTTTTGGGAAAATGCCGATTTTGTAAAAAAGGAATTTCTTCACAATACCCACTTGTAGAATTATTAACTGCAATTTTTATTATCATTACGTATCGTTCATTTGGTTTAACTTCACTATTTGGTGTCTATTATTTTTTTGTTTCTATCTTAATTGTTATTTCTTTTATTGATCTTCGTTTACGAATTATTCCCGATGTGCTTTCTTTAGGAGGCATTCCTCTTGGACTCATGTGCTCTTTAGTATTTAAAACCATTCCAATCAAAGATGCATTACTTGGGGCACTCATTGGTTTTGGTGTCCTATTTCTAATCTCAGTTATCTATGAAAAGATCACCAAACGCGAAGGTATGGGTGGCGGCGATGTAAAACTCTTTTCTATGCTTGGTGCATTTTTGGGATATAAAGCACTTTTACCAGTCATGCTTATTGCGTCCCTCTCAGGTTTAATCGTTGGTGTTACGGTCATGATCATTAATAGATCAAATCTCAAACAAGCAATTCCTTTTGGGCCTTTTTTGGCGTTAGGTGCGATTGGGTATTTGTTTTGGTTTTAAGTGACTCTTTTAAAAGGTTTTTTGGGATATCATTAATTATTATTGCCATTTTTAGAAATTATTTTGTAATAGAGGGTCTCAGGAGCAATATCGGCACCGTTTGGCCAAGCTATTGTTCCTCCTTCAATGAGAGCTTTTTTAAAAAATTGTACGTCTTTGAGTGCTTCAAAGATTGGACCTTTTCCCAAATAATCTGAAAAATCTACATCTCCTTTGGAGCCATCATCAAATATAATATGGTATATATATTCTTTTTTATATTTAATTGTAGTTACTTCGTTCATATTCCACATATTTTTACCTCATGATAAGGGTTCAATGTTCTGCATTTCTTTCCCTAATCGTGCCAAATTCCAATCATTTTTGAGTTCATTAACATGAAGATCTATCCACTCGCGGACCAGTTTAATAGCAGTTCTTGATTTCAAATCTCCTTTCAATATATTACCTTGAAAATCAAAAACAGCTTTATTTCCTTGATACTCAGCATGAAAATGAGGAGGGTTATGCTCATCATAAAACATACGGATTATTACTCCAAAAAATCTTGATATTATTGGCATACTTTTCTCTCTTTTTTGATAATAAACCATAAACTATTTTTTCCTTCAAGATAATTTCCTTCGGTCCTTTTTTGGCATTAGGAGCAATTGGGTATTTGTTTTGGTTTTGGTTTTGATTCTTACCACCATTTTCGTTCGGGTAGTTCGGGAAGTTCAAGGGAAATATTGAGTTTTTTAAAAAATTCTTTCATACGTTTTGTATTTTCAATAAACCGCGAATCTTGGGTTCCATTTTGATTCCATAAACCCCACTGTAGATAGGCTGTATGAAAATAATTCTTGAGTGCGTTCGCGAGTTCGGGATTGAGTAATTGCTTATAGATTTCAACCAGCGAAAGAATGAGATCAAGAAACTTTTGTGCCATGCCTTGATCATAATCGACAACGAGAGCATTTCTAGCTGCTCCTAGAAGCGAAATAAGGGCAGTTCGATCGAGAGATCCATTGCTGGCACATCCTTCATAATAATCATAGAGCATACTATAGGCAGTAGTAGCAACAGGATCTTTAATGTTGCCTTTTGCTTCAGTCTGTATGTCTATCCGACTTAGGGTATGACTCAAAAACTTTTCAGCATTTTTAAGTGTTTCTTCATTACTTCCATAAATCGCTCCAAAGTCATTGTAATATGCTGCAAGCCAAAAAAAGAAATTCAATCGCGTTTCAAATTTCATTGTATCGCTTAAAGCCGTGAAGATAGTAAGATAGTCCTCTTGATTTTTTGCCGTAGCATAGTGTGCAACCATTAAAATAAATCGTTTTCCTTCATCGAAAAGTTCTGATTGATTGAGATCCCCTGTAGTTATTATTTCTTTCAACTCTCGCGCTATTGTTAGCGCCATATCCGAATCATTGATTGCATAATAGGGTATCACTATAAGTATAAGATCCAAAAGCCTTGGAATAATCGAACGTTCATCGTTGGAAAAGCGTGCTACTCCTTTCGCTTCTTTAAGTAAGGTGAAAAGATAGTCACGGGATGGAATTTTTTTCTCATGCAAGAAATGCAATCCTAAAAGCGTCTTCACATGAATCCAATTAATAATCATCCGTCGACTCCGTGTTTTTTCAAGGGTTGTAATGAGCAGTGGGATACACTGCTTACTGTAGACAGCGAAACTTTCAGTATAGAATGTACGGAAAGTTTTTTCAAAAACATCATTAGGCATTTTCCTGATTTGGTCCTCAAATGGTTCGTCTCCACCAGGGATATGAAAGATGTCACTAATAATCGTTAAGTAAACATTACCGACGCTTTTAAGAATCTCTATAAGGTCATTTTTAATTTTATCAGGAGTCTTACTCCGCAATGCCTGATCAATATCGAGATAAAAATACGTAAACCGTTCACAGAGTTCATTCGTTGGAGTGAAATTACGTGCCTCCATGAGAGATTTAGATTTTTGTAAAAACTCTATCGCTCCTATGGGATCAAAGACTTGCCAATCAGCATAGCGAAGCACCTCACTCGAAACAACGTCAGCTTCTTTACCTACAAGCTTTTGAGCTTTATGCCGAGCTGCTGTATCGATGGGTTTCATCGTTGTATCTACCGTAGCTTCTTTTTTAATAAGACTTGTATCTATCTCAATATGGGAAGGTTTTATGAGATGCTCACCAAGGTCAGTATTCTGCTGGTCCTGAAGGTGATCGTATCGACTCTTTCTAAATTCAGATACCTTATCATTAATAAAATTATCAACTCGTGATTGATACTGGGGGTTAGGATTGAAATTCTTTAGTTCTTTAATTGCTGCTTCATATTCTGGGTATATTGTTGTTTTGAGATCACTCGTATCTGAATCAATTCGTAAGTAGTCATGTGGTATCGGCATACGTACACTAATATTGGCCCAATATTTATCCAATAATTTGTCCATTACAGGGTACTCTTCAATATCAACAATTGTGAGTACATCGCTGAGCTCTTTTGTCGTCCAGCTACGTATACCAAAACAACGATCGAACATTGACAAAAATGCCTTACGAATAAATGAAGACAATTCTTTACCAAGATCATTCTTTGATAAAACAAAACCAATAGTAAAGAGAGTATCAAAATCATCTCCAAGACATTCAGAATTTTTGAAGAGTTTCTCTAAATCTTTCTTAAAAGTTTCAACAAGAAGTATATCTAATTCACTCGCTGGTTTTGATTTGGTAATCGTATTTTTGAACAGTTGTTTAAAATCACTGACAGTAAGATCTTGAGGAAATCCCTGTCGACCATATTTCTTAATGTAGTAATTTGTCCATAGAGGATAACGATAAACCCCAACGAGATAATTATTCCACAATTTCTCTTCTGAGTTTTTCTTTTGAGCTTCTACAAGAAGCTTAAAAGTATTCTTACTTATAATATCTAAAAAGACTTCGCTAATGGCATATCCTTCTGTCTCAAATGTGCTAAGACCGTCTAATAGAAATGCAAGATGGGAAAGTTTGAATTGGTTATCAATCCATTTTTCTAAAATATTTCTGTACTCATTGGCATTTCCTAAAAAACTTCGTGGGGGTATTTTGTAGATACTATCTCCAATTTTTTCTTTCGTTGGGAAATAATGATCAATAGGTGAATCAGCTATAAGAATACTTCCATCTTTTTTTTGAATTTCTATATCAGAAGGAACGAGCATATGAAGGATAACTTGACGCACATCAGAACAACGAGTTATTTCTTTAATAACCCTTTGATACGTTAAAAAATCGATTGATGAATCAGCAAGTAATTCTTTTAAATTATTAAATAACTTTAATAGATTTATTTGGTCTGTTTCTTCGCACATTTGGCTTTTTATATTTCTCACTAATTCGCTTTCATCTGCTTCTTTATTGCGGGTGCGTTCTTCTTCGGTACCTTTATTAGTATTCCACTCTCGACCTTTTTTATTTGCCCAATTAAATAATTCGGGTAGTCCAAAAGTCCATGAATCTTTCCCAGAACCTGATTCATTTCCTGTGCCACTGCCATCCCCCTTCCCTTCTCCATTTCCATAATTCGGTGCAATGCCTTTTTCTTCAAGTTCTGCGTACGGAGTTGCATCAAAAGTAACCCAATGATCTCCAATAAGTACTTCACTCCATGCATGACCATCATTCGCAGGATCAATGACTTTATAGTTTTCGTCATATTTTTTTGAATATTTATACCCAGCATTTGTTTTTCGTGGATCTGATGCATACCCGGTTACCATACGCGCAGGTAATCCAAATTCGTGGCGGACAATATATTGAAAGAGTGCGTTTCCTTCAGCGCAGTTTGCTAACCGATTATTGGCAATCTTTTCTAGCTTCTTTCCCCAATCAGGAATTTTCGTCGGATCATCGAGTGTGATTTTATTGATCGGAGTTCCAACATGGTTATACGTCACATGCAATTGAATCCATGATTCAAGAGGTCGGAGGAGATATACCTCCTCAATACTCGAATGATCTCCTGGGAGCAACGGAAATTTACTAAAATTAGTATGATCAAATGCCTGTCGAATAAATTCATCCCATTTTTCTTGACCATATACAAAAGGTTCCTCTTTATTTACATATTCATTCCAAACACGAAAGAGTTCTTGTGTAAAACCTCTCACACTTGGCTCAATAAAAGTTTTATCCAGATGATCAGTACGATAGTATTTCCGTAATTCCTCCCATTTTTCTTCTGTTTCATTCTGTATCTGAACCATTTTAGTGTTTATAATTGATGCTACTAGATATTCTTTATTCCGGTTTATAAGGAGAGATATAGGAGAATCATCTTGTCTTAAGATCCCACTAGCTGTATAAAAATAACCTTCAGAAGGAATAAGAGCTAAATCAACACCTGCTGGAGGAAAGATTCTGATGCCTTTCAAACCTCCCCCATCACGAACAAAAGTTTCGTTAATATTTTGAAGATTTTTAATCGGTACAAAATATTTTCCATCACTTGAATGAAAACGTTCACGAATAAAACGCTTAGATTCTAATTGAGGTTGATAGAAGTAATAATCGCTCGATTCTTCTTCTTTATTTTTTCCTTTCGATCCACCCTCTTTTCCACCAAAAAGTCCTGATAATGTATCGAAAATATTTGAATCTTCTTGTGCACTTTTTGGTTCGTAATTTTTTCTTTTGTTCTCAGGAAGACTCATAAAAAGTTTTTCGATTTTTATGAGATCAGCAGGACTATCGGTGAGTTCATATTTAATAAATTCAGGGTCTTGTTGGATCTCCACAAAACCAAGAATTATCAACTCACGTTTCAGGTACGAAATAAAACTTGGATCTTCAAAGAGATCTTTATGTTCAAGGATTAAAAGTTTCTCAAGCTCTTTACGATATTCATCTTTAGTTAAACTTTTGAGTTCATGAAGAATCTTAATCCATACAAAACGGGCATGATCATCGAGTTTTTCTTTGTGCCATTTCTTATCGGGATCGATCGTCGAAAGAAGTTTTACGAGGTCCACTTCTTTCGTTTCAAGAATCTTTTTTAGTTCTTGGAGCGTATCAATCGAAAACGAATCTAAGTGAGGAGTGATATGTTTTTCGTCGAGAAAAGAGAGAATTGTTTTTGTTTGCTTCGCTTCAAAAGTCTCGGCCTTGTATTCCTTTTCCCAGTAGGTGAAGCGTTCTTGTATTTTAGTAATGACATAGAGCCGTCGTAAAGATTCAAGCCGTGTTCCATTGACTTTTAGATGAGCCAATGCAAAATCTGCCGGCACATCTTCATAACCAAGAAGCTTAAAACTCTCAGTAATTTTTTCAATAAGAACAGAATCTTTTGCACATTGCTCGAGCGGTTTTTTGAGAACTTCTTTTTCTAAAATCGTTTGATATACTTCATTGGATATTTTTTGATATCGATGCTGTAACTCCAAAAGGACATATCGTTCAAGAGGAGAAGCACTGTTCATGTTGAGTATTTGAGCATCGACTTTAGAAAATATAACATCAAGATAATCACTAATATCCTTTTGAATCAGTTCATAGAGTTTTTCGAGAAGTTCTATGGGGAAATGTTTTCGCTCTTCAAAAATTCGTGTAAAAAGCTCTCGCAAGATTTGAGCCTCAGCTTGATAATATGAAGACTCAGAAGCTACTAACTCTTTCAAATGCTCTTCTTCAAAATGAGTAAGAAGATCTGAAAGCCATGATGTATAAATTTCATTGAGATCTTTAGAATTCTGTGCATGTTCAAGTACATACTCTGAAGGCATTGGATAGGTAAAAAATGATTGAAGTTTTACGCTTGCTTCTTTATGAAAAAAAACTAATTCATGTGAACTCACTTTCTTGTGTAATAATTCATGATAGACATAGCGATAGAAGAGTGTTTTTACGATTTCTTTTTTTGTATCAGTACCGAGAAGTTCTTCAATGACAAAAAGATCGCTCAACGGATGAGACGTGAGATGATCCTTTGCTTGTAATTCTTCTTCGGTATAGAGAATTCGAATCGTTTGAATCTTTTCAAAATCAGTTGCCGTCAGGTACTGGGACAGTTTGGTTAATTCGTTATACGTTAATTTTTCAATATTGGGCAGTAGATGATCACTCAGTAATTCAATTTGTTTCTGGGCTCGATATTTTTTCACCCATGAATCATGGTCTTTTGGAGTATCAATTAAAAATTGATTATAATATTCAATTGCTGCACGAATATGTTTTTCAATCTCCATAATACGTTGGGTGAGTTCATCGTAGTGGATATTTTCTTCGTTCTTATCTTTCGAGATTAATGCAGATGACTCATGAGCAATTTCTAAAGTATCTAAATCTTTGAGTGCTTCTTCGGGAAGATCGGCAGCAATGTGAGCGAGTTCCATGACAAGCTCATCGAGTCGGTATTCCGTACCCACTAAATATGAGCGATAATCTTCAATATTCCCTCGATGGGCATCTTCGTGTTCATAAAGCTTTGCTAAACTTTTCGCTGAACGAGCCGTCGCATCGGTTGCTAGATCAAGATACGGGAGTCGATGAAAAACGAAATTATTAAAAATAGGAGTTTCATTCTTTTTTTTCTTCAGTTTCTCTTTTCTGACTATTTCTGCCGCTTGATGAAATGATTCAAGAGCAAGCGACAAATAACCTGTAGATAATGATGGATGGTTCTGCGAAACATGAGCTAATCGATAAAATGTTCTGCCATAGACGATCCATCCATCATATTCGAGTGCCGGATCTTTATATGTATACATTTTTCTCAGATTATCGATATGATTATTAAGAATATCTCTTTTTTCTTTGGCTGTCTTTGATGATACGCTTGTACCAGCTACTCCTGCATCTGCGGTAAATAGAAAACTCTGCTCGAGCGCATATGAATACCAGGTGTCATTTCTATCATGATTATGGAGAATGTCGGCTAAGGAATGATAGGACTCGCATATTTCTTCTTGTTCATCATACGCTTGCCTAACAAAGGTGATATAACAACTCCACTGCATGGCACGTAAAAGAATATCGCAATATTCCACATATGGCTGACTCAGCGAAAATTGCCAGAAGCGTTTATTCGTAATGATTTTTCTGTCTTTAACATTACAAAGAGATGAAAAAGATTCGGTTACTGTGTGTACGTCGAGTGCAATAGGAATAAAATCATCATTTTTTATATTTTTCTTCAAAGCCTCAAATAAGGCATGAAAACTTTGGGCAACATTATGATCTGTACCTTGTAAGAGTTTTGTAATTACCCGTTCGCTTTCTTCGAGTGAAAGATAATCATCTATAGCAAAAATTTCTTTAGGTAATGGATGAAAAGTTTCCTGAGATGCTATGGCTTCAGCGCTTATCAAAAGCTGTGCAAGCAAAATAATACGAGAGGATA
>JAHFAK010000104.1 GCA_023250585.1 Deltaproteobacteria bacterium
ACCCATCAATATTGGATGTTTCAGAGCAAACAAGAAGAAAACCTTCCCTCGGTGAACAGGAACAAAAAAGGGACAAGAAAGGAAAAAACAAGGCTTATTTTGGAAAATGGCCAAAAGATTAAACACAAAAAGAACATATAACTCCCTCCTAAAGACAAAATTTTATGACAATGAGTACTTTTCAAATTATCCAAAAAGAAATAGGTCCCATGCAAAACTTTGTGTATCTCATCGGGGATAGAGAAACAAAAGCTGCTGCTATTGTTGATCCTGGTTGGGATGCAGATGAAATTAAAAAAGTAGCTGATGAGGCTGGATATACGATTGCACATATTTTAATTTCACATACACATTTCGATCACGTAAACGCACTTAGAGATTTATTAAAACAAGTAGATGCGCAAGTTCATGTACATAAAAGCGAAGCGCCGTATCTCAAAGAAGCACGCGAAAATATTCATCCGGTTGAAAGCGGAGATATTTTAGTAGTAGGTGCGACAAAAATTCGCTTCATCCATACGCCGGGGCATACTCCTGGGTCTCAATGCTTTCATGTCGATGACAATCTTGTTTCTGGCGATACACTTTTTATAAATGGTTGCGGCCGGTGTGATTTGCCGGGAGGAAATCCCGAAGAAATGTACGATAGCTTGAAAAATAAACTCATGAAACTCAATGATACGACGATTCTGTATCCTGGCCATAATTATGCTCACCATCCAACTTCAACGCTTGGGGATGAAAAAAAGAATAATCCCTATATGCTGAGAGAATCGCTTGCTGATTTCTTAAGATTTCGAATGGGATATTGATCGTGAATAAAGATGTCTCTTGGTGGATTCAAGAATTGTCAAAAGGTGGGGACCGACATGTGAACGCATTTTGTCGGGGGCACTTTTTCCCTTAGATTGACAAACAACCTAAAAATACATACTTCATAAATAGTATGAAGGCTTATATCAAAACATTTGGGTGCCAGATGAATGAGCATGATACTGAACGCATGTATGATATTCTTGTAAATTTAGGATATGCGCATTCACCTAATGAAACAGAAGCGGATTTGATTATTCTCAATAGCTGTTCGGTTCGTGATAAATCTGAGCATAAAGTATTTTCTCATATTGGAAGTTTAAAGGAACTTAAAGAAGAAAATCCAAATTTACTCATTGGCGTTGGAGGATGTGTAGCCGAGCAGGAGGGCTCGCAGATTCTTCAGCGCATGAAGCATGTCGATTTTGTTTTTGGAACACACAACATCGATAAACTCGAAGAACTCGTATCAAATGCGCAAAGAGGTTATTCTTCAACAAGTATCACAGGCTTTCGAAATGATTTTAAATTTTTAAGCAACTACAATTATCGAACCCCAAAAATAAGTGAATTCATCACAATCACGAGTGGCTGCAATAAATATTGTACGTTTTGTATTGTTCCGTATGTTCGCGGAAAAGAAATCTCTCGAGACTTTCAAGAAATTTTGAATGTCTGCCGAGAGCTAGTTTCTAAAGGCACGCGAGAGATTCACTTAATTGGTCAAAATGTTAATTCATATACCTATCAAGAGAATAGAAAAAAATATGTTTTTGCTGATCTTCTTCGGGCTATCGCGGATATTGATGGCGTCGACCGAATTCGTTTTACTACATCTCATCCGCGTGATTTGACTGATGCTTTGATTGATTGCTTTCGTACTGAAGAAAAATTAGCAAGCCACTTGCATTTACCCGTTCAATGTGGTTCTAATAGAGTATTGAAAAAAATGATTCGAAACTACACCAAAGAAACGTATGTAGAAAAAGTTGCCAGACTTCGTGAAGCGCGTTCTGATATTGCGCTAACATCAGATATTATTGTTGGTTTTCCCACAGAAACAGAAGAAGAATTTGAAGAAACGCTCGATTTAATTCGTGAAATAAAATATTATGATTTGTTTTCTTTCATTTATTCCAAAAGAAAGGGAACGCGAGCAGCAGCAATTGAAGAGACCTATACGCAAGCTCAAAAATTTAATCGCTTGTATCGATTGCATGGAATACAAAATGAAATTACGACAACTCTTCATAAAGAGTACGAAGGGAAACGGTTTGATGTCCTCGTTGAAGGATTCAGCAAGAAAGATGATAAAAAATATGAGGGGCGAACGAGCACTAATAAAGTCGTTCATTTTTTTTCTGATGCTTCGTTGAAAGGAAAAACAGTGCCTGTTCGTATTACAAAAGCGCAGAAACATTTTTTGGAAGGAGAGGTCATATGTCAGTAGAAATGAAACTAGACAAAGTCATGATAGCTCCCGAGACAAAGATTCCTTGTGTTATACTGAAGAATAAAGATACGGTGTTGCCCATCTGGATTGGCATTGCTGAAGCAACGTCAATTCTTGCAAAACTAGATAATGCAGAAATAGCACGACCTCTTTCGCATGATCTCATGAAAAATATCCTTGATGTTTTAGCAGTACGGGTGAAAAAAGTTGAAGTAACTGATATAAAAGAAAACACCTATTACTCTCTCATTTATTTTGAAAAAGATGGAAAAGAAATTACCATTGATGCTCGACCTTCTGATGCTATTGCTCTTGCGGTGCGCGTAAATGTTCCTATTATGGTTTCAGATGAAGTGATCAAAAAAACAAAAGAAGAAATTCCAACTAATCTTCGAAATATGTCGAAAGAAGATGTGTATAAAGAAATTCTTGAGCAGATGGATCCACAGGATTTCAAATACAAAATGTAATAATGTCATTGTACCTTCTCATAAAACGCCTCATAAAAGTTGAACATACATTATTGAGCCTTGTCGTAGTAATGATTTATTGTGGGATAATTTTTTTTCTCTCTAGTTTACCCGGAATTTTATTGCCTCATCCAATTATTGGTTTTGATAAAGTCCTTCATATAATTGCATACACCGGTCTTGGCTTTTTATCATATCAGGTAATGGTGAATTATAAAAAAGGACAGAAGATTTCTTTTCTTATTCTCATGCTTATTCCTTTCATTTTTTGTTTACTGTATGGAATTTCTGATGAGATTCATCAAAGCTTTGTGCCGGGGAGAGATCCTGATGTGTACGATGTAATTGCCGATGGAATAGGAAGTAGTATTGGAATCTTTGTGTATCACCGCCTTCTTATTTAGCGCATGGCATTAATTTATTTGACAAAATATTGTCACTATGCTATTAGTCAATAATCATGCGGGGTCAAACCATCGTAGTTTTGTTCTTAAGTATTATATCCATGAATTCTCATCTCTACGCTCAAAAAGATAATTGCCGCATGTTCTCAGACAATAGCGGTCCTATAAGCGCAGTAATTGCTTCGAATAATAGACAATTAGAATTTAATCGCGCTCAACGAATGAAAGATCTCTCTTCAGAAGCATTAGGAGAATATTTAAGTTCCTCTCATAACGAACAAGAGCAGGCTTTGATATTACAGCACTTAGCAGAAAGAGGGAAGGATGCTCAAGCTGCTTTACCCGTGGTTATTGAATTACTTAGCAGCGATACGCATAAAAAAATAGCCGAAGAAATTATTCTAAAAATCGGCCCTGCCGCAATTCCACTATTGCTCGAAAAGACAAAAATAGAAAAGGAACACGATGCTTACATATTTCTTGATCCCAATGCTCGAGAACTTATAGAAAGAATTATTACTGCCTACCCAAAAGAATCTGAACAATATATTGAACTCCTCATGACAAAAGTAGAAGAAAGCGCTAAAACCAAAAGGACATCATTGGTTCTCTTTGGAAATATAGCTCGATTATTAACATTCTATATAAATGCAGCCGTGCCAAAAAAAGTTATTTCCATGTTGATTTCATATTTTGATGAATATTTTACACCTACGAAAATTCCTGCGGTTCTCAACATACTCGAAGATGCATTCATTATTGCACGGAATAATGGATTACTGGAAGAACTACGAATAAATCTTGAGCATATTACTGAGGACAATAGAATTGCATTATTTACGAGGCCTCAACCTCTTGAGACAATTTTAGAGGTCCTTAAAGATACACCCCCGGACAACCATTTTACGAATGAGTTTCTCTTAGAAGGTCTTGAGATGTGTCTCATCCATGGAGAGTTTTTGAATTTTGGTCGTTATTTAGAACTTCTCGGAACTCGCGGATCACATCGCGAGTTTGATGCGTTAGTCGAAATACGCTCTCATCTCAATGAAGGGCTAGGTGTACACAACGAAGGACATGAAGTCTGGGGAATAACGTACACATATAAGGAATCTACATATCGCTATCGACTAAACTCTCCTCGGGTCTCTCCTTTCTATGACTCCAGAATATCCGCAAAATTGAGAATTGATAAAACTTTAAAAACTATTTGGCAGCGACTCTATCCGGAAGTAGGACCCGTAAATATGAGCAGATTAAAATATATGATGGGTCGCAATTCACCTGACTATCCGACCTATCGAATTAATAATGCAACATTAACAAATCCCTATGATGTGAGGATATATCGAAGGGGTGAAAGCGATACGGTAATATTATTAGATTACACCTCAACAGGGCTTAATCACATTCGTCAATGGTATGAATCAAAAGGAATTGCAATTGCTCCTGTTGGGGATTATCGTCTTATTCCCTTTGATGCCTGGGCATGGAAGATGGCGAGAAAATTCGAAGAGTATATACGAGAGAAAATACCCTATGAACACTTTGCTCAGTTGATTATTAAGTCACATATATCCTATGCCTTATTTCCCTTACCGTGGAGAATTACTATTAATCTTCCAAGCCTTGGTATCGTAACCTTTGAGTTATCTAAAGACGTAAGCCTCGATGATATTGAATCACGAATTATGGCAGTGCTCGAACATTGGCCGATATTTATGATGAGTAAAGAAGAGCTCGATGCACGCATAGCATTTACGACAGGACAAGCGGTAACACTTGCATCGCTCGTTGTGAAAGATCCAAATGATAGAAAGACTATGAATGGTATAGTTCAAAGTTTAATAACTACTTCCCTTAAGAAATATAAAACTGAGAATAATGGTACTGCACTGGAATTTGTTATGACAAAGGAGCAGGCAGAAAATGCACTTCCTGAATGGAAGGTATTTTTTGCTCAAGATAAAGTTAGAGAAAAACTGGGAGCCGTTCAAGGCAAAGATGATCTCAGTACCGAAGTATGGGAAGCAGTGAGTGAAAGAGATGATTTTGAAACAATCGCTTTTCGAGATTTAGCCCAAAGCCTTGAATCAAAAGAAGCACAGTTTTTCTTTACTATTGATATACAAGATGAAGAGCAAGTAGCCAAAGCAGAAGGGAAAAGGAAGGTTGTAGTTTCGGGAAAGTTTGGGTATACAACGCCGAATGAAACCGTTGAAAGACAGTTTTCTTTTGAGATTACTCTCCGAGCAAAAAACAGAGGAAAGCAATTTGATCTCATGAAGAGCGAGGTACTTGATCAGATAGTGCAAAAACTCAATGAGATTGAGGTAGATCTTTTGATAGGCGTAGAATAAAAATATTATCGTACTAATTTTGGATAGATTAGTCCGCCATTTGGAACTACGTAGGTCTTAAAGTCATTTCCATAGAGTTCTTTGCAATTTTTTATGGTACTATCAATAGATGAAGTCCATAGAAAGTTGTATTTTTCTAATTCATCTTGGGGCAGTTCGCTTAGAATAACAATTCTATATTTTCGTTGCAGCTTCGATGTATTCATGGCGGTATATTGGCCAAGCTCGATTGTGTCTTCTTGAATCTGGATGAGGTTCTCAAGATTTTTGAGGCTTGAAAGCCAATTCCCAAAAGCTTTGTTTTCTCCAATTCCTTCTTGGCATTTTGCAATGATGAGTACCGTGCCGCCAGGCTTTGCAAGTTCTTTTGCATTATTAATCGTTTTTTGAATTTGAGTAATATTTGAATCCTTAGGAAATCCGCCACATGAGGCGATGACGAGATCTGCATGTTCTTTAAATGGCACACTATAAAGCTCATTGCATTTTTTCACACCTTCATGAAATGCTTTTTCATAATGACCAGAAACGATGTGGACAATTTCTTTTTTTGCATTCACAAGAAAATTCATGAGAAAATCTGCTTCTCGTAATCGGGCAGCTTCTGCGAGTTCTTCAGCAATGGGATTTCCTTTTAGTTTTCCAATGCCGACTCCATCGCGAACAATCATTGCGTGATTTTTTCGAATGGAACTCCGTCCCGCAATTGAAGGTAGCAAGGCTTTGCGTCCACCAGAATAGCCGGCAAAATAATGAGTGGTAATCATGCCGGTAAAAATCAAAAGATCTGCATCATAGGCTCGTTTATTAATAAAAATTTCATTTCCAAAGCTTGTGGTTCCGATTGATACTATATTGTTATCGGCATCATGAAATTCTACAGAATACTGAGAGACGATTTCTTTGCCATAACATAAAATACTTTCTTCTTCGGTATGTTTTCTATGCGTGCCCGTGCCAACAAGAAATGTAATATTGTTTTTTGTTATTCCAGCTTTTTCCAGTTCTTCGGCAAGAATGAGAAGCGAATTATAATGCCCCTGTTTATAGGGAACCCCTCTCGTAATATCGCTAAGAACAATGACGGCATTTTTTGCTTTTTTCTTTTGAACGATTTCTTTTAATGGCGGAGTGCCAATCGGATTTTCAAGTGCATGCTGTATTGATTGCGCTGGATTTTCTAAACCTGGAGTATAGGCAATGTCTAGAGTGCCAAGATAATTTCTCTCATCAAGACCAAATTCCTTAAAGTCATTGCCGTATTTGAGTTTGAAATTCATAAACGTACTATAGTTATTGTATTACTATTTACAAGTTGAAAATCAACCGAAACGTGCCCGGCAACTTTCGGTCAAAAAACTGACAAAAAGGAACTCCCATATTTAAAATGAGGTGTACCTTTTGGTCGGAAAATGGACCGAAAGTTGCCGGGCACGTTTCGGTCTCTTGACTTAATTGCATTATCACACTAACTTCATCGGTCATGTCAACTCAAGAAGTCGATTTTTTAATCGCAGGTGCAGGTATCATTGGGCTCTCAATAGCTCGTGAATTACGAGCTCAATTTAACGATGCGACTATTCTTATTTTAGAAAAAGAAAAAGATGTTGGACTTCATGCAAGCGGCAGAAATAGTGGAGTTCTTCATGCAGGATTTTATTATTCAGCAGATTCATTAAAGGCAAAATTCACCAAAGATGGCAATAAAGCACTCACTGAGTATTGTTTACAAAATCATCTTCCCCTTAATCGATGCGGAAAAGTCGTGGTTGCACGGAACGCACAGGAATTAGAAGGAATTGCTGAGCTGAAAAAAAGAGGTGATCGTAATGGCGTTGAACTGCATCTTGTTGATGAAAAAGAACTTGCCGATCTTGAACCCAATGCGCGCACGTATCAAAAAGCGCTCTATTCTCCAACAACATCAACGGTTGATCCTCTTGAAGTTTGTACGCGACTTGTGACTGATCTTCGATCGCAGCATGTTGAGTTTGCGTTCGTAAATCCTTTTGTAGAATTTAAAAATGGAATTATCCATACGGAAAAATATCCGATTGCGTGTAAATACTTTATTAATGCTGCGGGCTCATATGCCGATAAAGTAGCCCATCAGTTTGGTGTTGGGAAAGACTATACTTTAATTCCTTTTAAAGGATTGTATCTAAAATATCACGACGATTCTCTTCTCGGAAAACATATTTACCCCGTACCCAATTTAAAATTTCCATTTTTAGGCGTCCATTTTACGAAAACAGCATATGGTAAAGTAAAAATTGGTCCAACCGCAGTGCCGGCTTTCTGGCGTGAAAATTACGGAGGCATTGCAAATTTTAAATTTGGCGAACTCTATGAAGTCATGAAAGAAGAAGCAAAACTCTTTATGCTGAATTCTTTTAACTTCAGAGATTTTGCCTTTGAGGAAATGAAAAAGTATTCGAGAGAGTATTTTATCAAACAAGCTGCTGAACTTGTGAAACACCTTGATGCGAAAGGATTTGGCGACTATGGCCATCCAGGAATTCGCGCCCAGCTGTTAGATAAAAGGACCAATCAACTAGTACAGGATTTTATTGTTGAAGAGGGAGAAAATTCTCTGCATGTTTTAAATGCAGTATCTCCCGCATTTACGTGTTCGTTAGTTTTTGCACAATATATAGTCGGACGAATAAAAGAACGTTTATAACATGAGGTATGTATGCCACGAAGTAAAAGTAAGCAAACGCTGGTAAAAAATAAAATTCGGAAAAACAGAAGACGTAGAAAACAACAAAAAAAACAGATCGCAAAGGCTAAGAAGACTAAGTAGCTCGGAGGAGAGTAAAGTACCTATATCACTCTCATTCATATCCTCTTTATCTTGGCTCCCAGCGCTTCAAGTTTTTCTTCAATGCGTTCGTACCCGCGATCAAGGTGATAAATATTGTGAATCTCAGATTTTCCTTTTGCTCCCAGCGCTGCAATGATGAGAGAAGCGC
>JAHFAK010000011.1 GCA_023250585.1 Deltaproteobacteria bacterium
TTACTTAATAATTTACCTATTGATCTCCTTTGATTATTACTTATTGGCGTTGCTATTCGCATAATGCCCTCCTTTCAGAGAATATTATACTTTAGTTCCTCTATGAATGCAACTTAGTATGAGTACGGCGGAGAATTAGATATTGATAAGTCCAGTATTATTATTGGAGACAAAATACTACACATGTATTTCGGTACTATCAGTAATTCCGAAATTAAGAGCGACGGAACACATGATGGGATTATTATTTATTATATTCCTTATATAAATGGCGAAGAAATTATTCTTACTATCACTAATAATAATATATTTAATTTTAAAACTGCAATAAAGCTAATAACTCCTGGTGATCCTATGTTTAAGTATGAGGAGAATTGGATAGGAATCCATAATAATAACATCTATAATAATACTGACTATAATATAATGAATGAGTATTATACGGATATCGATGCTACAAATAATTATTGGGGTACTGCTGACGAAGAAGAAATTCAAGAAAAAATATATGACTATCTGGACAACGACGAGTTAAGAACTGTTATCTACGATCCCTATATGACTTCACCTATTCAATTTTAATAGTAGATTGTTATTTCGAGGTAATCCGCATCTGAGAGAAGGATCTCATAATAAAGAAAACTGCAATCGTAAAGAAGATTCCAGCAAGAATGAAATTAGTGGTTTGGCTGAGTTCAATGGCTATTTCGATTGCGAGTAATCCAAAGAGGTAACGAGTTTACCTTGATAACTTTGTTGTTGATTTTTACAACATATGTTGTATATAATTACAACATGATTGAATTGTTTTCAAAGCAAACCAGAGAAATAGTACAGCATTTAGTGAAAAATGAACACAAGGCATATTATTTACGTGAGTTAGCTGGGATTTTAGAAATTGATCCGGGTAATTTATCTCGTGCTGTGAAGCCTTTAACCGAATCAGGCTTAATACAAGAAGTTGTGAAAGGAAGATTAAAGTTTTTTTCAATTAATAGAAACCATCCTCTTTATAAGGACATTAAACGACTTATTGGTAAGACCTCCGGGATTCCCGATATGATACGAAATATTCTCAAGAAAATAGAGGGAATTGAAAAGGTATGGATTTATGGATCTTATGTATCCCATCAAATGGATGATAAAAGTGATATTGACTTATTTATTATAGGAACTGTATCTTCGCTCCGGTTGGCAACGGAGTTTAAATCGATTGAAAAAAGAATCGGGAGGGAAATTCAGTTTCACGTAATGAATCGAGATGACTATAATAAACGCATGAAAAAACACGATATATTTCTTTATGAAATGAAGAAAGCACGACAACAGATATTTCCATGAGTGATAAACGATTCAAAAAACATCCCTATGATCCAGGACAAGTAAAACGTTACTTCGAGGGCGCATTACGAAAACTACGAACAGCAGAAAAAATTGCTTATGATGATCGTGAAGCAGCCTATCAATTAGCTTATGAAGCTATGTTAAAAGGATCAATAGGTTTGATCATGCGTCATGGAATGCGTGTACGAAGTATCCCTGGGCATCATCTTGCTATAATAGAAATGTCTCAAAAGATAATAGGTGAAAAAATATCACCTATTATGGATCTTTTTGAATATATGCGCCGTAATAGACATTCATTTTTATATGATGATATTTCTGATATCAGTGAGCCTGAATTAAAAGAAGCGCTTGATGTTGCTAAGAAATATTTACATATAATAAAAGAACATTTGAAACTATGATACCTAATTACTTTGACGTAATCCGCATCTGAGAGAAGGATCGCATAATAAAGAAAACTGCAATCGTAAAGAAGATTCCAGCAAGAATGAAATTAGTGGTTTGGCTAAGTTCAATAGCTATTTCGATTGCGAGTAATCCAAAGAGTGTTGTGAATTTGATAACGGGGTTAATTGCGACTGATGAAGTATCTTTAAATGGATCGCCAACGGTATCACCAACGACGCAAGCCGCATGAACATCAGTTCCTTTTTCTTTAAAATTAACTTCAACGAGTTTTTTAGCGTTATCCCATGCACCACCGGCATTGGCCATGAATATTGCTTGATAGAGACCAAACAGAGCGATTGAAATAAGATAGCCAATAAAAAAGTACGCGTTAACGCATGCAAATGCAAGTGTGCTAAAAAAAATTGCGAGAAAGAGGTTAATCATTCCGCTTTGTGCAAACTTGGTACAGATCTCAACGACTTTTTTGCTGTCTTCGATTGATGCCTTAGTGACGCCTTCGAGCTTTATGTTTTTCTTTATGAAATCAACTGCATGATATGCGCCTGCTGTAACTGCTTGCATAGAAGCTCCGGTAAACCAATATATCATTGCTCCACCCGCAAGAAGGCCAAGCAGAAATGGTGGAAAGAGAATCGATAACTTGTCAATATTTTCTGTCAAGCCATTAGTTAAAATGACGATAATCGAAAATATCATTGTTGTAGCGCCAACAACGGCGGTACCAATTAATACTGGTTTTGATGTGGCTTTAAAAGTATTTCCTGCTCCGTCATTGGATTCAAGATGATGTTTAGCTCGATTAAAATCAGGAGTAAATCCATAGTTTTTTTGTAGATCTTGTTTAATATTTGGCAGAGTTTCAATAAGCGATAATTCATAAATTGATTGAGCGTTGTCTGCTACCGGGCCATATGAATCAACGGCGATGGTAACGGGGCCCATGCCAAGAAATCCAAATGCGACGAGTCCGAAGGCAAAAGTAGCTGGAGCAATCATAAGTTCGGAGAGTCCAAACGTACTGATCCACGCGGCAATTCCCATGAGAACCATAATGACAATTCCCATCCAGTAAGCGCTAAAATTACCGGTCGTCAGGCCTGAAAGAATATTGAGAGATGCTCCTCCAACTTTAGAAGAATGATAAATGTTTTCCACATACGCAGATTCCGTAGACGTAAATCTTTTCACGAGTTCTGGAATAATTGCGCCGGCTGCAGTTCCACATGTTATAATCGAGGCAAGCTTCCACCAGAGACTTCCTGCTCCTAATTCAGGAATTAATAAATAGGAGCTGAGATAGGTGAGGGATATTGAAATAAAAGAAGTTATAAAAACAAGTGATGTTAATGGTGTTTCAAAATTCATCTCTTGCGCATTTCCATATCGAACTTTTGCAAAGAGTTCATTGATCCAATAGGATAATCCGCTGGCAATAATCATAACGAGTCTCATCGAGAATATCCAAACGAGAAGTTGTACTTGAAATACAGGATTCTTCACAGCCAAAAGAATAAATGATATGAGAGCAACTCCGGTAACTCCATATGTTTCAAATCCATCAGCGGTTGGACCTACAGAATCACCTGCGTTATCTCCGGTACAATCCGCAATAACACCAGGATTACGAGCGTCGTCTTCTTTAATGTTGAATACAATTTTCATGAGGTCTGAACCAATATCGGCGATTTTTGTAAATATTCCTCCTGCAATACGAAGCACGGATGCTCCCAACGATTCTCCAATTGCAAAACCAATAAAACATGGCCCTGCATACGAGGGATCAATGAAAAGAAGAATAGTGAGCATAACAAAAAGTTCAATACTAATAAGAAGCATTCCAATGCTCATTCCAGCTCTTAAGGGGATATCATACACCGGATACGGAGAACCGGTGAGGCTCATAAATGCAGAACGTGAGTTTGCAAAGGTGTTAATTCGCATGCCAAACCATGCGACTGAATAGCTGCCTGCGATTCCAATGAGACTACAGAATAATATGATTGCCACTTTTGTAGCTTCAAAATGTCTGAGCCAGCCAAAGTACATAACCAAAATCACCCCTACAAGGGCCTCAAGAACAAGAATAAATTTTCCTTGTGTAATGAGATAGGTTTTACAGGTTGTATAAATGAGCTCAGAAATTTCACTCATTGAAGAATGAACTTTCATATTTTTAATTCGAAAAAACTGTATAAGGCCAAAGAGAAAGCCGAATATACAGATGAGTAGTCCGCCTAAAAGAAGATTCTTTCCATTGATGTGATTCATGAACATAACGGATGTTAAATCAGGAATAATAAGATCGGCTTCAGAAGCATGCGTTATTCCGAGGAAACTACAAAAAAAGATTGCCGTAACCAGAAACTTTAATGAGAATCTTGCAACCATAAATACCTCTTCCATTTATATTTTTAATAAACGTTTTTTAGAACACATTAAACGGTCGCTGGGTAATTTAGGTGAGGAAAAATGAAAAATCAAAGAAATTTTTTTTCTTTGGTCCCAACGGGTTTCGAACCCGTGTTTCCGGCGTGAGAGGCCAGCGTCCTAGGCCACTAGACGATGGGACCGAATTTAAGTTATAAGTTAAGAAAAATTTATATTACAGTTTTTTAACTTACAACTTATAACTTAGGTAAGAGAGAAAAATTTTTATAAAAAATTTCTCTCTCTTACCTCTGGGCCGAGGATTCGAACCTCGACAGCTGGAGTCAGAGTCCAGAGTCCTACCATTAGACGAGCCCAGAAATTAGTTTTAGTGGTTAGTTTTTTCATTTTCAGGATTATTCGAAAGATTTTTTTACTAAAAACTACGCACTAAAAATGAAAAAATGCCGAGAGACGGAATCGAACCGCCGACACGAGGATTTTCAGTCCTCTGCTCTACCGACTGAGCTATCTCGGCATATTAAAGAATCAATTTTTAGGTCGCTTAGCACTAAATATAAGGCAAAACAACTACCATCGCATTTTTTTAGAGTCAATTCAAAATAGTATAAAAATGTACTGCCTAACTCACCCCATTAACTGAGCCATTACATAAAAATCTAATAGATAAAATTTGCTTTTTCATAAATGATTATTATTATCAATTATTGAGCATTAAGATTTTGAATATTTCAAAAGGGGGGTGCACCGGTTTCGACGGGATTAGGAGGATTAAAAACGCATGCCAAGGTTTCTATGCCCTTGTAAAAACATAGAAAAATGTAATTGCAAACAATTACGAATACGCACTCGCTGCTTAATTAAGCGCGACGCTTGTTGTGCCGATGCTCGCTACGTATAACAAGTGTAAACTCAGCGAACTAGTTTCAAAATTTTTCCTTAGGTTTTGAAGCAAAACTACATAAGGATCGCTTGCAGGATTACCCTGTTTGTGGGGATTCTTGTGAGTTAAATACAAATACAAACTACGCATGTAGTGCTTTTAGTCTAAATAATTTCGGACGCGGGTTCGATTCCCGCCACCTCCATCCTTTGCTCCTCAAGTTTGAGATAAACTTTCGGAGCTACGGATGGCAAGCCAGTTTCTGAGGACAAAATTAATTAAAGCAAAATAGGACAAAAAACATGATGAAGAAAATAGATTTAATACCAGAACAAAAAAACAATCGCGAATTACAAAGACACGTTGTCATTTACCAAAGTTTTGACGGTAAACTGAGGTTAGAAGCTCAACTTCAAAATGAAACAATCTGGTTATCGCAATTTCAAATTGCAGAATTATTTGGTAAAGGAAGATCAACTATCACTGAACATATTCAAAAAATTTACGCTGAAGAAGAATTACAACCTACTGAAACTTCAAGAAAATTAAGTAATGTCGGAAATTCCGACATTACTACGTTCAAGCCTACGACCTATTACAATCTTGATATGATTATTTCGGTTGGGTATCGAGTCAATTCGGCTATTGCCACGCGGTTTCGTCAATGGGCAACACAAACTTTAAAGGAATACATTGTCAAAGGTTTTGTCATGGATGACGAACGTCTTGAAAAGAATGAACGCATCCAAAAGGCTGGTTATTTCGATGAACTGCTCGAACGCATTCGCAAGATCAGGACTTCAGAAAAATTGTTTTATGAGAAGGTAAGATTGATTTTTTCAGAAACTAGTTACGATTATGATTCAAGATCAGATGCTGCAAAAGAATTTTATGCCACTATCCAAAATAAATTTCATTATGCTGTTACTGGTAAAACTGCCGCTGAACTTATCGTTGATCGTATCAGCGCACAAAAGAATAATGCCGGCTTGACCGTTTTTAAGGGACATAAGCCCACAACTGATGAAGCAAAAACTGCCAAAAATTATTTGGATGAAAACGAACTTCGTCAATTATATTTGATTTCCGAACAATTTCTTTCCTTTGCCGAATTACAAATCCAACGAAAGCGAATGATGTACATGGCTAACTGGTCAGAAAAACTCGACGATATGCTTAGACGTAATGATTTTGAAGTCCTTATGGACAAAGGCAAAGTGTCCCACAACATGATGGAAGAAAAAGTGAAGGCTGAAATGGAAAAATATCGGCAACTTCTAGAGTTGGATAAACCGAAAGAAATTACAGAATGAAAACAATGATGCTTGAAGTTATTACCACGAGAAAAATCCTTTTGCAATTCCAGAAAGACGCTTTCACTCAGGTTGCATCAGCTCAAAAACAACAGGACTTTAATCATTTGAAGTTCAATATAATGAATTGGGCCTTTTGGTTGAGAGCAGATCTAGAGTTATTGATTCGGGCAGCGTATTGGCAGAATCTTTCGGAAACTGATATTACAGCCCGAATCCTGTATGACTCAAAAGATTTGTATGAAGTTACTTGCAAGAAGATGGAGATAAAAATTGACAATGAAAAAGTAAAAAAACTCTTCGGTGAGTTGCAAGAGATAGAGAAAAAGAGCAAAATTACACCAATTAAACCTGAAAAGAATGACGATATTATCGAAAAGCTTAGTTATCGTAAAGATGAACTGAAAGATCTATTTGGTTTTTATAAAGCATTAAGTAAGTTTTCCCATCCAGATCCAGTTTTTCTTTTTTTTCCCGAAGAAAAATCGAATCAGATTAGAATTAATTTGATGAATATTTTTAGCCGCTGTAGAGATTTACTTGATAAAGAATGGATTCTCCTTGAAGCTCATCTAAGGAAAGGTAAGGAATAAAAAAGTTTTATTCCTTACCCTACAATTTGAAATTCGTCGAAGCAGTTGTTGAATGCTTAATCGTAAATGAATCTGAAGTTCCGTAAGCCATAATGATAGTATAGCTTGTTCCTTCTTTTAAAACTCTATCGCGTGAATCGCCGGAATTGAGAGGCATCGTAAATGCAATTTCCGTTGTTCCATTATTTTCTGTCCCACTTTTGTTGGTGAGATCATCAGTTCCGCCGGCTGCAGTATCGGCTTCGTGTGCGGTTGTTGCCGATCCATAATCATCGCGCATAAAAACTTCACCATTTTCCACATATCCAATAATTATATTTGCATCTTTCATGCGGCTCGTTGGATCAAACCCAATTGCAACCCATCCGGTTGTTGGAGCGCCGAGTTTTACTGAAATATTTGAATCCACGATTTTCCATTTAATAGTAAAATCATCTTTTGTTTGTGTTTTAAAACCATCAGCGTCAGTGGTTGTTGTGTCTGTATCGGTCGTTGTTGTAGCGGTTGTTGCAGAATCATTCGTTGAGTTTGTTGCCGTTGTATCATCTGTAGCTGAGGTGTCATCTTCTGCAGTATCGCATCTATTAATAGCAACGATGAGAAGCAGACTGCTTAAAAATATCGTAAAATTTTTTCTCATCTATTTCTCCTTCTATAGGAACCTCTGAAAAAGGTCCATCTGTGTCGTTGCACACAAGAGTCACAACCCTCACATACTACCGGAGTATGCTCCGGTTATGACTTTGCGTGCGCCTTACATCTGGACCTTTTTGAGAGGTTCCATTAAATATGAGTTTTTCAGAGAGTCTTATAATGTAATAGTGACTTTTGCTTTCTTTTTATGTTTTTTGGTAAATGAATCATCTTCTCCCGTTGCTAAAAGTATTTTGTATTCTTTTCCAGGGATAAGTTTTTGATCATATTTGTCGCCTGAATCAAGTGGAATAGAAAATTCAATCGTTGTTGTTCCATTTGTTTCACTGCCCTTTTTGGTAAGAATATTGTCTTGTCCCCCGAGTTCTACATCGGCGCTATGTCTTTTTTCTTTTGTTCCAAAATCATCACGAATAAAAACGTTTCCATCTTTTACATACCCAATAATAATGTTTGCGTCCCTCATGACTTTTGATGGATTAAAACCAACGCCAATCCACCCAGTCGTGGCTGCTGAGAGTTTGATCACAAGATTTTGCGCCTCGACTTTCCATTCGAACGCAATATCTTTTGCGACAACTTTTTTTAATGAATCCTTTTTAGCGTCTTCTGCAAAAGCTGTAAGAGAATATACTAAAAAAAATACGAATATTATTTTTTTCATAGACACCTCTAATCATCACCAAAATCAAAATGACGTTTGATATTAAAACCAACAAAGATTCGATTTGTATCAGTGCCGAGCATCATGCGTCTCGTGCCTAATTCAATTGTATTACCTGCTTCGAGTACAAATTGATGTCCATATGTGAGAGCTCCTATTCCAAATGAATAGGTATCTTTGTCCTTTACATACTTTGTTATGCCAATATCTTTATCGAGTACGGGAAAATATTCTCCAAAAACACTGAGTGATTGAAGCATTCCATGATCTTCAATGATGTTGATATTAATGCCAAAGCCCAGTCCTGGCCTTTCATTGAAGCTATCGTAGCCGACATTTGCAATTCCTCGTACTTTTTTTATCAAAGGATCAGGCAATGATTGCAGTGAGCCAAGTATAAAAATTGAGTTCTGATGAGTCGTAAGATCGGTTGGTTCAAAATTGAGATACTGAACATCTATTTGTGTTTCAATAAAAGCTTGTGGAAAGGAAAATGCATAACCGGTGCCGAGTGCTAATTCTTTTTCTGAAGTTATATAGGAATAATCGAGTGTGAATGAAAGTTTTTTCCAGGCAACGTATTGAAAGCCTAAAAGAACATTTGCGCTTGAAATATTAAATGGATTATCATTCGGATGATCAAAATGATGAACGAGATTAAATACTCCTTCGTTGGCTTCAATGCTTATAGGAGTTTTTAGATTAGGCATCTCTTGATTAAAGCCGAAAGCAGTGGAAGAAAAAAATACGACACTGACAAAAAAAATAATCCATGAAAATTTGTTCATATATTCATTTGATTGTATGATGAATGAGATTTCGAATCAATAGTGCTTTTGGATAGAGTACGAGTTCTAACCCTTCCATTAACTGAGCCATTACCACGAATTTACTTATTGTTTTGATTTTTGGACTAGTTATTTTTATACTTCATTATAAATATGGATAAGAAATTTTTTTCTAGTAAACTATTGCTCTTGATCTTTTTCTGTCTCGGTATTCCTATGCAAGCTAATGCTCAACGACTTCCCGTCAATACTATATCTCAAATGCGCGAAGGCTTTATTCCCGGTTTTCATGAAGCGCTTAAAGAATACACCGGCGAAGGAATTTCAATTTATTATGTAACCAAGGAAAAAGCAGATCTTAATTTTTTAAAAACCATTGATAAACCATCCATAAAAAATATACAGACAATCATTGATAAAGGTCCAAAGTATGTAAATTTCCTTTTTAATTCACTCTTTTCTCCTGATGCAGTCATTAAATTTTTAACGTTTGATGATTTGGAAAAAGGAGAAGATAAAAAAATTCTCCATGCAGTTATCGTTATAGAAGATATCGAGCATTTTATTGAAGAAGCAACGCGGTTTAAAGAACAGCTTCTGCAGTTAGCACAAAAAAATGTTGTCATCGTTCCTTATACTCAAGCCTTGGTCACCGTACTTACCAGTTTAGATTTAGTAGATAAAGTTCTGATTACAGCTCCATTTGATGCTGAGAAATTTTCTCCTGTTGTACAGAGTGATGTGTTGAATATTGATATTGATATTTTTACTCCGACGATTTCCTCATCGCTTATTTTTTTGAAGGATATGGATGAAGAAGAAAAAACTGAAAAGATTCAAAAGTATCAACGATCAACTATTCATGCAGCTTTGCTCGCATCGGGAGCAAGTCTCGTATTGGAAAAAGTCAAAAAAGATAAAGTTATTAATCCTATCAGAGATACAAAAGCTCTTCTTTGGAAACATACTAAAAAAATGTGGTTTCCTCCTGAAGATCATATTGTTTACTTTGATATGAATAAACACCAATACCAATCTAATGAAGCAGTGAAAAATGTTATTCCTCTTTTAGATAGTGCAGCGGCATTAGATTTGCCCATGGAAGATCATTACCTCAAAGCCATGCAGATTGATAAAGCCCACAGTAGCGCGTCGGGAAAGGATGTTAAAGTAGCAATTATTGATCACTCATTTATCAAAGAGAGTAGTTCAATGATGCCTTCTATTATTTTGCATGAAATAATGGGCAAAGAAAAGCCTGCGCAACTTCCTGGACCAGGATTTTTATTGAGCCAAGAACTTATAAAAATAGCTCCTGGCGTGCAAATTATTGCTCTCGAAAGTAGCAGTTCAAGCGATGAGCTGAGAAAAGCAATTGAGCGAGCTATCGAGCTCATGGCTAATATTGTTGTGATTCGTGATCTTCCTAAAAATATTGCCAAGGATCTTGTGCCAACATTACAAAAACTTCATGATAAAGGAGTTCTTCTCGTTACTCCTTCATATTGTGGCCCTCAAAAAGATTTTACTGTTTTTGAGATATTTAATTCCGGAAGCTCGTTCGTTCAAGACAAGGTATGCGGTGAAAAAAATGAAATCAAAGTAACGGTAGATACTTTGGTTTTACCCGCTGATGGAATACGACAAGATTTTCCGTACGTCAGAGCAACTGAAAATATGAATAGACTTTCTTCTACAGCGATTATAGCAGGCGTGACGGCAATGATGCTTGAAATGAAAAATGATATTAAAAACAGTGAAGTCAAAAAAGTATTGAGCAGCGCCCAACAAGAATTTGGATTTGGTAACACATTACTTGATGCACAAAAAGTACTCGAAGAAGTTGATCAACTGAAAAAGAAAAATGACCTTGAGAGTTATTCAGATAAAATGAAAAAAAATATTGAAAATCTCATCGCAGTAAAAGATCAAAAAAGTTTACGAGAGCAACTCAAAGAGAGTTTTTCTTTTACCTATATGAGTAAACTTGCACTTGGTAATCATTGGGATACTTTAACAGAAAAAGAGAAAGAGGATTTTCTATCCTTACTGAGAGAAAATATTCTCCAAGGTCTTGTGAAGGTAATTTTACAAAAGGAACGTTCAATTAATGTTAAAGGCTCTGTTATTAAAGGCGATATGGCTACCGTAAAAGCATATGTGAAACAAAAAGAAGTGGATATTGAGTTCCAATTCCAATTTGTAAAGCTCGAAGGCAAATGGCTTCTTTATAATGTTATTGTGGATAATGCGAGCTTACTTGATCGTTATAAGCAAGATTTCCAAGAATATATGAAAAAAAATAGCTTCGAAGCCTTACTCGATAAAATGAGAAAAAATCTTGAAAATGTATCTAATTCTGTCAATCCAAAATAAATGTCCTCCTAATCCTTGACATGCAGAGCATTTACTGTTAGGAAAGTCACCTTTTATATTATGATGTTGTATAAGGAGATTTTTCATGCCGACAGTAAATCAGCTAGTGCGCAAAGGAAGACGAAAAGTTCACAATAAAACGCGGTCCCCGGCTCTTAAAGAAAGTCCACAAAAAAGAGGCGTGTGTGTTCGTGTTTATACAACAACACCTAAAAAACCAAATTCGGCACTCCGAAAAGTTGCTCGTGTTCGTCTAACCAATGGATTCGAAGTAACAAGTTATATTCCTGGCGTAGGCCATAACCTTCAGGAACACTCGGTTGTTTTAATCCGAGGAGGAAGAGTTAAAGATTTGCCGGGAGTTCGCTATCATATTGTTCGTGGTTCTTTAGACGCTACAGGAGTTCAGGATAGAAAACAAAGTCGTTCAAAATATGGAGCAAAGAAAAACAAATAAGGTTATGTTAAGGAGATAAATAATTATGCCAAGACGACGAGAAGTTGCAAAACGGACCATTTTAGAAGACCCAAAATATAAGAGTAAACTTGTTGCAAAGTTTATTAACAGTCTTATGATAGGCGGGAAAAAGAGTGTTGCTCGCGGGCTTCTTTATAATGCTCTTTCTATACTCGGTACAAAACTTAAAAATGAAGATTCTCTTAAGGTTTTAACAAAAGCAATTGATAATATAAAACCAGTTATCGAAGTAAAATCACGTCGTGTTGGTGGATCGAACTATCAAGTTCCCGTAGAAATTCGGGGATCACGCCGTGAAGCACTTGCCATTCGTTGGGCTATTCAATATGCACAACAAAGAGGCGGCAAATCAATGGAAGAAAAGCTTGCCGCTGAACTTGAGGATGCTTATCATAATAAAGGATCTGCAATTAAGAAAAAAGAAGATACTCATAAAATGGCCGAAGCAAATAAAGCTTTTGCACATTTTAGATGGTAACCATATTTCCTCGACTGCGACACAATTTACTCAATACGTGTTTTGTCTAAGATACAATCATGAGTTTTCCAAAATAAACTCATCAGCTGAAAGGATTTTAATAGTTTTATTTTCTAATTCAATTGTATCATTTTCATTATAAGTAATTATATATCCGTTTTGTTTTTTCATTTCATTCATAAAATGCATAAGTGAATTAATTTCTCTTTTTTTTGTTTTTTCATTTTCCATGCTATATGAAGCTTGATATAGATTTTTATTATCAAAAAAATCAACTTCATACTTTTCTCGTAAATAAAAAACGTTATCATTTTTATTAATTAAATAATTTAATATTATTTGTTCAAATTCTTTTGATATAGAATCTATTGGAAATGTCCCTAATTGTAAAAACCCATTATCGGTTACATAAAGTTTTTTTGCCGACTTAAGCTGCTCTTTTATTTTAAAATGAAATTTATCAATTGTTTTTACAATAAAAGCATCTTCAAAGTATCTAAGATATTCCTTTATTGTTTTATCGTTTATATTTAATGCATTTGAAAGTAA
Organism: Deltaproteobacteria bacterium; assembly: GCA_023250585.1. GTDB lineage: Bacteria > Bdellovibrionota_F > JAHFAK01 > JAHFAK01 > JAHFAK01 > JAHFAK01. The sequence continues at coordinate 12,923 of JAHFAK010000011.1, forward strand.
TTTATAATTTATAAGACCACAGGCATTAGACATAATATAATAAAATACTTTTTCTATATCATAATGATGCCGAATCTGATATCTTGGAATTATGTCATGAAAAATTATACTTTTTGCATAACTAATCAGAATTTCTTTTTTAATGCTTTCATTGTTTTCATAAAAAACTTCAAAAAAGCCACCCCACTTTAAATATTCATCAAATGCTCTTCTTATATCAATTTTATTTTTAATTCTTTGAATTTCATCTTTGTGCTCAATGCCTTTATAATTTAAAAATTCTCGGAAATTAAAGGAGCTTAAACTAATATTTAAACAACGACCAGTTAAAAGTGTATGTAAATCACTTGATAAAAGAGAAGAATTTGATCCGGTTACAACAAACTTAACATTTTGAGTTTCATATTTATTTTTAACAAATACTTGCCAATTCTCGAAAAATTGAACTTCATCGATAAAAAAATAAATTTTTCCTTGTGGATTTGCAATTTTTATATATTCATCAAATATATGGTTTAAGTAATTGATATTTTGTTTATGCTGAATAAAGAATGGATGCTCAAGATTTAAAAATAAAATATTTTTAGAATTTACTCCTGCTTCTATTAAATGATTTATAGCCTGTTTTAAAAGTGTGCTTTTACCGCATCTTCTTATACCCGATATTGTAATAATTTGTTTGGGCTCTAAAAACGCAATAAGATCTTTCAATTTTTCCCTAATAATTCCTGCTTGAATCTTGTTTTGCCAATGTAAATTTTGTTCTACTAATACATTTTTCATGCAGTACTCCAAATAATTACATTTTTCGTATTATAACTACTATTATATACGATTTTTTCGGACTATGTCAAATTTTATTCCTGACTTACAGAACGAAAATAGGTACTATCCCACGCATTCATCAACATGGCCGAAGCAAATAAAGCTTTTGCACATTTTAGATGGTAACCATATTTCTTCGACTGAGACTCAAAAGTCCCATTTTTATTCTACAAATTTTCTTTGTTTTTATAGGTAATAGTATAAAAATATAATAATATTAAAAACTTAGACTTTTTAAATTTTGTGGTATTTATTTTGCATATCTAAATTAAAAAGAACATGTTAATAACTTATTGAGGTATTGTATGAACAAAAATGTTTTCTTTATTGTATTAAATTTAATTATTGTTTCACCTCTTATTATTGCAGAACAAGCCGCTGCTTCTGCATGTGGCTCGTTACAACATCTTAAGAGAATCGATCCAGAATGTAGAAAAGAATATAAACGAATTCAGATTGATCGAAAGTTAAATGAACAAGGTAGACCAATTTGGATTAAATATGAGCGACGAAATTCCTGTGATAATGTTATAGGATACGTTGAAGAATCAATAGAATATATACGTGAGGGAAAGAAACATCTCATAAAGAAGAATAGTAAATTATTTGATGAAGATTATAATTATACGGGAGAAGGTGGGCAGCCTTGGCCCGAATGCGATTCTAATGAAGCCAATCTTGAACCGAGAAAAATGGAAATCCTTCATTCTTTATTCAGCAATGTAACACTTGATAGAGATCCCATACAATATTTGAAAGATTTATTATATAGCCAGGGTATAAAGTATTCAGAAGGAATATTGGAAAGAATTGCTGATAGTGTTGTATTAATTGTACAAACAGATGGGTTCGGTGTGCGTGAATATGTTTGTGACCCGATTGTTGGTGTTGGCAGCGGATTCTTTATTGATAGGAATTTGATAGTGACTAACAACCACGTGGTTGCTAATCAAAATTCTCGAGTCTTTATTATTAATATCAGACAAAAAATAATTGAGATAGATAAAGATAAAATCATAAGAATTCCCGGGGAAGATATTGCGCTGATTCCAACAAAAACAGAAATAGAGAATCATTTACAATTAGCAAAAAACGATATTAAGCCAGGTGATAAGGTATTTAGTATAGGATTTGGTTCAGAAATGATGAATCATATACATAATCAAGAAGAACGAAAAGCATTTGTAACTGCTTCACGCGGAGAATTCATCCAAGAAACAAAAGTTAAAGTTGATAAAGATTTGCCTCTAGATGATTCAATGCTTCTTACTATTGATATATCTCCTGGAGATAGTGGGAGTCCGATTCTCAATACCGATGGAAATGTTGCAGGAATTCTCTATTTAGGAATCGGCTCTTCTATTGTTCAATTGTTTCTTCTCGGTAATACTGGCGAAGGAGGCGCAGAGACGAGAAGAAATATTGAAGACGCTCTTAAAAATCATGCGGGTATGCCTATAAGCTATGGCGAAGAGGTTCAAAGGCTCGATTTTTATGGATCTATCATTGCTCTTTCGCAGGTTAAAGAAAAATTTCAAAATATGAAAGTTAGTTTTTTCTTTTTATTTCCTACAATCAATAATTTTTCGAAAACAACTGAAAAGCTTGGAAAACTACTTTCAACAAACAGTCAGGAATTATTTTCAAACCTCTCAAATATCTTTATAACTGATATTACAACATTTTGTAATGAGGATATGTGTTTTTTAAACTCTGAAGATAGTGTAGAAAATTGGGAAGAAGTACTAAAAAAGAGATAATCAAAGAATAGATGAGCTGTCTCCACGAATTCAGACAAAAAGGTACAGGCTCTAACGGAGTTCTTTAATTTCAAAATCACGACCAATAAAACGCATAATGACCTCTTGATTAATATAATCATAAATATATTACTTTATAGTAATTAAATCAATAGGTGTATTATTTTTACTCACTGTTTTTATAACTGAACACTTGCATTATAACCTTTCATAGATTAGGATTCCCGCCGTATGAGTTCTCTCAAAGACATACGTAACATAGGCATAATCGCTCATATCGATGCAGGTAAAACTACGACAACTGAGCGTATTCTCTATTATTCTGGAGTTTCACATAAAATGGGTGAAGTAGACGAAGGCTCTACTGTTATGGATTGGATGGTTCAGGAGAAAGAGCGCGGTATTACAATCACGAGTGCAGCAACCACGTGTTTTTGGAATGGAAAACGCATTAATATAATTGATACACCTGGGCATGTTGATTTTACTATTGAAGTTGAACGCTCATTACGGGTGCTCGATGGAGCTATTGGTATATTTTGTGCAGTAGGTGGAGTGCAACCACAATCAGAAACTGTATGGCGTCAGGCTGATAAATATAAAGTTCCTCGTATAGCCTTTATAAATAAAATGGATCGGATTGGTGCTGATTTTTTTCGCGTTCGTGATGAGATCGAACAAAAGCTTCATGTCCATTGTATTCCTCTACAGATTCCCATTGGTAGCGAAGCAAGTTTTATGGGAATAATTGATTTACTTCATCAAAAAGCAATTTATTATAAGAATGAATCATTAGGCGCCGAATTTGAGATAAAAGAAATGCCTAAAGAATTACATGCTGAAGTTTTTAAATGGCGGGAATATTTATTTGAAGCGATTGTAGAAGAAGACGAAACGTTACTCGAGCACTATATGAATAATACGGTGAATAATCAGGATGTTTTGCGCGTCTTACGAACATTAACAATTCAATCAAAAATATTACCGCTGTTCTGTGGATCATCTTTAAAAAATAAGGGTGTGCAACCGCTTTTGGATGCTGTTGTAAATTTTCTTCCATCTCCATTAGATATTTCGAATATACAGGCAACAAATATTCATACAAAAAAGATGGAAGAAATACATGCAGATTCAAAAGCGCCTTTATGCGCACTTGCATTTAAAATTTTTGCTGATGTTTATTTGGGTCAGCTAACCTATATTCGTGTATATTCAGGAAAATTAAAAGTAGGTGACTCCATTTATAATGCTTCAAAAGATAAAAAGGAACGTGTATTAAAAATTTATCAAATGCATGCAGATAAAAAACGCGAAGTAGAAGAATTACAAACAGGAGATATTGGTGCGATATCGGGTTTGAAGTTTACACGAACAGGAGATACGTTGACGATTGATAGAAGGCAAGTTATCCTTGAAGCACTTGAATTTCCTGAACCTGTGATCTCTCGTGTCATTGAACCAAAATCAAAACAAGATGAAGAAAAACTTGAAAATACACTTAAAATTTTAACTATTGAAGATCCGTCATTTTTTGTAAAGAAGAATGAAGAAACCGGTGAGACGCTTATTTCAGGTATGGGAGAGCTTCATTTAGAAATTATTGTTGATCGCTTGCTGCGTGAATTTAATGTGAATGCAAATGTTGGTAAACCTCAAGTTGCTTATAAGGAAACAATTGCAATACAAGCAACAGCCGAAGGAAAATTTGTAAAATCCAGTGCAGGTAAGAGTCTCTTCGGACATGTTGTCATTCGGCTTAGTCCGAATGAGAGAGGAAAAGGTTTTGTATTTTCTAATAAAGTTTCTGCTGAAAAAATTCCAAAAGAATTTATTCCTTCTATTGAAGAGGGAATACAAGATGCAGTTGGAACAGGAGTTATCATTAATTATCCGATGGTTGATGTGGGTGTAGAATTAATAGATGGAAGTTATAATAAAGATGATTCTACTCCTCTGGCATATAGGGTTGCAGCTACTTTAGCATTTAGAGATGCGGCAAAAAAAGCAAATCCTATTCTCCTTGAACCGATGATGTTTATTGAAACGACTGTCCCGGATAGTTTTTTAAGTAATATTATTGGGGATCTCAATGGTCGCCGAGGAAAAATTATTGAAATTAAGAAAAAACTTGATTCGCAATTAATAAGAGCGTATATACCTCTAGCTTGCATGTTTGGGTATGCAACCGAGCTCAGATCCTTATCACAAGGCCGAGCTAGTTATACCATGGAATTTGCATATTACGCTGAAATTCCTCGCGATATACGCGAAGAAATTTTAGCTCGTTTTAGATAATTTTTACAGTTGATTATTATAAATTTGCATGATACAGGGATCCCTTTTTATGCAAATGCGAAAAGTAAATTTTGGAGGCATCTATGAGTAAGGCGAAGTATGAGAGGACAAAGCCGCATGTAAATGTAGGGACGATAGGGCATGTGGATCATGGGAAGACGACGTTGACAGCAGGGATAACGAAGGTATTAGCATCGAGAGGGTTAGCAGACTTTGTAGCATTTGATCAGATAGATAAGGCGCCGGAAGAGAAGGAGAGAGGGATCACGATAGCGACAGCGCATGTGGAATATCAGACAGCCAAGCGACATTATGCGCATGTGGATTGTCCCGGGCATGCAGATTATGTAAAGAATATGATCACGGGAGCAGCGCAGATGGATGGTGCAATCTTGGTAGTAAGTGCAGCGGATGGACCGATGCCCCAGACTCGAGAACATATATTGTTAGCAAGGCAGGTAGGAGTACCCCGGATAGTAGTATTCATGAATAAAGTAGATACGGTAGATGATAAGGAGTTGTTGGATTTAGTAGAGTTAGAGGTGAGAGAATTATTGAATCAATATGAATTTCCAGGAGATGAGATACCGATAGTAAAAGGGAGTGGATTACAGGCATTAGAGTGTGGATGCGGGAAAGATGAGTGTAAGAAATGTGGAGGGGTATTAGCGTTAATGAAAGCAATAGATGAGTATATACCGAATCCAGTGAGAGCAATAGATAAGCCATTTTTAATGCCGATCGAAGATGTATTTACGATCAGTGGACGAGGGACGGTAGCAACGGGAAGAATAGATAGAGGAATTGTGAAGGTAGGAGATGAAGTAGAGTTGGTAGGGATAATACCGACGAGTAAGACGGTAGTAACGGGAGTAGAGATGTTTCGAAAGTTATTGGATGAGGGGCAAGCGGGAGATAATGTAGGGGTATTATTGAGAGGGAAGAAGCGAGAAGAAGTAGAGAGAGGTATGGTATTGGCAAAGAATGGGAGTATAACGCCGCATACGAAGTTTAAGTGTGAGGTGTATGTATTGGGTAAGGAAGAAGGAGGGCGCCATACGCCGTTTTTTAATGGATATAGACCCCAGTTTTATTTTAGAACAACGGATGTGACGGGAGTGGTGAAGTTAAAGGAGGGAGTAGAAATGGTAATGCCCGGAGATAATGCAGCATTAGAGGTAGAGTTAATTACTCCTATAGCTATGGAAAAAGAACTTCGCTTTGCTATTCGTGAAGGTGGTCGTACCGTCGGCGCTGGCGTCGTTAGCGAAATTATTGAATAAATAAGGTAAGGATTGCGTACTATGGAAATGGAAAGTCAAAAAATACGGATTAGATTAAAAGCTTATGATTCTAAGTTGCTCGATCAATCATCGGTTGAGATAGTGAATACAGCTAAGCGAACAGGTGCGCGAATTATTGGACCTATTCCACTTCCAACAAGTATAAATAAATATTGCGTTCTTAGATCTCCCCATGTTGATAAGAAATCAAGAGAGCAGTTTGAAATTAGAACCCATAAAAGATTGATTGATATAATGGAGCCTACTCAGCAAACAATAGATTCGTTAATGAAATTGGATTTGTCTGCTGGTGTTGATGTAGAAATTAAATTATAGTGATATGGATAACCAATGTTAAAATTAACCATTTTTAATCAAAATAATAAAGAAAGCGGTATTATTGAAGTTCCAGATGAGATTTTCAATGTTGAACTTAAAAAAGGGCTTGTTCATCAGGTTGTTCGTCAGCATTTACTTGCCTTGAGATCGGGAACAGCGGCAACTAAAAATAGGAAATTTGTTCGAGGTGGCGGGAAAAAACCATTTAAACAAAAAGGAACAGGTCAGGCTCGTCAAGGTTCAACTCGTTCTCCTCTGATGGTGGGCGGTGGTGTTGTATTTGCAAAAATACCAAAAGACTGGTCTATTTCGCTGAACAAAAAAATACGAAGCCAGGCTCTTTCTCAAATGCTCAGTGTTAAAACAAAAGAAAATAAACTTACGGTTTTAGATAAAATTGTTATAGATAGCGTAAAAACGAAAAATGCTCTTGTCTTATTCAAGAATCTTGGTATAGCAGATCGTTCTATTCTTGTAGTTGATGAAGCTAATAAAAATTTACAGTTATCCTGTCGAAATTTACCTTCAGTAAAATTTTTGAGAATAGAAGGTTTAAATGTCTATGATTTATTGAAGTTTGAGCATTTACTCATAAGTAAAGCTGCATGCGAAAAGCTTTATAAAGGAAAAATGAGCAATGAATAGATCGCTTTATAGTGTGGTTAAAAAACCTTTAATTAGTGAAAAAGGAACAATGGTTAAAGGTAAAAATAATCAATATATATTTGAGGTTGCCAGAAAAGCAGGTAAAAACGAGATCAAAGAATCTATTGAAAATTTGTTTAATGTTTCAGTTCGATCCGTTAATACTGCTATTTATAAAGGAAAGGTAAAAAGAGTAGGAAAGTCAATTGGAAAACAATCGACTTGGAAGAAAGCCATTGTAACACTTAAAGAAGGTGATGTGATTGATTTCTTTGAAAATGTTTAAGTCCTTTATTCAATGAATATTTGTAAAAGGTAAAATAATATGGCGATAAAAAACTTTAGACCATTAACTCCAGGAAGAAGATTTTTTCAGGTAAGTGATTTTGCTGAAATTACAGAAAAGCGCTCAAATAAAGCCTTAACCTCATCTGTTTCTAAAACGGGTGGAAGAAATTCTTATGGACGTATAACGTCACGTCATAAAGGGGGCGGGCATAAGAGACAATATCGTCTTATCGATTTTATTCGATCAAAACAAGAAGTTACGGGAAAAGTTGTTTCTATTGAGTATGATCCAAATCGTTCTGCTCGCATTGCTCTTGTAAATTACCGAGATGGAGATAAAAAATATATATTGGCTCCTTTGGGTCTTCAAGTTGGCGATGTTATAGGTTCAGGAAAAGATGTTGAAATTAGACCTGGAAATACTTTGCCTCTTAAGCATATTCCTTTTGGGACATTTATTCATAATATAGAGATGAATATAAATGGAGGCGCAAAGCTTGTAAGATCAGCTGGTACCTTCGCTGAAATTATGGCGAGAGATGGGGAGTATGCGCATGTTAGATTGCCTTCAGGCGAAGTTCGATTGATTCATGTGGATTGTAAGGCAACGATTGGCCAATTGGGTAATACAGAACATAATTCGTTATCAATAGGAAAAGCAGGAAGAAAGCGTTGGATGGGAAAGAGACCTCATGTGCGAGGCGTTGCAATGAATCCAATCGATCACCCTCATGGCGGTGGAGAAGGAAAGACCTCCGGTGGAAGGCATCCGGTAACTCCGTGGGGTGTTCCTACTAAAGGCTATAAAACACGGCATAATAAAAGAACCGATAAGTTTATAATCAAAAGGAAAAGGGATAAATAGTATGAGTCGTTCGTTAAAAAAGGGGCCTTTTGTAGATGACCATGTAATGAAGAAGGTAATTGAAGTTACTAATACGAAAAGTAAAAAAATTATCAAAACGTGGTCCCGAAGATCGATGATAATGCCCGAATTTGTTGGTGTAACATTTGCTGTGCATAATGGTAAAAAGTTTATTCCTGTATACGTAACTGAATCAATGGTAGGACATAAATTGGGAGAATTTGCTCCAACGCGTATTTTCTACGCACATTCAGGTGATCGTAAAACTGACGAAGGAGGAGCAAAAGCACCAGCCCCTCAAGGTAAGAAAGAACAAGGTAAGTAAGAAAGAATAAATATGGATATTATTGCGCGAACAAAATTTGTACGAATATCTCCGAGGAAAACTCGTTTAGTTGCAGACCTCATTAGAGGAAAAGCAGTAGAAGACGCGGTTACTATTTTATCATATACACATCGAAAAGCAGCGAGAGTTTTACAAAAAACGCTTCATGCTGCTTTAGCAAATGCAAAAGAAAAAAAATCAGTTGATATTGATTCATTAACCATTGCTGAAATACGTATTGATGGCGGACCGGTTTTAAAGCGTTTTATGCCACGGGCAATGGGAAGGGCGACCAAGATTCGCCATCGTACAGCGCATATTTTTATGAAATTATCGGAAAGTTAAAATACAGGAGGTTATTTTGGGTCAGAAGGTACATCCAACAGGGTTTAGATTAGGTATTTCTAAGACATGGAATTCGAAATGGTATGCAGATAAAGACTATAAAGAAATGCTTCATGAAGATTTACGTTTGCGACGTTACTTCAAAAAAACATTATATCATGCTGGCATTGCTAAAGTAGAAATTGAAAGACCTACATTAAAGAATTTAAAGATTAATCTTTTTACTGCAAAGCCTGGATTAGTAATAGGGAAAAAAGGCATTGGAATTGAAAACTTGAAAAATGATATTCAGAAAATGGTGAATAAAGATATTTTTGTTAATATAAAAGAAGTGCGTCGTCCCGATATAGAAAGCCAGTTAGTAGCAGAGAACGTTGCAATGCAACTCGAGCGAAGAGTAGCATTTCGAAGAGCAATGAAAAAGAATATTACTAGTGCATTACGTCTTGGCGCTAAAGGAATTAAAATTAGCTGTTCCGGAAAATTGGCAGGTGCAGATATGGCAAGAACTGAATGGTATAAAGAAGGACGAATTCCTCTTCATACACTCAGAGCAGATGTAGACTATGGTTTTGCTGAAGCGCGAACTACATTTGGTGTTATTGGCGTAAAAGTGTGGATTTTTAAAGGAGAGATTCTTTAGGACCCTCTAAAAAACTCGTATTTCAAGGAACCTCTACAAAGGTCCAGATGCGAGGCGCACGCAAAGCCCCAACCGGAGCATACTCGGGTAGTATGTGAGGATTGTGGTTTTGCGTGCAACGATGCAGATGGGCCTTTGTAGAGGTTCCTTTAGTTTACGTATTTTATTACGGAGATAGTGTATGTTAATGCCGAAAAAAGTAAAATATAGAAAAGTCCAAAAAGGTAGAATGCGCGGAGTGGCCTATCGAGGATCTAAAATCGATTTCGGTGATTTTGGACTTAAAGCAACTGAATGTGGATATTTAACTAATAAAGAAATTGAAGCAGCGCGAATTGCTATTAATAGATTTATTAAAAGAGGCGGAAAATTATGGATTAGAATTTTTCCTGATAAGCCTCTCACAAAGAAACCTGCAGAAACACGAATGGGTAAAGGAAAAGGATCCCCTGAAGAATGGGTGAGCGTAATAAAACCAGGCCGGATACTTTATGAATTAAAAGGTATCCCGTTTGAAGTAGCTAAAGAAGCTTTTAGACTTGCTTCTCATAAACTTTCTCTTTCAACAAAAATTGTAAAAAGAGGAATTATCTAGAATAGTGGAGTGGAGAGATTATTATAATGAAGATAAATGAATTAAAAAACTTGACTCTAAAAGAATTAGAAAATAATGAAACCGATCTCTATCGTAAAGTTTTTGAATTAAAATGTAAGAAGGCTACTAATCAATTAAGTAAAACTCATGAGCTTAAACAGGCGAAAAAAGATATTGCTCGAGTTAAAACATTACTTCAAATGAAACAACATGAAGGAAAAGAATAAATGGAACAGGTAATGAGAGGAAAGAAAAAAACTTTTATTGGTACTGTTACGAGCAATAAAATGCAAAAAAGTGCAGTTGTAGAAGTAATGAATACTATAAAGCATCCTCAGTTTAAAAAATATATTAAAAAGAGTAAGCAGTTTATGGCACACGATGAAAAAAATGAGTGCTCAATTGGGGATACAGTGCTTATACAAGAATCGAGACCTTTAAGTAAGTTAAAGAGATGGCGCGTTGCCAAAATTATGAAAAAGGCGACGCTGATAGAGGAGTAAACCCGTGATTCAAATGTATTCAAGATTAAATGTTGCTGACAATTCTGGAGCTAAGGAAGTAGGCTGTATAAAAGTACTCGGCGGTACAAAGAAACGATATGCTCATATTGGTGATATTATTGTTGTGTCGATAAAAGAAGCAATTCCCGAAGCAAAAGTCAAAAAGGGAGAAGTAAAAAAAGCAGTTATCGTTAGAACTAAAAGAGAATTTCGTCGAGATGATGGTTCTTATATCCGATTTGATGATAACTCAGCTGTATTGATTAATGATCAAAAGGAGCCAATAGGAACAAGAATATTTGGCCCAGTTGCGCGAGAGTTACGTGCACAAAAGTTTATGAAAATTATTTCTTTAGCGCCTGAAGTTTTGTAATGAAAGGTATATATGATTGAAGCACGTTTCCATATAAGAAAGAATGATCAAGTATATATAATTGCCGGTAAAGAAAAAGGCAAGATGGGAAAAGTTCTTAAGGTTATAACAAAAGATGCATCAGTACTTGTGGAAAAACTCAATATGTTTAAAAAGCATATGAAGGGTTCGCAGAAAAATCCACAAGGTGGAATTGTTGAGAAAGAGGGGCCTATTCATATCTCTAATCTGCTTATGTATTGTAGTAAATGTAGTAAGCCTGTGCGAATTGGAAGGAAGTTCGTAGAAGAAGGTAAGAAAAAGGTGAGGGTCTGTAAAAAATGTGGAGAAGTCTTTGATAAAATATAATTGGAATTTTTAGGGAAAACTATGCCGAGAATTAAAGATAAATATAAAAATGAAGTTCAAGAGTTTCTCATGAAGGAATTTAATTATAAAAATAGATTGCAAATTCCCGCTTTACAAAAGATTGTAATTAATATGGGACTTGGGGAAGCTTTGCGAAATCCTAAGCTCATTGATAGTGCTCATGCTGATCTTGCTGCAATTACTGGTCAAAAACCTGTAATAACAAAAGCTAAAAAAGCTATTGCAACATTTAAGCTTCGAAAAGGAGCACAGATTGGATGCAGTGTTACTTTACAAGGGAAAAAAATGTATGAATTTTTTGATCGCTTAATAAATATAGCTTTGCCCAAAGTTAAAGATTTTCGAGGTTTAAGCATCAAATCCTTTGATGGCAAAGGTAATTATACCATTGGAATTCGAGAGCACATTATATTTCCTGAAATTAATTATGATAAAGTTGAAAAAATACTTGGTATGAATATTACCATGGTTACTTCCGCAAAAACAGATGCAGAATCGTTGTCGTTACTCAAGCATTTGGGAGTGCCTTTTCGCGAGAAATAACATAAGAAATTGGACAAATAGGAAAACATATGGCAAAAAAATCGTTAGTAGTAAAATCAAAGAGAAAACAGAAGTTTAGCACACGAAGATATACTCGTTGTAATTTATGTGGAAGACCTCGAGCTTATTTAAGAAAATTTGATATGTGTAGAATTTGTTTTAGATCTCTTGCTTTATCGGGCGAAATACCGGGCGTTATTAAATCAAGTTGGTAGAAGGAGTAGTAAAAAGGCATGAAAGTTACTGATCCAATTGCAGATTATTTAACAAGAATACGAAATGCTATACTGGCAAAACACAAAGAAGTGACTATTCCTTATAGTAAGATAAAAGAAAACATTTCTCGTATCCTTGTTAACCGTCAGTTTTTAATGGATTATAAAATTGAAGGAGCGGACCAAGAGAAAACACTTCGTCTTATATTGCATTATACACGGGGGAAAAATATTATTAATGAACTTAAAAGAATGAGCAAGCCGGGCAGACGATATTATGCTAAAGCGGAAGAACTCAAACCTATTAAACAAGGCTATGGAATTGCAATTGTGTCTACGTCTTCTGGCATTTTTGATGATCAAGAGGCTCGAGAAAAAAATATCGGTGGTGAAATCCTTTGTACTGTTTGGTAGCAAAGTTATAGATATACACGACACCAGAACAAAGGTATGGAAGTTACGAGGTTGTGTATAAGTTGAGGGAGATATGTCACGAATAGGAAAAAAAAAGATAATGATACCTGATAATGTTACGGTGAGCTTTTCTCATGGTGTAGTTTCAGTGAAAGGTCCAAAAGGCAAAATTGAGAAAACTATTCTAAAAGATTTAATTGATGTTCAGGTTAAAGATAAGGAAGTTAATGTAATTGCTAAAACTTCTAAGGATGATATAGGAGCTTTACATGGACTCTCGCGAAACATTATTAACAATATGATTATGGGAGTTTCGCAAGAATTTCAAAAAATACTGAATATCATTGGGATTGGATATAAAGCCGAAGTGAAGGGAAAGGAATTACTATTAAGTCTTGGCTATTCACATCCGGTAAAATTTAAGTTACCTGATATAATTAACTGTAAAGTGGAAGATAAACAAACTACTATAATTTTAAGTAGTGTAGATAAAGAATTACTCGGAGAAGTAAGTGCAAAGATTCGCATGCTTCGTCCGCCTGAACCTTATAAAGGCAAAGGTATTAAATATAGTGGTGAATATATTAAACGAAAAGTAGGTAAATCTGGAGCGGCCGCAGCATAACGGAGGCTTATAAAACGATATGAAAGATAGAATTGAAAAAAATAGATTAAAAAGAAAAAAAAGAATTAGAAAGAGGATTTGGGGAACAACAGAGCGACCTCGATTAACCGTAACAAAGAGTTTGAATCACATGTATGCTCAAATAATTGATGATTCAGTTGGGAAAACCCTTGTAGCGATGTCTACATTAGATAAAGACATTAAAAGTGAAATCACTACGGGAGGTAATATCTCAGCTGGTAAAAAAGTTGGCGAGTTTCTTGCAAAACGAGCCCTTCAGTCTGGTATTTCACAAATTGCTTTTGATAGAAATGGATATGTGTTTCATGGTCGTGTGAAAGCCCTTGCAGAAGCAGCTCGCGAACATGGACTTAAATTTTAATAGGAGATTATCCCTTGGAAGAAAGAAATCAACAAGTAGGCGAATTATCTGAAAAGGTTATTCATATAAGCCGTGTAGCTAAAGTAGTTAAAGGCGGAAGAAGATTTAGTTTTAGCGCTTTAGTCGTGGTCGGAAATAATTCTGGAAAAGTGGGCGTTGGTTTGGGCAAAGCAAATGAAGTGCCTGAAGCTATTAGAAAAGGCTCAGAACAAGCAAAGAAGAATATGGTTACCGTGCCTGTTGTCAATGGTTCTATCCCTCATGAGATTATTGGTAGATTTGGCGCTGGAAAAGTTTTTCTGAAGCCTGCCTCAGCAGGAACTGGTGTAATTGCCGGTGGAGCAGTACGAGCAGTACTAGAAGCGGCAGGGATTCAAGATGTTCTCACTAAAAGTTTAGGAGCAACTAATCCGCATAATATTACAAAAGCTACGCTGCAAGGTTTATTGCGTTTAAAGGTTACTTCACCAAAAGAAGAAAAAAAATCTTCTGATAGAGTAACCCCAACTATGGATATGTAATTATGAAGCTTAAAGTTACACAAAAAAGAAGTCTCATAGGTTCTACAAAAATTCAACGAGAGAATTTGCGTACGTTAGGATTGCGTCCTAAAATAGGCCACTCTGTATGTGTTGCTAATACTGCCGAGATGAGAGGTAAAATTAAAAAGATTTTGCATTTAGTTACTGTAGAAGAGGTTAAAGCTTAATGAAGTTACATGAATTAACACCCAATCCTGAGTCACGAAAATCAAAAAAACGTCTGGGCCGCGGTATTGGTAGCGGTTTAGGTAAAACATGTGGAAAAGGCCATAAAGGTCAAAAGGCTCGCACAGGCCATCATGGTATTCCTCGTTGGTTTGAAGGTGGGCAGATGCCGCTTCAAAGACGTTTACCAAAAAGAGGCTTTACAAATATTTTTAAAAAATTCTATGCTATTGTTAATTTGTATGCATTGGTTGATATTCCAGAAAATACAGTAATTGATTTAGAATATCTTCGTTCCAATGGCTTAATTAAAAAGCAATTCAATGCATGTAAAATACTTGGAAATACTCCATTAAAAAGACGTTATACCTTTAAAGTACATAAGATAAGTGCTTCAGCACGAAAAGCTATTGAAGCTGCACAAGGTACCATTGAAATTGTCTAATATTCCACAGTATGCGATAGTATGATATTTTATGGGAGGTAATTTGTGGCGATTCAGTCATTTGGCAACATGGCAAAAATTCCTGAACTCAGAAATCGATTATTATTTTCCGTTTTAATGTTGGGAGTTTATCGTATTGGAATTCATGTCCCTACTCCCGGTGTTAATGGAGCTGCGATCGGTGATTTTTTTCAGCGTCAATCTGGCACAATTTTTGGTCTTTTTAATATGTTTTCCGGGGGTGCTCTGGAACGTTTTTCCGTTTTTGCTCTCGGAACTATGCCTTACATAAGTGCTTCCATTATTTTACAACTTTTAACCGTTGTTATTCCATACCTTGACCGATTATCTAAAGAAGGTGAGTTAGGAAGAAAAAAAATTACTCAATATACTCGATATGGCACTATACTTTTAAGCATCATTCAAAGCTTTGGAATGAGTACGGTAATCGAGAATATGAGTAATATTTCAGGAGGACTTCCTGCAGTTTATCATCCAGGATTTGGTTTTCGAATGATGACTGTTGTGACTCTGACCTCTGGAACAGCATTTCTTATGTGGCTTGGTGAACAAATTTCTGAACGTGGAATAGGAAACGGCATTTCCTTAATTATATTTGCTGGTATCATTGCACGTATGCCAGCTGCAATTATGAATACAATTCAAGCACTCAAAACTGAAAATATAAATCTTCTTTTTTTACTTGCACTTGTTGTTGGTATGGTTGTTGTGGTTGGTTTAATTATATTCTTTGAAAGAAGCCAACGAAGAATTCCAGTTCAGTATGCAAAACGTATTATTGGAAGGAAAGTCTATGGTGGCCAAACCACCTACTTGCCTTTAAAGATTAATACAGCAGGAGTTATTCCTCCTATTTTTGCATCTTCAATTTTGATGTTTCCCATGACAATTTTTAATTTTATACCCCAAAATGTAATGACGAACTATCCCTGGCTTCATTCAATTCAAACAGCCTTGGGATTTGGTTCGTGGCTTCATAATATTTTGTATGTTGCTTTTATTGTATTCTTTTCATTCTTTTACACTGCAGTTAGTTTTAACCCCATGGATATTGCAGATAATATGAAACGTTATGGAGGATATATTCCTGGGATTAGACCGGGGAAAAAAACAGCGGAATATATTGATACTGTTTTAACAAGAATTACGGTTGGAGGAGCTCTTTACATCTCCTTAATTTGTGTATTACCTAATATTTTAATTACTAAAGTAAATGTTCCATTTTATTTTGGCGGGACAGCCCTTTTAATTGTTGTAGGTGTGGCACTCGACACGATTGCTCAAATTGAATCGCATCTCTTATCAAGAAACTATGAAGGGTTTTTAGGTCCAGACGGTTCTAAGTTCAAAGGCAGAAGAGGATAACATTGTGAACCTCATTTTACTCGGACCTCCGGGCAGCGGAAAAGGAACCCAAGCAAAATTTATTGAAGAGAGCTATAACCTAAAACAATTATCAACAGGTGAGCTTTTTAGAAATGCGGTAAAAGAAAAAACAGCATTGGGTCATCATATACAACAATATATGAATAATGGTCATTTGGTTCCTGATGAGATTACCCTTGATGTTGTGCTTGATACAATAAAGCGCTTAAAAGAATCGGCGGGATTCATTTTTGATGGCTTTCCTCGTACTATAGTCCAAGCTCAATCACTGTATGAACGAGGTATCGAGATTCAACTCGTCATTAATTTTATTATTGACCTATCAAGAATAGAAGATAGACTCGCACGCAGAAGAATTTGTTTCTCATGTAAACGAGAATACAACATAAAATATCAACCACCCAAGGAATTAAATATCTGCGATAGATGTAAAGGTGAACTTATTGTAAGAAAAGATGATGCGCCTAACATTATCAAAAAAAGAATAGCTGATTATCAAGGCCTTACTCATAAATTAATTGCTTATTATAGAGAAAAACAAATATTAAAAGATATTGATGCTGACTTGCCAATCGAGGAAGTTCGGTTAGAAATTAAAAATATTCTCGATCCTCTTGTTAGAGAAAAAAAGTAAACACGTTCCTATGATTTTTTTAAAAAATAATGATGAGATTAATAAATTACGTGCGTGTAACTTAATAGTCCTTGAGGTACTCGATACATTAGAATCACTTATCAAAGAGGGAATTTCAACGTACGAACTTGATAAATATGCAGAAGAAATGACCATAAAAAAAGGTGCTCAGCCGGCTTTTAAAGGGTATCGAGGATTTCCTGCTTCCCTGTGCATATCGCTTAATGATGAAGTTGTTCACGGTATACCATCAAAAAAAAGGATTATTAAAAGTGGTGATATCGTCAGTATCGATTATGGAGTTTATTTGCATGGTTACTATGGAGATTCAGCCCGAACTGTAGGTGTAGGAAATATATCAGATGAAGCAAAGAAACTCATTAGAGTTACCCGCGAAGCTCTTGATTTAGGAATTGAACAATGCCGCGTTGGTAATAGATTAGGAGATATTTCTTTTGCAATCGAATCCCATGCAAAAAAATATACGTTTGGTGTTGTCCGTGATTTTGTTGGTCATGGGATTGGAAGGAATCTTCATGAGGACCCTCAAATTCCAAATTATGGGGCTGCACACAGCGGATTGTTGTTGCAAAAAGGAATGGTGTTTGCTATAGAGCCCATGTTTAACCTTGGGACAGAAAAAGTCTGTATACAAGAGGACGAATGGACCGCTGTTACGCTTGATCACAGCATCTCTGCGCATTTTGAGCATTCAGTCGCCATTTTAGACAAAGGTCCCTTTATACTAAGTAAGTTATAAATAAGGATTTCTTATGCCAAAGGATGATTTTTTAGAAGTAACAGGAACTGTGCTTGAAACCCTTCCCAATGCTATGTTTCGGGTACAATTAGAGAATGGTCATAAGGTTTTAGCGCATATTTCAGGTAAGATGAGAATGCATTTTATAAAGATTCTTCCCGGTGATAAAGTGAAGCTTGAAATCTCACCTTATGACTTGACTAAAGGAAGAATAACATATAGGGTATAGCATTTTCTGTGAGGGACTACAACCATGAAGGTGAGATCATCAGTTAAAAAGATTTGTAAGAAGTGTAAAGTTATACGAAGAAAAGGCGTTGTTCGAATTATTTGTGAAATTGTTAAACACAAGCAACGTCAAGGCTAATAAAACTTTCAAGTTAAAAGCCGTGGAGAAATTATATGGCAAGAATATCGGGAATTGATTTACCAAAAGAAAAGAGAATAGAAATAGCTCTTACCTATTTATATGGTATAGGTAAAAAACTTTCACGAGATATTTTAAAGAAAGCACATATTGATATTAATACAAGAACACATAAGTTGACTGAAGATGAGGTTGCAAATATTCGAAAAGTAATTGATGAAGGATATAAAGTCGAAGGGGATTTACGTAGAGAAGTAACAGGTAATATTAAACGCCTTATGGATATTGGATCATATAGAGGTTTGCGCCATAGAAGAAAATTACCAGTAAGAGGACAAAGAACTCATACAAACGCGCGAACAAGAAAAGGTCCACGAAAAATGATTATTGCAGCTCGTAAGGTAGTAACAGGAGCATAAAATATGGCAGAAGAAAAACAAGAACAGCAATCAGAAAAAGTTGAAAAGGTTGCTCCTAAAAAAAAGAAAGAAAGAAAAAATGTTGCGGTGGGAATAGTTCATATTCAGGCGACATTTAATAATACTATTATTACTATTACTGATATGGCGGGAAATACTATTTCCAACGGTAGTGCTGGAACACAGGGATTTAAAGGCTCTCGCAAAAGCACTCACTTTGCTGCCCAGCTTGCGGCTGAGAATGCTGGCAGAAAAGCAATGGACAATGGTATGCGGTCTATAACCGTATATGTTAAAGGTCCTGGAGCTGGAAGAGATGCTGCTTTAAGAGCGTTACAATCGGTTGGCTTTAAAATTAATTTGATCAAAGATGTAACACCTATTCCCCATAATGGTTGCCGTCCACCTAAAAGAAGAAGAATATAAAGAAAGCGAGGTTACGAAGAGTGGCTAGATATAGAGGACCAGTTTGTCGATTATGTAGAAGAGAAGGATTGAAATTATTTTTAAAAGGCACGCGTTGTTTTACTGAGAAATGTGCAATTGAGCGACGTGGATATGCTCCTGGACAACATGGAAAAAAGAGAACTAAAATGACCGATTATGGTGTGCAATTGCGTGAAAAACAAAAAGTAAAACGTTTGTATAACCTTTTAGAAAATCAGTTTAGGTCTTATTTTGACGATGCAGCTCGTAAGAAAGGAGTTACGGGGGTGGAACTTTTAATGTTACTTGAAAGAAGACTTGATAATATGGTGTATAGAATGGGTTTTGCTATTTCTCGGAGAGAAGCAAGACTTTTAGTCAAACACAACCATGTATTAGTAAATAATAAAAAAGTAAATATTCCTTCATATCTTATTAAAACAGAAGATGTAGTTTCAATTGGAGAGAAAAGTAAAAAAATGGTTATGGTTGAACGAGCATTAGAGCAGGCAGAGGCAAATGGCGTTCCGGGGTGGTTAGCATTGGATAAACAAAACCTCTCCTGTAAAGTAGTCGCGTATCCTAAGAGAGAAGAGATTACTCTGCCTATTAAAGAACAATTAATTGTTGAATTATATTCTAAGTAGTATTGTAATTAGGAGTGTACAACTATGTATAAAAATTGGACAGAGCTCATTAGACCCAAGGGAGTAAAGATAGAAGAAGAATCATTTTCCGATTTTTATGGTAAATTTGAAATTAAGCCTCTTGAGAGAGGCTTTGGTACTACTCTGGGTAACTCAATCCGGAGAGTCCTTCTTTCTTCTTTGCAAGGAGCAGCTATTACGAGCGTAAAAATCGAGAAAGTTCTTCATGAATTTTCTACAATTAAAAATGTTCGTGAAGATGTAACGGAAATTATTTTGAATCTTAAAGAAGTTAATATCAAATTGATGGATAAACAAGAGGCGCTTCTTACCTTGAATGTAAAGTCTCATAAAGGGGAAAAAAAGGTAACAGCTGGTGATATTACGACTATTGCGGGTGTAGAAGTTCTTAATCCCGATGTTCATATCGCAACCCTCTACGATGATGCAGAATTAAAAATGGAACTACAAGTAAACATGGGTAAAGGTTACACGCCTTCGGAAAGAAATCGTGAACTTCTTGATGATATTAATGCTATTGCTTTGGACTCCGCATTTTCTCCTATTAAAAAAGTTAATTTCCAGGCCGCTGATACTCGTGTAGGACAAAATACTGATTTTGATAAATTAACACTTGAAATATGGACAAATGGGGCAATTAAGCCTGACGATGCGTTAGCGTATGCTGCAAAAATATTAAAAGAACAACTTACCGTATTTATTAATTTTGAGGAAGAAGAGCTTGAAGCTCCTCAAGAAGAAAATAAGGTTAAACGAAGTTCTAAACAAACTGAGTTTTTAAATAAGAGAGTTGATGAACTTGAATTATCAGTTCGTTCAGCTAATTGTCTTCAAAATGCTAATATTAAATATATTGGTGAATTGGTTCAAAAATCTGAATCAGAGATGTTAAAAACTAAAAATTTTGGCAGAAAATCATTGAACGAAATTCGCGAGATCTTGACTGAAATGGGTCTCAATCTTGGTATGAAGATTCCTGATTGGAAAGCTCCAAAACAAGAGAATGAATAAATAAGGGATAGTATTTATGAGACATCGAAAAGGTGGATTTGGTTTTGGAAGAACAACAGAACATCGTAAAGCGCTTCTGAAGAATATGTCTATTGCGCTCATATCGAAAGAAAAAATACAGACAACGCTTCCAAAAGCAAAACAGCTCCGTAGAAATGTAGAACGCCTTATTACGTTAGGAAAACAAGGAACCTTACATGCTCGTCGACTTGCAATTAGTGCTGTACCCCATAAAGAAACCATACAAAAACTTTTTGAAACCTTAAATACACGATATGCTGCGCGAAATGGCGGTTATACACGAATCATTCGTTTGGGAAAACGCATGGGTGATGCAGCTTCAATGGCTGTTATTGAACTTGTTGATCGAGTAGAAATTACTCCGGTAAAAGAAAAGACACAAGACGTTACTCCAAAAGCAGCTGAATCTACTGAAAAGCAAACAAAAGCTAGGACAACCAAAGCAAAAACTTCTGCAACTGCGCTTAAAACTACTTCGAAACCAAAAGCAGCGAAAACAAAAAAAGAAGAAAAATCTCCTAAAGAATAGTGAAAGGCTTTGCACATAGTTTAGCAATTCTGAGTAGTATTATTTTTCTTATATCTTCCTGTACAAAAGAAAGCGAAAAGCAAAAATCACACGTTATTATCGAAAAGCCAGAAGTTGGCTTTCGTGCGCCTGCCTTTACTATACTTTCACTCGATGGCAAGAAGATTTCTCTGAGCGATATTACCAGTGATGTTATTGTTCTTAATTTTTGGTTCACGATGTGCCCACCGTGTATAGATGAAATGCCTCATTTAAAAGCATTGCAGGAAAAATTTGATCCGAAAAAAGTCCGCGTTATCTTACTTGCCGCTGATTTGCAAAGAAATGTTGAGCGTTTTATTGCCGGTTCCTACAAGGCACCATTAGTAGCTCTTGATGTAAATGGTGTAGCCCAAAAGTATAAAGTAGAAAAATTTCCTGAAACGTTTATTCTCGATAAAAAACGAATTATTATAGAAAAATACTCCGGGTACCAGGAATGGAATGCACCACGTTTTGCGCATTATTTTCAAGCATTGCTTGTCCAATAGATTCTTATACTAA
>JAHFAK010000105.1 GCA_023250585.1 Deltaproteobacteria bacterium
AAACTGAGCTTAAAAATCTTTTTATTCTCTTCAAAGTACTTGATGAGAAAAAGCTCTTTATTCCTCTTACTCAAGTAGAAGAGTTTCGTTGGGCCGAATATCATGAAATTATAATGAAGACACTCTTTGGTGATGCATTTAGTGTGCTTCTTGATCAACGAAGCAATATTCGTGTGCCTTTAAAAATTCCTGTTGAATATGTCATAAAAGGCAGACCGGTTATAAAAATTGAGACCATGGATATAAGCTTATTTGGAATGTGCGTTCCTTTAAATCCTACCGTAAAAGTCGGATCTCTGGTAACAATAAAATTTTGTATTGAATGCAAAAAATGGATTTTTAAGTGGAAGAAAAAACTTATTTTTGAGGGTCGGATCAATTGGGCTTCTCTTGCAAAAAATGCCATGGGTATAGAGTTTATACAGGTAACGGAAAAAACACGTCTTCATTTATTTCGAATTATCTATCTCTATCTTGAACGACTCGTTGATGCTTACAATTTAGAAAATACAGATACTCCTGATCAAAAAATTCATAAGTCGGTCCCCACCTTATGAATCAATGAAGTTTTTTTTCACTATCAACAGGAATGATTCCTTCTTGTATGAGCTTTTTTTCGAGTCGTTGACTTTTTGTTGAAATCCAATGTTCGTACATCTTCAAAAGATCTTTATTGGAGGTAATGCGACTTGCTTCGCGAACTTCCGCAAGAATATCAGTTAATTTAATAAATTTTTGAGATAACTCATAATAAATTAATGCAAGGGCTTCATTGTGTTTAATTGCTTTCATAATATGAGAAAGCTCATTATACGCATTCTCACCCATACTGACATAGTATTTCATATCAATTGATTTCCGATGAATACTCTCGGAAAAAAAACCTGAAACATACAATGAATGATCACCTAATTTTTTATAAAGTTGAATTTTTTCGATCGAATCGGCATTTAAAGCTTTTGCTAAAATAAGTGCCAAGGGAACTTCAACAAAATTACCTTCCGTATCTTTTGTATAGAGCTTTTCGGTTTTAAAGAAATTAGTTAAAAGATTTACCAAATAAAATGATGCTTCCTCAGAAATATGGGCCTTTTGGCGATTGATTTCCTGTTCGACAAGTTCTTTGAAGTATTCGGCAAGATTTTCAAAACTCAAAGATGGTCTTTTTCGTTTTGTTGTCATTGATTTTCACTTCCTCTCATTATAGAATAGTATACCATTTATTATGCGGAATGGTCAATATAGAGAGCCTGAATGATTAAGTTTTACAATACGTTACATAATAAAAAAGAAGAATTTTATGAGCGCGAAAAAGGCCTTGTAAAAATGTATACCTGCGGCCCGACTGTTTATAATTTTGCGCATATCGGAAATTTTAGGACGTATGTTTTTGAAGACCTCTTACGACGTTATTTAAAATACAAAGGTTATAAAGTCATTCAGGTTATGAATATTACCGATGTGGAAGATAAAACTATTCGTGAAGCAAAAAAAGCGGGCCTTTCGCTTGAAGCATATACAAAAAAATATGAGAAGTTCTTTTTCGAAGATCTCGATATTTTAGGAATAGAACGTGCTGAGTATTATCCCAGAGCAACTGAGCATATTGATCAAATGGTAGTAATCATCAAAAAATTACGTGAACAAGGTTTTACCTATGAATCGGAAGGTTCCATTTATTTCGACATTTCAAAATTCGAAAAATACGGAAAATTATCTAATATAGAAATTAATGAAACAAAATCAGGACTGCGTTACGATACCGATGAATACGAAAAAGAAGATGTGCGAGATTTTGTTTTATGGAAAGCAAAAAAAGGTGATGAACCTTCGTGGAATACGGAACTAGGCGTTGGTCGGCCGGGCTGGCATATTGAATGCAGTGCCATGAGTATGCATTATCTTGGTGAATCATTCGATATTCATACCGGCGGAGTTGATAATATGTTTCCTCATCATGAAAATGAAATTGCCCAATCAGAATGCTGTACGGGAAAAAAGTTTGTTAACTTTTGGCTTCATTCTGCGCATTTAACTTTGAAAGAAGGAAAGATGTCCAAGTCCATTGGTAATATCTTGAATGTACGACAGATTTTAGAAAAAGGATTTTCAAAAGAAGCCTTGCGCTATTTTTTATTATCTGCGCACTATAAATCTCCACTCGCTTATTCCGAAGAAGCGCTTGAAGCTGCTGAAAAAGCTGTTACTCATGTCAATTATTTTCGAGATTTCATTGATGATTTTAAAGTCGGTAGCGAAAACAAAAAAATTGCAGCCCATATCCAAGAAGGAAAAAAAGGATTCGAAGACAATTTTGATGATGATCTCAACAGTGCAGGAGCATTAGGAGTGCTTTTTATTTTCATTCGAAATATCAACAAAGAGTTATCGAATAGTTCTATGAATGCTCAGAATAAAACTGAGATCCTCAATTTTTTACAATCCGTTAATAGAGTTCTCGGCGTCTTGCGAGAAAATAAAAAAGACTTACTCGATAAGGACATCGAAGAATTGATACACAAACGAGAAGAAGCCAGAAAAAATAAAGATTTTTCATTGTCAGATACAATTCGAAATGATCTTCTTTCCAAAGGCATCGAGCTCGAAGACCGCAAAGATGGCACTCGCTGGATACGAAAAAAGTGAGTATACCTAATCGGACCGGAAGTTGTGTCACACCTTTTTCTCACCTTTTTCTTCTTTTTCACCTTTTTTTCTACTTGCTGGCGCAAACGTTCCCGGTATTGGCCTTGCCGAATCATTCGAACATGCATCGGTTCCATCGGTCGGTGCTATTGTGAATGCTATCCGAGAGATAATTTAAATTATGAATCAATACCATGAATGATATAATCATCTCTGTTAAGAATATTCTCTGTTTTACAATAAGGACATGAGTGACCAGCGTTAATTATCGATAGACTTTCAAAAGCGCTTTTTGCAACTTGAATGCCTGCTCTAAATTCTTTTTTACATTTTTTGCATAGTACGAATAGTTGAATTTTATCGTAATGGAGAACGCTTCTATATTTATTATATTCATCTTTAAAATTTTTCCGAAAATTAAAAACAAAATCACGGTTTGCAATGAAAGAAATTAAATCAGATTCTAAATCATTAAGGTAATGAGTACATACTTCATTGACTCGAGTATCCAGTTTTTTTACCAAGATGTCTTCGCTAATTTTTTCTCCTAGCTGATCTGATAATTTATCCAAATTAGGGAAAACCGACTTTTTAAGGAACCAAATTAAATCATAGAAATCTCTTCCTTTAATAGTTTTCCTGTTTTCCTGTCCATGTTGTTGATCTCTCATTAATGCAGCATGAATTTTCCCTGCGAAAAGATTAGGAAGATCATAATGTGTTACGATAAAATTGAATCCAAATTTACTTAAGGGTGTTTTTTCTGTTGTATATTTTCTGCTTTGAGCTTGAGAAAGATCAACATTAATTATTAAAAAATCACTATCGTTTTTTCCTGCGATTCCCAATTGTTTTAAAACAGGGAACTTACAGTCTATTCTTTTTTCTTGTTGTTTAAGAAGAATTCGTATGTCAGTATATTTGAAACGTTTGGTAAAGTAATCATGTAATTCTTGTTTAAAAAGAGGACTATCGAATTTGTCATGATAATCAAAATCTAAATCTTTAGATAGTCTTTCAAGTCCATACAAATGTCGTAAACAGGTTCCTCCGGTAAAAATAAGATTATTATAGGTATCATGATTATAGATAAAATTGAGGATGTAGAGCTGTAAATGCTCTCTTAGCATGTTTTTGAGGTACAAGGTATTAATGCCTTGCTGCTGATTAGAATCGACGATTTTTTTTAATTCTTCAAATATCATATGCATCCTTTAAAATGGATAATAAATTTATATATTTTTTTATTTCAGTTAAGTTACAATATAATAAAAGTTCTTTTTCCTCCTTTTTTGTTAGTTTATCCAAATTAAAACGGTAAGATCTGAGAAGCTGTAGATCAATTGCTTGGATTCTCAGTAGTTTTAAATAAAGATAATCAAAGAGTGCTTTCATTTTTGTTGCTTCTTTAATTTCATAGTTTCCATACGTTTGTATTGTAAAGCCAGTGAATAGTCTTTCTGTAATATTTCTATAAATAAATGTTCCAAACTCATTGAGATAATTCCGTTTCAATTTGAGTGTAATAGAAGAGTATCCAAAGATGGACTCACTTATAATTCCATATTTCTGTAAAATAAATTCTAAACTAAGATATGAAGGTTCTTTGAGCTTATTAGCAATAAACATATAATAATCATCTTTTCTCGCATTGTTGTTATAGTATTCACGAGTAACATAAAGGCCTCTCTTTAATTGGATAAGAAGTCCTTTTCTAATCCATCGTTGTATAGTTTCATAAAGATTTTTATCAGTTATATTGAGTACTTGAGATAACGTATTTCGTGAAAAATAACTAAGAGAAGAAAGTTTTTTTAATTTAATAACTTGATTCATTTTTGCTATATTTTATATAGTAAAATTAAATTAAGTCAAGAATAAATAGATTCCTTTTTTCTATTCGCTGCCTATTACTCACGTAGAGCATAAAAGCGAAAATCTTTTTTCTTTCTTTGCGGATATTTTTCTAAAAAAAGAACTACTACATAAAAAAAATTTGAGGTTGATTATCTTCCACCGATAGATTTGTCGCTTCCAGAAATTTCTCTTGCAGCAAATATAATGACAGGGAAGTTATCGATTTCTGGGATTCAGCCTAAACTTTCAATGAAGTTAAATAAAAAAGAAAAAATTGGAGGTTGTATCAAGTGGAGGAGAATATATTCTTAAACCACAAGTCTCTACGTTTCCTAATCTTCCACAAAACGAAAATCTCTGAATGACTATTGCAGAACATTTGGGAATAAACGTTCCTCCTCACACGCTTATACAGATTGCTGATGATAGCTTTGTGTACATTGTAAGACACTTTGATCGACAAAAAGGTACATAACGACTTCAAGGCATCGTTGATGAACGATTGTCAAGGATTGCTTAATCTCACCTTGTTGACACATTTTTTTTAAAGTTTATAGTAGAGTTAGTTTTAACCATTAAAAGGAGTCGGTATGAAGTTTTTTAAAAAATTCACTTTTTTATTTTCTTTCGTTAGTTTTTCTATACTGCTCGCATCATCTCTTTTTGCTGTTGAACATGAAATGGGCGCAGAAATTCGTGTTCGTGGAGAAGGAAAAGATAATACGAGCTTTACCTCAACAGGCAGAACAGGATCCATTGGCGAACGTGCTCGCGTTCATTTAAAATTTAAAGCAGACTCAGTTGAGGCTTTGATTCAGCCTCAATTTTCCAAAGTCTTTGGACAAGACACAACACTAGTCACTGGAGCGACCCAAGAAACAAGTGGGACAAATTTTGATACCGATCTTTCAGTGCATCAAGCATATTTCACCTGGACGCCATGGGAAAAAATGAGCCTTCAGATTGGAAGACAGGAATTAGCATATGGCGATCATTTAATTATTGGAAACAATGGCTGGAGTAACATTGGCCGCTCATTTGATGCAATAAAAGCACATTTTATATGTGGTGATAAAGGCTGGACTGATGTTTTTTATTCATCAATTAGTGATCAAAACACAACTACTGGTTCAACCGGTGATTATGACTTTTTAGGAATATACAATCACTATGAACAGGAAGGCTTCCTTCAAACCATTGAACCTTATGTATTATATAATGCTGACTTCCGCGGAACAGGAGCAGCTAACTCATCACTCGCTGTCGTTGGTGTTCGTCTTAAATCTTCAATGGAACCTTATGATTATCGTCTTGAAGTTACCGGAGAAGCAGGAAAAGAAAGCGGCACAACCCTTACCGGTATTCAAGGAGATGCAGAAGTTGGATATACAAAAGAAAAAAGCCGCGTAGCGCTCGAATATTTTATTGCAAATGATGAATATCGCCAACTTTTTCCAACCACACATAAATGGCTTGGACATATGGATCTTTTAGGAAGAAGAAATATTCAAGGTGGAGTACTTCATATACAACATTGGCTCAAAGATTCTCTTTCAGTTAATCTAGATGGCCACTTATTTCTACGCGTCCAAGATGATCAACCAATTTACAACACTACTGGCACAACTACAATTGGCACAGGAATTCTTTCAAATAGCCTTTTTGCTGGTAATGAAGAAGATCTCTATGCTTCATATACTTACAATGATAATTTTTCAATTGATGCTGGTGCTTCACTTTTTGTGCCTCTCACCTATATCAAAGATGAAGTCGGTGATAAGCTAGCTAATTTCTATTATCTTCAAGGAACCGTACATTTTTAAGTGAAGCGTGTCGTTCTCAAAAAAGCTACCGAAAAATTTGTACATTCCTTTCACCCCTGGATTTATCAGCAAGCAATAAAAAATGCTGACCCAAATATTGAGCCAGGCGAAATTGTCTATATCACCAATTCCAATAATCAATTTATTGCATATGGATTCTATAATCCCCATTCGGCCATTGCTTTACGCATTCTTGAATTACATGAATCAAATATTCCTGATGAAGCGTGGTTTTATAAAAAAATAGCTGAAGCAATTTCTCGCCGTAAAAATATTCTTTCTTCTGCAACGAATTCATGTCGCCTCGTTTTTGGGGAATCTGATTTTTTACCGGGGCTGATTGTCGATAAATATGCAGACTTTCTTGTCATTCAAATACATACCGCAGGCGTTGAGCGTTTCAAACAACATATTATTAATTATCTCACAGAACTGAGTAAGCCCACAGACATTATCGAAAAAAATGACAGCGATATACGAACGCTTGAACAATTAACAATCACTGAGTCACATACGCATGGAAAAAAAATTCCGGAATCTTTTATCATCACTGAAAATACCTTACGTTATAAAATTTTCCTCGGGCAAAAAACAGGATTTTATTGTGATCAACGCGAAAATAGAAAAGCAGTCTCAACGTTTTCATCAGGCAAAAAAGTTTTAGATTGTTTCTCGTATACGGGATCATTTGCGCTTCATTGCCTCAAAAATAAAGCACAGCATGTGCTCCGAATTGATTCAAGCAAAGATGCTCTCGCGATTGGTGATGAAAATATTAAGCTCAATGGATTTTCATTAGAAAATTCTCCGTCACTCGTTGGAAATGCATTTGAAGTGTTACGAAAGTTTCGCGATGAGAATAAACGTTTTGATATGATCATTCTTGATCCCCCAAAACTTGCGAGCCGCAAACAAGAAAAAGATAAAGCGCTGCGAGCCTATAAAGATATCAATCTTCTCGCAATTAAACTTTTAAACACCGATGGAATTCTCGCGACATTTTCATGTTCGGGTGGAGTAAACAGAGAAGATTTTAGAATGGCTCTTGCGTGGGCAGCAAAAGATGCAGAGAGAAAGATGAGCATTATACAGACGCTCGGCCAGCCTGAAGATCATCCAATAAATATTTATTTTCCTGAATCTGAATATCTGAAAGGATTCATTTGTCGAGTATTATGAAAACAATTATTCTGCTTACTTTTTCAAATATTTTTATGACCTTTGCATGGTATGGGCATCTAAAATATAAAAATGCTCCTCTCTTTCTCGTCATTTTTATTAGCTGGGGAATAGCATTTTTTGAATACTGCCTGCAGGTCCCTGCGAATCGTATAGGACATGGAATGTTTACGGCAACACAATTGAAAACAATTCAAGAAGTAATTACCCTCATTGTATTTTGTGGATTTTCAGTCCTCTACCTAAAAGAAGAAATTCGATGGAATTATATTGTGGGATTTGCGTTTATTACGCTCGCCGTATTTTTCATTTTTAAAAAGTGGTGAGATAGTTCTAATACTTTTTCATCTGTGGATCTATTTCCATTGCCCATCGCTCAATACCACCGGCAAGATTTTGTACTTTTTGAAATCCTTGACTGAGTAAGAACTGAGTAGCTTTTGCGCTTCGTATTCCATGATGGCAATGAACAACGATATGCTTCTTAGAATCAAGTTCTCCCAGACGTTTCTCAAGCTCAGATAATGGAATTAAATAACCATTAAGATTAACGATAGCGAATTCATCTTGTCCGCGAACATCGAGGATAAAAATATCTTCGCCGTTATCGAGGCTATTTTTTAATTCCTGTGGGGTTATTTCGAAATCCATAATGGTATTTTTAATAGTGTATTAAAACAGAAAAGTC
>JAHFAK010000106.1 GCA_023250585.1 Deltaproteobacteria bacterium
AAACGTGTCCTCCTCGCAATGACAGAAGCCTGCACGTTGTCATTTCGAGCGTCTGCGAGAAATCTCAGTTTTTCACACCTTCCGAGCTGGTACAAAAATCTTTATTTTTTTTCTTGATTGTTGTACATCCGTATACTACATATAGTTTTGTATTAAGGACATTTTAAAACCCTTGCAAACCCTATCTTCCTCCTCCCTAAAATCTGCAAGGGTTTCTTAATTTTTAATCTTCAACTTTTAAAAATATTTATTTAATTATAAAAGGACCCTCTGAAAAACTCGTATTTCATGGAACATCTCAAAAAGGTCCAGATGCGAGGCGCACGCAAAGCCGTAACCGGAGCATACTCAGATAGTATGTGAGGATTGTGGTTTTGTGTGCAACGATGCAGATGGGCCTTTTTCAGATGTTCAAAAAATTGGGTTTATTTGAGCGCAGGTAAAATTTCTAAGATTTGATTGGGAAAAATAGCAAGATAAAAGAGTGCGGCTACACCTACAAAGAGCATGAGAGCTACAGGCAATGAATGTGAGCCTTCGATGTCTACTTCGCCTTCTTGCATATACATAACAACCAAAATTTTAGTATAGTAATAAAGAGATACAAGCGTTGAAAGTAACGCAACTATCACACTCAGTATATATCCACCTTTGAGGGCTGAACTAAAAATATAAAACTTCGCTATAAAACCTGGAGTTGGTGGCATACCGGCAAGAGAAAAGAGCGCAACGATCATAACAAATCCTAGCCATGGTTTTTTTCTACCGATGCCACGAAGATCATCCAATTTTTCTCCATAGGTTTTCTTTGTCGTGAGATACATTAATACCCATAAAACAATAAGATTCATGAAGGTATAATTTACGAGATATAGCATCATTGCATTGCTTGCATCCGTAGTGCTGCTGTCCAAAAAACCTAACATTATATAGCCAGCATGAGCAATTGACGAATACGCGATGAGGCGTTTTATGTTTTCCTGGAGAAGTCCATAAAAATTGCCGATAACAATAGAAATCACCGCAAGAAACGCAATGATGTGGATAAAAAATGTAGAAGTGAGCTCAGAAAAAATACGAATAAATAAAAAGAATACTGCTGTTTTTACGGTAACTGACATGAACGCAGTAACAGGTGTTGGAGCACCTTCATATACATCTGGAGTCCATGCATGAAAAGGAACAAGCGATAATTTAAAAGCAAACCCAATAAGTATAAAAATAATTCCCAAATATAAAAATGGAAAAGGAATAAAATCTGGATTTGCAAGAACAGGCAGAAAGGCATTGAGATTCGTGCTGCCCAATGCTCCATAAATAAGACCAACACCAAAAAGAAAAATTGCTGATGAGAAGGCGCCCATAATCATGTATTTGAAGCTCGCTTCACTACTTCTTATATTGTCTATTTTCATACCGGTGAGAATATAGAGAGGAAATGAGAGGAGCTCTAATCCTAAAAAGATAATAAGAAAATCATGAGCAGAAAGAAGTACAAACATACCCATCATGGAAAAAATAATATTAAAAGAATATTCCGCCAGGCTGATTGCATGTAAAGCAATGTATTTTCGTGATACTATGAACGTAAAAAAACCTGCCATAAGAACAAGGATTTTTCCAAACGTAGTAAAGGGAGTTATGAGATAACTCCCAGAAAAAATGAGCTGTGTAGTGTTATATTCTTGTACTAAAAAACCAACAACAATAAAACATAAGGCAAGAGTGAGCGTTTGAATAATACAATCTTTGCTTTTCCCGTGAATAAGCTCTCCCGCAAGAACTACAACGCCGCCTAAAAGGAGTGAGAGCTCAGGTAAGAAAAACTGTAATTGATTTATTAAGTGTGATAATTCCATATACTTCTTCTATTTAAATGTAGCTATCAATAAAGCTATCGTTCCCGATGCCTTATTTAAAAAATAATGAGGATACACTCCTATCCAAAAAATGAGTACAATGAGAGGCAAAAAATAGAGCAATTCTCTATGTGTTAAATCCTTGTGAGGTATATGCCCTCTCGCAATCTTTTCATGAACTTTTCCAAAGAAAACTTTTTCTACGAGCGACAACATATATAATGCAGATAAAACCATTCCTAATGAAGCAAATATTGCGGGGAGAAAAGTCAAAATATTACGGCTCACTTCATAAAAATCACGGCTATATTGAAAAGCGCCTACCAGCACAAGAAATTCACCGACAAAACCATTTGTTACGGGAAGGCCTATTGATGAAAGCGCTATAATCATGAATATCGTTGCATATTTGGGCATTACTTGTGCCATTCCACTATATGAAGCAATTTCACGGGTATGATATCTTTGGTAAAGGATTCCAACGAGCAAAAATAATCCTGCGCTTGAAATACCGTGATTTACCATTTGTAAAACTGAACCTTCTACTCCATATTGATTTAAAACAAGTAAGCCCAGCATAACATACCCTAAGTGACTAATGGACGAGTAGGCTATAAGCTTTTTAATATCTGTTTGCACAAGGCATACTAAAGCACCATAAATAATCGCAACGACCGACAGGGCAATTAAATATGGCATACACTGCATGACTGCATCCGGGAACAATGGAATCGCAAGGCGAATGAAACCATAGGTACCCATTTTTAACAGCACACCAGCAAGAATTACTGATCCAGCTGTAGGAGCCTCTACATGCGCAGCCGGTAACCAGGTATGAAAAGGAAACATAGGAACTTTAATGGCAAATGCAAGCGCAAAAGCAAGAAAGAGATATAATTGAGTAGTAGGATCTAAGCGTATTGTACCCAGATCTTGGAACTCTAATGTTCCTACATGAGTATACAAATAAATAATCGCCGCAAGCATCATGAAACTACCGAATGCTGTATAGAGAATAAATTTTACGGTAGCATAAATGCGCTCGTCGCTTCCCCATATACCAATAATTAAAAACATAGGGATGAGCATCATTTCCCAAAAGATAAAAAATACAAATAAGTTAGTCGCTGCAAATGTTCCAATCATTGCGGTTTCAAGAATAAATAACAAAATATAATATTCTCGCGTAAGTTTATGAATGTGCTTCCAGGAAGAAAGAATAACAATCGGCATAAGAAAAGTCGTAAGAATAATCAGAAGAAGTGATATTCCATCTATTCCAAGAGAAAAATTAATCCCCCATTGCGGAATCCACGGAAAGCTGAATGTATATTGATAATTGGGATTAGCTTCATCAAAACCTAGAAAGATCTGCAGTGAAATAATAAAAATCAGTAATGAAAAGATAAGACTTGTCCATTCGATTGCTTTCTCATTTTTTTTCGGAAGCACTGTCAGTATCAATCCTGCGATCAACGGAAGAATAACTATGAGCATTGTAAAATTTATCATACCTATTGTACCCACCACAATATAACTACACTCATAATGATTAACCCAATTATCATATAGAGAAGATAATATTGAATATCTCCTTGTTGCAATTTCAATGATTTGCGAGAAATAGTTTTAGAGAACCTTCCCGCAAAATCTACTGACCAATCAATCCCGCCTTTTTCTATTGTATTAAATAAAATACGCTCCGAAATAAAATAAAGGGGACGAACAATAAGTTTATGATATATTTCATCAACAAAATATTTATGCCACAATAATTGGTATGTTGTTTGAAATAGCGATCTAAGATTCTCTGCGTAGGTGTTTTTTCTGCCATAAAATATATAGGCAATTAATAATCCAAGAAATGCCATTCCTACACTCACAAGCATTATTAATGGACTTAATGTTTCTCCATGACGAGTTAAAGGAAAACTTATAACAACAGGTTCAAGCCATTCTTCAATTAAATTTGGGAAGGCTAAAAACGAAAACAGGTGTGGAATCCCGATGAATCCTCCAATCATTGCAAGACCTGCAAGAATTATAAGCACACTTGTCATAGCACCTGGAGATTCATGCACATGTTCATAGACTTTATGCCCTGAACGATTGTCTCCAAGAAATGTAAGATAAAAAAGTCGAAACATATAGAGCGACGTAAAGAGCGCTGCAATAACTGCAATAATTCCTAATGCCATTGATCCATACTCAGTGCCAAAAGCAGCTACAAGAATTTCATCTTTACTCATAAATCCTGAAAATGGAGGAAAGCCACTAATAGCAAGAATAGCAATCAAGAATGTCCAAAAAGTAACGGGCATCTTATGTTTAAGACCACCCATGCGGGTAATATCCTGTTCTCCGCCCATTCCATGAATCACTGATCCAGCTCCTAAAAATAAACACGCTTTAAAAAATGCATGGGTCACGAGATGAAAAATAGCCGCAATAGGTGCACCCACCCCACAGGCAAGAAACATAAATCCTAACTGAGAAATTGTAGAATACGCGAGAATTTTTTTAATGTCTTTTTGAACTAAACCAATGGTAGCAGCAAAAAGAGCCGTTGCTGCTCCGATAATTGCAATAACATTCATTGCATAAGGAGCTGCAAAATATAATGGGCTCAAGCGTACCACCATATATACGCCAGCAGTAACCATAGTTGCAGCATGGATTAAAGCTGAAACCGGTGTTGGCCCAGCCATTGCGTCGGGGAGCCATACATATAATGGAATCTGTGCTGATTTTCCGCATGCTCCAAAGAAAAGTAAAAGTGCCGCACATGTTATATATCCGACAGGAACCGCACTTTGCTCTATACTTTGGGTAAGTTCACTGAAATTCATCGTATTAAAAAGAGCAAAGAGAAGGAGTGCCCCGAGCACAAAACCAACATCGCCCATGCGGTTTACGATAAACGCTTTTTTTCCAGCTTTTGCTTTGTCGATATCACTATACCAAAAACTAATGAGTAAATATGAAACAAGCCCCACACCTTCCCATCCAATAAACATGACGAGAAGATTATTTCCCAAAACAAGCATAAGCATTGCCACAATAAATAAATTCAAGTAGGCAAAATAACGGGAAACACCTGGATCACCATGCATATATCCCACACTATACAGATGAATCAGCGATCCAACTCCTGTTACCACAAGCACCATGATTGATGACAAATGATCAAAGTAAAAAGAAAATTCTAAATCGAGAGCACCCGTATGTATCCAACGGAGTAATGTGTAGCTTAAAGCATTTTCAGAAGATAGATTTAAGAGTTCAAAGAAATACCATACTCCACACAGAAAAGATAACGTGACAGCTAATACCCCAACTATCGCTGATATGCGGTTTGTCGTATACGAAAATTTTTCAGCTGACCATTGAAAGTTTTTTTTGAAATACGTTTTAAGGTCATTGCGAAAAAAACTCAAGAAGCCATTTATAAAAGTACCGATAAGAGGAAATAAAAGTATATAGACTAATCCTTGTGTTTGCATTGTTCCTTATTCTTTCATACTTGTATAACTCGAAGTCAGAAGCGAACGTTTCTGTTTAAAGAGATTCAAAATGATAGCAATGATGAGGCCTACTTCTATTGCTGCAACTACAAAGATAAAAAGCGCAAAAAAATGTCCCGTAAGATTTGCATGAACGCGTGAATACACAATAAAAAGAAGAACCGCTGCATTTAACATAAGCTCAAGACCCATAAGCATAACTAAAATATTGCGTCGTACAAGAACTGTTGTTGCTCCTAACAAAAAAAGTGTAAGGCTAACCATAACTAAAAAATCTATTGGTATCATTGCTTTTCACCTCTGCCTGCTCGTATGATACTTATGCCAATAATTCCCACTAACAAAAGCACTGAAGCTAATTCGAAATGAAATACATAGTTAGTTAAAAGTTCTTTTGATAATGCACCAATATTTCCATCTACCATTGGAGCGTTTCCAAAAGTAGCTGGGGGAAGCAAATTCATTGTTACGAGCAATAAAAGAAACATGAGAAAAGTGACGAGATATACACATTTTGTATAGGGTTTCCGTAAGTCATCTTCTTTACTATCAAGGAGCGTAACAATAAATACAATTAACGTCATAATAGCCCCCGAATAAATAATAATTTGCAATACAGCGATGACAGGAGCGGCAAGGAGCGCATAAAGAACGGCTAGAATAAACATAACAAAAAGAAGCGACAGTGCCGCACGCATGGGATGTTTTGCAAAAAGCATAGAAAAACCACCAATGATCGTAAGAATTCCTAAAATATAATAAATAAGTGTAAGAGGTGTCATATCACTATTAT
Source organism: Deltaproteobacteria bacterium (assembly GCA_023250585.1). Classification (GTDB taxonomy): domain Bacteria; phylum Bdellovibrionota_F; class JAHFAK01; order JAHFAK01; family JAHFAK01; genus JAHFAK01. Next base: position 6,177 of record JAHFAK010000106.1, read on the forward strand.
TCTTTCTCTACTCTTTCTTGAAAATCATTTCGTAAAACATCGGTAAAAAATGGTTCTCTATGGGGATTCCATGTAAGGAGATGATTCATATCAACGTATAAATCTTTCCGTGTGTATCCGACTGTTTTAACATTATCTGACATACGAATTGCATCTACGGGACAAGCCTCAACACAAAATCCACACATAATACACAGCGAAAGATCGATATCAAATCGTTTCGGTCCCTTTTGAATATCAGGATCCGCAGATACTTCAGCTGCTTCAATATACATACAATGCGCAGGGCAAACAGTTCCACACATCATGCATGCTACACAACGAGGTGCCCCGTCTGGATTTTGCACTAGATAATGTTTGCCACGAATATAGGGAGAGCGATCAGCTCTTTCTTCTTCTGGATAATACGTAGTCACTGCCCCACGTCTTTTTGTAATCCATTTAAAAAGATTTCTAAAAAAAATTCGTGCGGTTATGCAAAGACCCTTAATGATCGCTATAAGATATATCGCTTCTTTAAAACGCAATTCTTTTCTATTATTATATTTTCTTTTCTTGGTTTCCATACTATTATTTCTATGCATGATTGTCATTGCGAGCGGAGCGAAGCAATCTCGTAACTTTTACTTTCACTCAGATTGCTTCGCTCCGCTCGCAATGACATTTTAGTATAAAATTCTTTCCTACTCACCTATCGTTACAAAAATCATCGTTACAAAAAGATTTATAAGTGAGAGTGGTAATAAACCTTTCCATCCCAAATCCATTACTTGATCATAACGAAATCGAGGAAGACTCCATCGAATGAGATATTGAAACCACAGCACGCACATAATTTTTATAATAAAAGACATAAGCCACAAAATGACTACTGTTGGGTGAGAAAGCTCCATTGTCGTACCCCATGGAAACTCAAAACCCTGTGGGTAAAGCCAGGGAATATGGTATCCTCCAAAAAATAACACAACAACGACAGTAGAGATAAGCACACTTTCCATAAATTCACCAAAAATAAATAATCCAGCTTTCATGGCATTGTATTCGGTATGATATCCTAAAATAATTTCTGATTCTGCTTCAGGTAAATCAAAGGGAACTCTTTTATTTTCAGCCATCTGGGCTATATAAAAAAGGATAAAGGCAAATGGCTGGACAACAATTCCCCATTGAGGGAGGAATCCAAAGAGCAATTCATTATTTTGTTTATTTACGAGACTAACAAGATCAGTAGTACCATAGATAAATAAAAGCCCTAAAATAGAGAGTCCCATAAAAACTTCATATGAAATCATTTGGGCACAACCGCGCATAGCACCGATTAGGGAAAACTTATTATTAGAAGCCCAGCCACCAAAAATTGTGGCATAAATTGCAAGCCCTGCCCCTGCAAAAATAAACAATATACCGACATCGAGATGTGCGATTTGGATTGGATATGATGTACCCGCTCCAAATAAGCTTACCATAATGTCTTTGAGCCACGGACACCAACGGTAATAAAATTGCTCAGGAATAAATATTCCTCCAAAAGGAATCACGGAAAAAGCAACCACTACAGGAATAATCGCAAAATACGGGGCTAGTTGATAAACCAATATATCAGTTGCATGTGGGGTAAAACGTTCTTTGAGTAACATCTTAAGTCCATCGGCAAGATTATTCATAATTCCCCACAATACAAACTTGCCGTTATAAAAAATACCCCAACATGATAGTTTTTTACTGATAAAAGGAATAGGTATCCCCGCACGGTTAGCTCCTATACGGTCTTGCATGAGCGCTGATTGTTTTCTTTCTAAAAATGTCACAAAAAATCCTAGGGCCTGGCTCAAACCGAAAACACCGAGGATCATCATTATTTTGAAATGTATAAGATTACTATTCAT
>JAHFAK010000107.1 GCA_023250585.1 Deltaproteobacteria bacterium
TTAAAAGGCTCATCTCGATCAAGTAATCCAACATCTCGAAGTGCTTTGGTGAAAAATCGTGCATAGAGTAAATGCAACACCGCATGTTCAGCACCGCCTACGTATTGATCAACAGGCACATATCTTTTTACTAATTCTTTATCAAAAGGTTTTGTGTCATCGCGTGGGGTGAGATATCGGAGAAAATACCATGAAGAGCAAACGAATGTGTCCATAGTATCTGCGTCTCTTTTTGCTTTCTTCCCACATTGCGGACATGTCGCATGGATGAATTCATTGCATTTAGCAAGCGGTGATTCACCGGTTGGTTCAAATTTTACATTATAGGGAAGAAGTATTGGTAACTCTGATTCAGGAACAGGAACTTCACCACATGCACTGCAATGAATAATGGGAATTGGTGTGCCCCAATATCGCTGCCTTGAGATGAGCCAATCACGCAATTTGTATTGTATTTTTGCTTTGCCAATTTTTTGTTTGTGTAATTCATCATTAAATTTTTTAATCGCTTCTTCACTGGTGAGTCCCGTAAATTTCTTTGAATTAATGAGTGTTCCATAATTTGAGAAAATTTTTTCTCGAACATTCTTTGTCCCCGCAATAACTTCAATAATTTCTAATGCATATTTTTGCGCAAATTCGTAATCACGTTCATCATGAGCAGGAACAGCCATGATTGCTCCATGGCCATAGCTTACAAGAACATAATCTGCAATCCAAATGGGAATTTTCTTCTGAGTAAAAGGGTTGATCGCGTAGCTTCCCGTAAATACACCTGTCTTTTCTCGAACAGTTGATGTGCGTTCAATGTCGGTAAATTTCTTTGTTTGTTCAATATAATTATCAACCGCTTTTTTTTGTTCTTGTGTGGTGAGTGTAGAAACAAGATCATGCTCCGGTGCAAGAACCATAAACGTAGTACCAAAAATAGTATCGATTCTTGTGGTGAATACCTCGAGTTTTCCGCCATTCTCTAATGAAAATGCAAGTTCAGTTCCAATGCTTTTACCAATCCAATTTTCTTGCATTGCTTTTGTTTTTTCTGGCCAATTGAGTTTTGGCAGTTCAGCAAGCAGTTCTTCGGCATATGCGGTAATTTTGAAAAACCACTGCGAGAGGTTTTTTTTCGTGACAGTGGTGTCGCATCGTTCACATGTACCGCTCACGACTTGTTCATTTGCAAGAACCGTATTGCATTGTGGACAAAAATTAACCGGCGCATTTTTTTTATACACAAGGCCTTTTTTATAGAGTTGTAAAAATAGATATTGTGTCCATGTGTAATATTCGGGCCGACAGGTAATGACTTCATAATTCCAATCGTACATGCCGCCAATTTCTTTAATTTGTTTTCTGATTGCTCGAATATTGTCTTCGGTGCTATCTGCCGGGTGTACGCCGGTTTTAATAGCATAATTTTCGGCAGGCAAACCAAATGCATCAAAACCCATGGGCTGAAAAATCGTATATCCTTGCATGCGTTTGAATCGTGCCCATGTATCGATTGGCGCAAAATTAAACCAATGACCCATATGCAGCTTATCTGCTGATGGATAACAAAACATGACAAGACAATAGAGATGTGGATCCTTCGATAAATCTACTTTATGAAGGCCACTCTCATCCCAATATTTTTTCCATTTTGGTTCAGAAGTCTTAAAATCATATGTATTCATGGGATATTGATATAAAAAAGGTACCCGGCAAGTCTAGGTAAAAAAATGACAATTACGTGCATGTACCTTTTTGTCGGAAAACGGACCGAAAGTTGCCGGGCACGTTTCGGTCTCCGTTTTGGTCTCGATCAAATGGCTTAAGGGAGGTTAGAATAGTCCTTCTAAAAAAAAATCTAGATTCTGGAATGATATTAAGAGATCTTTCACAAAGCCTTCTTCAAAACGATAAAAATTCGGTTGTTGTTGGACATGGCCTGTTAATTTATGGTGTTCTAACAAAAATTGAATTTTATTTTTCTGCTCTCTTATTCGCTGCTGTAATAATTTTAATACATACGGTTTATTTTTATAGATGCCTTGATCTATATTTTTAAGAAATTGATTTATCCATAATTGAATTTCTTTAAGAACAATAACCAAGTTCTCGCAGTTTTCTCTATCTTGGGATATTTCTCTTGAAATTTGTCCTAACCCAAGCATGTATTCTATTTCATTTAACCTTTGATGTTCGAGCTTTTCAAGCTGGCGACTTGTTAGTTTTAGATTTTCGAGGAAATTACTCAAATTATTTGGAAATGATTTCGGACCATTGGTGATATCGAGCTCATATGTCTTTCGATGTATCTGTTTCCTCAATTGAAAATCAACCTGTGGGTTAGCATTTTTGACTTTCTCCAAAAAGATGGAAAAAAATTGATCTTTAGAAAGATGAACAGAATCCCAATCCAGCTGTCCATGTTCAATACCATGTAGGCCATACAAACGTAAAAGCCCATTGCAGAAATTCATAAACAAAGCGTGATTCCCTCTTACAAAGATATAACGTGATTGTAGCGCTGTTTTATAAAATTCAGAGATTAAAAGAATTAATTTTCTTAACGGATATGTTATAACTTTTATATCTATGAATGTTTCTAATTGTTGTAAAAGCGAACCAATAAAATAATCTCCCAGTAAAGAACTTCCATTTGAACTAAATGCTCCAGCAAATTCTTGGAGATCAAGTGTAGGAGCAGTTTCTGGATAATACGGAGTACTTCCATCCGTTCCAAGAAAGAGAATACGATTCATAACAGATAATCGTTGACGTAGCATATCACGTGTAAAATTTCCATGTGAAATATCTTTTATAAGACGTAGGAAAGCGATCCTTAACTCTTGTTGGTTGTGCAAGTAGTTCTTCTGCATTTCTTTACTGCCAAAAGAACCGTAAAAAGATAAAGCACTGTTTTGAGGTTGTGGCTGGAGCAATGGATCTCTTATGGTTTCTTCCCATGGAACTTCAAGAGCATACTCTAAATTTAAGTGTGGTAATAGTCTTTTGAATTCATCTTTTTCCCTTACCGTAATATCAGTTTTGGTACTTCTATCTTCAGTCTCAATTGAAGAGGCAGATTTTATCTTTCCAAACAATAAACTACAAACTAATGCGTAACTTGTCGTATTGTAAAAAAATGATAGTATAAAAAAGAAAGTAATGGTTCGCATGGGTTTCTATAAAAAGCATCAAAGGCTTATATTTTTTAGTATCAATGGCTCATATTGTCAATATTATTTGATAATATAATGACGCTCTTGTTTATCTCTTCAAGAGATATTCTGGGAGCTACGGTGCCTGGTAAATATAAAAATAAATACCTCAGTGTCATTAGAGTGACACACTTATTTTAATAAAAAAATGCATGTACCTTTTTGTCGGAAAAACGACCGAAAGTTGCCGGGCACGTTTCGGTCCCGTTTCGGTCCGATTGAATGAGTTTATACTTTTATTGGAAATCGTGAGGCCAGATATAATGGATATTCGGCGACATTTTTCTTTTTATCAAAAAAATAATTTTTTGCACTCATTATTGTTCCAAATTGAGGATTATATTTCTGCATAAAAACTTTTAAACTCTTTGATTGGGTTACCCATCCTGATTTTACCTCTATGGGTATACTATTTCCATCAACATCTCTTAGAAATTCAATTTCTGCCTGCCCTTCAGCCCATGAATAGAGTTTATGCACGCCAGATGACAGAAACTCTTGGGCAATGAAATTTTCAGCAAAATAACCTTTATATGTTCCATAATTATAATCAAAAATTACATTCGGAGAAAGATTGGACAAAGCGCCAAGAATACCTACGTCAAATATATACAATTTAAAGATATTTTCTTTTGTGTAGGCGCTTAACGGCAAATTTGCTTTAGATGCGATCTGAACTTTGATTATTAATTTAGCGTTTTCTAGCCAATCAATAACTCCGCTTAAACGAGAATATCTTTCGAGATCGGGTAGTATTCCTTTGAATTTAAATCGTGATGCTCCTCCATCTTGTTCTCGTGCAAGTTGAGCTGGAATATTTCTTAGGACTCTATCAATATGCATTGAATTTACTTTGCCTGAATGTTTTGCTATATCTGCTAAATAGAAGTTAATAAGATTTTCCTGCGTTTCTCTCGCAACTAAAAAAGCCTTAAATAAGTCATGTTTATTTTCATTAAATTTATTTATGACTTCAGGTAAGCCTCCTACAATAAAATACAGTTTTACCTTATCCCATACTTTTGAATGAATGAAAGCCGAGATTTCTTGACCGTGTTTAAAATGGAGTAAAAAATCATAGAGTTTGTCTTCACCTATTCCTAACAAAAATTCAAAAAAAGATAGAGGATACATGTATAAAGAATCAACCTTACCAACAGGAAATGAACTTTCTCCGAGCAAAACACCTAAAAGTGATCCAGCAGAGCAGATTGCAAGATCAGGCATTTCTTCACAAAAATATTTTAGACTTGTCAAAGATTTTGGACATTCTTGAATTTCATCAAATACTATAAGGTCATTTTTAATATTAATTGAAGCATTAATAAATATACCTAATTCTTGAATAATCCTTTGAGGATCTAAATTTACTTCAAAGATCTTATGTAATTCCTTATTTTTTTCAAAATTAAAATAATGATATTTGGGAAAAAATGTGCTTCCGAACTCCTTCAATACATATGTTTTTCCAACTTGTCGTGCTCCGCTCAATATCAATGGTTTTCGGTCAGGTTTGTCTTTCCATTTTCGTAACTTTTCTAATATATCTCGCTTCATTGTATAAAAGTAGCATAATTTTACATTTTCTTCAAGAACTTTTTGTTAAAATATACACTTTTTAGAGATTCCCTCGATTTTTCAAACACTTCAGATTCATGAAAACGTTTCAGTCCGTTTGTCCTATTTTTAAAAGAAATCTTTGCATTATATATTGTTTTGTGTTATAATCAGTTGAAGGATAAGTGTATTATGAAAAACGTTCATAAATCAACTTTTGTTTCTTTAATTTTTGTGTCTTGTGCGAGCATTATTATTATTTTATCTTTTGGTGTTGTTGATGACTCCGGTGGATGCGGTTCTGGCCATAATGAGAGTACTGGAATCAATGAAGAGTTCGCAAGTGACGAGGAGCCAGAAGGTTCTCCCGGATTGGAAGAGACCATAGAAGGCCCTCCAGAAACTGAGGATCTCCCCAATGATGCTTCAGAACCTGCAGAGACTGCAGAACCTTCTCAAGAACCTGAACAACCAAAGGAAGATGAAAGCCCTGCAAATAATGAATCAGGTCAGACAAGTAATTGCATGGATACTGATGATGAGGAAGCTCAACCGCTTATGACAGGAGGCAAAATTACTTACATAGATTCATCCGATGGCCGAGAGTATGAGTACTGGGATGCGTGTAAAAATGACTCTGAAGATGAAATCATCGAAAATACCTGCGATGGAGATAATCTCAAACAAGAAGAACTTACGGAACATGGCTCACAATCCACTGCATTTTATTACTTTGCAGAATGTTCAGCTGGATATAGATGTATTGATAGAGACGAGTCGGATAATGTTATTCCAGCCTATTGTAAATCATATGCAGAGGAAGAAGAAACAGAAAGGTATCGTTGTAAAGATACCGACGGTGGTAAAAATCCTACGGTAGCTGGCGTTGTACAGGTATGGGACAATACAACAGATACAATCGTTATGTCATTTAAGGATAAATGTGAAAATGACAGAATGAATGGATTTCCCGCTATCGCGGAATATTGGTGTAATAAAGCTGCAGGTAACTCTACTACTGATTTAGTACATGAGACAATTTTCGTATGTACTGATTTATGCAATCCAGACAAAAATGCTTGTAGTGTACCACAGTAGGAGTAGCTTTTTGTCCCTTTAGTCAACTACGAACTTCCCCTTTGAATTCATCTTTCAGTTGTGATAAAATAGACTTAGGATAGTTTTGTTTATTTACAGGGAAGAGGAATGCAGATGAAGAAGTATTATTCTTATGTAATTATCGCGGGACTTGCATTAATCGTTGGTATTTCCTTTGGGATTGTAACCGATCCCTATGGGTGTGGAGGAAGTAGCGATGAATTTGAAGCTTCTAATGCTGAGGATTCAAGCAAAGTTTTTCAGTTCAATATTCCATCAAAAGATCCTCCTCCTACAACCTCTCCATCAAGTGCAGATACAATGTGTAAATATTTTTGTAATGAGATTTTTGAGAAATGTACAACCTCACAGAAGAATACGAAAGCATATAAGAGTGCCTTTCAAACCTGCATGACGGGTTGTAAAAATGCCTATTCAAAGAGCTGTGCAGCCACAAGTTCTGAAGATATTGAGACGATTCAAAATGATTTATCAAGCTGTGCAGACAAAGCTAATCTAACGAGTTGTACAGGAACAGCTCTTAAGAACTGGAAATCTCCGTGTTTTGAGAATTGTGATGAGAACTCAGCAGATTGTTCAGGGGAATTCGATGAGATTCAATCTCTCTGTGAGCCTCAGGAGTTTGATCCCGAGGAGGCTACTGCGGTTCCTGATTTGATTGTTTCAGGAGAAGGAAAAGAATATACGGCTAATAAATACTTTTACATTACGTTAGACAAAGCAAATTCAAATACACCTACCAGCTTTGAGACAAGAAGCTATGAAACACCATTTACCTATAGCTATGGACAGAAAGTAGGGCTTAGTGGGATGTATGCCGATGAGTGTAGCATAAAAGGCTATAATAAAGCACCGAAGTCGAATGAAGTTATATTCGAAGATACATTTTCATTTGGGAACATTGTTATTTACGATAATATGGATATTGAAACGTATGAAGACTCACCTACACAGGTTGTAGAAGTGCCTCCGGGAGCAGGTATAGTTGTTCCTGATACGGGATATAGTCGCATAGAGATTACGTGTAGTGAGGAAACGGATTTCCGTATGACGCTTCTTCCATCTCAAGCTACTGTGCCTGAGGAAACAGAAACCTCTACTTCAAAAGCCAAGACTTCTAAGAGTGCCACCGGCTCTTGTTGTACAACAATTAAGGATTGTAAGAAAACCTGGTGGGGAAGTATTCCTATTGAGGTAGTATCTCAATATGATTCTAATACTCTTAAACCAGGTGACATTGAAAAATATCTTCCTAAACTTTTATGTCATATTGATAATGGATTTAATGCTATAAAAACAGCTATTCCAAAATTTAGTAAATCAATACCTCCCTCAATTAAAAAACTATACGTTCATCCGTGTGATCCCTCCACAGAAGAAAAAGTAGGGTATGGGAATACTACTCCTGATAAGGAGATTTACATTCGTTATTCTGGAGATTTACCGAATGATGAATATGACTTGACAGCTACTCCTGACACTGAACATACATTAGTACACGAAGTTGGGCATGTGGTTGACCAAAAGCTTTATATTACTGCTGGAGGAACTAGTGAATGGGGTGCAGCCGTTTATAAACACGGCCCTGCCGTAAGTACGTACTCAAATACTGATGACTGCAGATTTGCATTTGTTCCATGTGAAGACTTCGCAGAAACGTTTACATATTGGATCTATAATAATAAATACTACATTCTCGAAAAAATCTGGAATTCGAATGTTCATTTCGATGATTGGTATAAGAAAAACCATCCGAAATATTCTGATCTGAATTTGAAACATTCTAGGTCTAAACTTGCAGGATGCGTGCCTTATGCAGGTATGCAGAAGGTAGCCTTACTCAAAAAAGCAGGTATTATTACAAGAGAAGATTATACATCTTTTTCAGAAAAACTTAACTGGGGAAAGTGTACTACATCTGCCACAAGTGAAATTCATCCTGAGTATATGGAGCTTGATGGCTACTATTATTCTCAGCACTGTCCTCTTGTTGGGGATTGGATAATTGATGCTCCGCCTTCAAAGGTTTCTATTTATGCTAACAAAAATGCACCTGGAATAGAATCGGTTGAACAACAACAGAGGAAGTGCGAAAGAAAGACAAAACCATTTCCACGATATGTAAGCTT
>JAHFAK010000108.1 GCA_023250585.1 Deltaproteobacteria bacterium
AATTTCAAACGATCGGAATACTCCGAGAATCCACCGGCTTTAAACGGAACCGGCTTTTTGTGTTTTCAGAGTACTTAGAATTATTTGGAAAGTAACATCTACCAACCCTATCTCCTGCACCCGCTAACCACTCCCCCGCCCTTCCCACCCCGCAGCCGGTTTGGTATAATGGTTCCGCCTCATATCAGGAGACGCCCTTTGGAAACCGGTAGGCCCCGAATCTTCCGTAACGCACTATTTTATAGCAAGTTAAATCAACACAACCCAACCCGGGAAGGCAAGCGCCCGCTTGTCCCGAGCAGCGTCGAGGGAGGTTTTTCCGCCAGAGGCGGATCCGCCAATCGTTATGGCGGAAAAGTGGGTGGGGTGTGGAGGTTTTAGAAGGACTTGTTTGAGCACAGGAAATTTTATCTTAATAGAACAGCAGATCCTAGCCATGTCTCAGTTGTTAAAAACTTATCTTGCTCATAAACTGACCCAGAAGAAACCAATTTCCGATCCCGAAAAATTGAACAATTCTATCCGCTCGGCAAACATTGACCTCAATCCTCATCAAGTCGACGCAGCAATTTTTGCATTCAAAAGCCCTCTTTCAAGAGGTGCCATTCTTGCTGATGAGGTTGGCCTAGGAAAAACAATCGAGGCCGGCTTAATCATCGACCAATTATTTACAGAAGGACGACAAAACATTTTAGTTTTGGTTCCAGCGTCTATCCGAACTCAATGGCAGGATGAATTGCTTAATCGTTTTCACTTGCCAAGCACTATTCTCGATGGATCCATCTTGAAAAAGATGCAAAAGGAACTCTTGCAGGCAAATCCCTTGCAGAAAGGTGGTATTTTTATCGCGTCCCACAATTTTGCTTATCGCTATGATTACATTTGTAAAAATATTCCTTGGAATCTTGTTGTGATTGATGAGGCGCATAGACTCCGGAATGTCTGGAAGAAAGGTAATAAGACGGCGAAAAAAATACGGGAGGTAATTAAAGGGCGCCCTAAAGTGTTGCTTACAGCCACCCCGCTACAAAACAATCTAATGGAGTTATATGGATTAACGAGTTTTCTTGATGAGAATTATCTTGGTACAGAATTCTCGTTTAAAACACTTTTTTCAAATCCCGTGAAGAAACGAAGCGAAACCGAGAGACTCAAGCAGTTACGGGAAAGATTGATGGGGTCCATTGATCAAAATACCGGAACGACAAATGGAGGAATATTAACTCGGGCATTACGCAAGCAAGTCCAAAGCGCAGGCCTTGTTTCTTTTACGAATCGACATAGTATTACCGAAGACTTTGCACCCAATGATGATGAAATAGAACTATACAACTCTGTAAGCGAGTATCTGCACCGTCCTTTTCTTGCTTCTACAAAAGCGACGCAAAGAAACATGATGGAACTTGTATACCGGAAGATCTTGGCAAGTTCCAGTTTTGCTATCGCTGGGACGCTTCATAAAGTCGCTCATTTTTTAGCGAGGCGATTACAGGTTGAATTTGATGTTTCTTGTGAAGAAATAAATCAGATTACTGAAAACTTACGAGCCAATCTTGTACGAGAAAATCAGAAAAATCTTGAGGGAATAATATTTCCGGAAAACAAAAAAAAATTCACCAGAGAGGATCAACTCACGTTCCCCGGCCTTGAAGATATTGAGACAACTCTGGAAAAGCTAGAAGAGGAAAAACAAGATACAGATGATCTTGGTGAGGACGAAAAAATTAGCGATAAAAATAAGAAGCCCATAGAACGTGAAGTTGATCATGGCTTCACTAAAACTGAAGTATTGCAAGAGTTCCAAGATATCCTGCGGTACTATTTTTTGGCAACGACAATTGATAAAAACCAAAAAAGCCAAGCTCTGGTTCGTGCACTTAATAAAGTTTTCAATCATGCGGAAAAACAAAAGTGGCCACAGAAAGCTGTAATTTTTACTGAGTCAAGACGGACGCAGGACCATCTTGAAAGACTGCTTGGGGATATTGGCTACAATTTGGTTCTTTTCAACGGTAGCAATGCCAGTAAGCGAGCACAGGAAATATTTGAAGAATGGAAAATACAATTTCCGCAAGAAGCCGACCATGGTTCCAAAAACATCAATTTGCGTAAAGCGCTCGTATGGAAATTTAGAACTCTTGATAAAGGAGTACTGATAACGACCGAAGCAGGCGCGGAGGGATTGAATCTACAATTTTCAAATATTGTTATCAATTACGATTTACCTTGGAATCCTCAAAGGATTGAGCAACGTATCGGCCGATGCCATCGATATGGCCAGGTGCTCGATGTTCTGGTTGTCAATTTTCTCAATAAGCGGAATTACGCAGATCAGCGGGTTTACGAACTTTTGTCCGAGAAAATCAGATTGTTCGGAAACCTTTTTGATTTTAGCGACAAAGTGCTAGGAACCGAACAACTCACTGACGATGGTTATGAGGTCAGGGAAATAGCTCTTGGCGGACTTGGTACAGGCCTGAATTTCGAGAAAAAGATTCTCAATATCTATCGAAAATGCCGTACGGAAAAGCAAATAGAAAACAGTTTCCAACAGTTGCAATTGGAACTTTCGTTTATTATTCAAGAAAAGATTGAAGACGCACAACGGAAGGTCATTCAACACTTTGACGAGGAAGTCAGGCAGAAGTTGCGCGTGAGACAAAAAAAGCTTACTGATGCACTTGGACGATTTGATTCACAGCTTAAGCGGTATTTAGCCCTATCACTTAATGATGCTATTCGGTATCATACGGAGAATATTTTTGAATACGAAGGGACAATGTATTACCTTGGCCAATTGAAAGAGGAGGATAAAGACAAAGGATACAAATCGGCACATATAAAAGAACAATTTATAAAAGAGCGACTCGAAGGGGATAAAAAAATACGTGGCCAAAAGTGGGAAGTCACTTTTCGGCATGACGAACAAAAGGGTCGTCGTTCTTTCGAAGATCTTATTGGTAAAGAATGCCAGCTTGTTGTTGACTTGCTCAAATGCAAACAGCATACTATAAATGGCGTACGTGAAGAATTTGAGAGAATTACTGTTGCTGGCCTTATGAAAGATGGTGATCATTGGCAACCGATTAAGAACCTCAACCTGGATAGACTGTTTGATCTTGCTATTGTGAATGAAGGAGCATCGGAAGACCATCTTCGTGATGAACTTGAAGATGTTGCTGTTAAGCTATTAGAAAAAACGAAGGAAGAAATTAATGTGGGCAATGAATCTTACATCTATGAGGAAATGGATCAGTTGAATCAGTTTATTGAGGAGTCTTTGCTAAAAGGTAAACAGGAAATGGAGATAAGAGAAAGAGAAATTAAAGACCTTCAGAAAACTATGAGGGCAAGCAGGACTCTTGGTAGTTATGAACGCGATCAGATTCAGGAGCAGATAGACAAGAAGCAGAAAGAATTCTTCCGAGCGCAAAAGCGTTACTTTCAAGCCCAAGAGGAACAATTTATTGATAAGGATAAAAAGATAACAGAATTGCGCGGTAAATTGCAAATGAACTTTGAGCATGAACGTATCGCCTCGGCGAAATTTACTATAATTGCATGACAAAAGCTAATCCTATTATTGAATTACTCAAGCAGAAAGTTGTAAAACTTAAGGATATTGCAACCGAGAGGTCGTATTACCCCCTTTTGTGTTCTTTTGTTGAAGAATATGCAAAAAAGACTCAGAAATTGCAGAATCCATCTGCTACACCTGAAGAAACCTCTAAGCAGTATGAAAAGCACGTTGGGTTTCCAGATATTACTGTTCGAAACAGTAATACTCTCATCGGCTGGATAGAAGTTAAAAGCCCGAAAGAAAATCTAACCTCAGAAAAGTTCTGTGAGCAATTCACAAAATACAAAGATTCGCTTGAGAATATCATTTTTACAAATCTGCGTGAATGGCAGTTATGGCAATGGGGGAAGGAAGAGAGAGAAAATAATGTCGATGCAAAGAAAACGGCGGAGTTAATTTTTGATCTTACCAGTATTGATGGCGCTAGTAGCAATGGGTTCGAGAATTTTTTAACGAAGTTTTTTGAGGGGCGCGCTTATCAAACGCGTACTCCAAAACAACTTGCGCTTGCCCTTGCCAAAAAGACTCGATTTTTATCCAAGCAGGTAGAAGAAGCGCTGGAAACGCATAATGAAGACTCTGATCTAAAAAAATTAAAGGAAACGTTTGAAAAAACGCTGATTCAAGATATTTCTGAACACCAGTTTGCAAACATGGTTGCTGAGACTATGGCGTATTCGCTTTTCCTTGCGGCTCTCGAGCATTCCCGCCACGATAAAGATTCTGAGCTTACTCTTACAAATGCGATTGATTACCTTCCGATCAATATCCCTATCTTAGCTGATCTGTACTCACTCGTTAAGAAAGTTGCCGGTATTATACCGAATATTTACGAAGCAACGCGGCTTTTGGTTGATCAGTTGAATGCTTCCGAAATTGAACGTATCCATCAGAAATTGGTGGAACACAAACCCGGAGAAGACCCTGTAATTCAATTCTATGAACCATTCCTTAAGGAATACGATCCGAAGGAACGGGAAGCGCGTGGGGTTTATTACACACCCAAACCGGTTGTTGATTACATTGTAAAGAGCGTTGATTGGATTCTTCATAATAAATTTGACAAGAAGAAAGGCCTTGCCGATGAATCAGTCCACCTTTTAGATCCTGCCACGGGCACTGGAACTTTTCTTATGTCAGCAATTCAGGAAATTTATGGAAATATAAAGAAGGAAAATAAAACGCTTGGCGAAGAAATGGTGAAGCGCGAATTCAACGCAGTGGTGCTTAAGCATATTCTTAAACATTTTTATGGTTTTGAGCTTCTTATTGCACCGTACGCCATTGCGCATTTAAAGCTCACGCTCGAAGTCGAGAGGTTAGGTTTTGATTTTGCCCTTACAAAAGCCGATGGCGATAAAAATAATGACCGATTTAAAGTATATTTAGCAAATACTTTGGATGATCCAGAAAAGCCGCCATTCAGTCTTTTTGGTTTTGATTCTATTCCTCAAGAGTCCGAAAGTGCACGTAAGGTTAAGAAAGATGCCCCTATTTTGGCAATAATTGGGAATCCACCGTATTCAAATTTCGGTCGAATGAATCGTGGCAAATGGATTCTGGGGCTGCTTAACGATTATAAGAAAAACTTAAATGAAAGGAAAATAAACCTAGATGACGACTTTATTAAATTCATTCGTTTTGCACAATGGAAGTTAGAAAAGACAGGTCAGGGTATATTTGCAATGATCACCAGCAATACTTTCATTGATGGTATTACTCATCGGCAAATGCGTCGTTCATTGATGAATACGTTTGATGAGATTTATATTTACGACTTGCACGGTAACCAACGTAAGGGTGAAGTTGCGCCGGATGGCAGTGAAGATCAGAATGTTTTTGATATTCAAACAGGTGTTTGCATCAATTTTTTTATTAAGTATCAAAGAAAGAAAGAAGTGATTGTAAAGTATGGAGAACTTTGGGGGTTGCGCGATTTAAAATTTAGGACTCTCTTAGATGAGAGTATTGAAAAAACAGAATGGATTGAGCATATACCAAGAGAACCTAATTGGTTTTTTGTTCAACAACATGACTTGTCTATTGAAGATGAATTTAAGGCATATTTAAACATGGCAGAAGCCATGAAAAATTCTAGTAGTGGAATAATTACCAGAAATGATGATATTGCAATCCAATTTGAAGAAAATAGCATAAAAAAAATTGTCGATGATTTTATAAAATTAAATATTCTCACCTTACGCGCTAAATATAAAATTAGCGATACCACAAATTGGAAGGTTGCATCAGCAAAAAATGATGTAGTTTCTAACCAAAATATAAATGAGATTGCTCAAATTTTATATAGACCATTCGATGTTCGGTTCACTCTTCTAACAAGAAAATCTTCTGGTTTTTTGAGTCGTCCACTTTATGATACGATGAAAAATTTTAAGCAACCAAACATTGGACTTCTTTGTAAAAGACAATCAAAAAGAAACTTCTCATATATTTTTGTAACTAATATGGTTTGTGAAAGTTGTGTTTTTGAGAGCGCCTACGCTAATAACTCCGTTATGCCGCTATATTTATATGAAAATACTGATCAACTAACTTTTACTGAAACTGATTATAAAAAATCAAATTTAAGTTCAAAATTAATTAATTCGTTTGCGGATCATCTAAAACTAGAATTCATAGAGAATGGGCAGGGTGATTTAAGTAGAACATTTGGTCCAGAGGATGTTTTTTATTATGCCTATGCGGTTTTTCACTCACCCTCATATCGTACTCGCTACGCTAAACAACTCAAAATTGATTTTCCACGCTTGCCACTTACAGCCGATAAGGAACTCTTTAGGAAACTTGTACAGCTCGGCAATGAGCTAGTAAATTTACATCTTCTTGGTGAGAATCCGTTTAATAATTCCAAAACAGTCTTTAGTGATCTGCAAAAATGGGATGTTAAAATCGGTGGCACGAAACCAGAAAATCTTGAAGATTGGAAAGTGACTGATGTTCGTTATGATGAAAAAGCAAAGCGCGTGTACGTGAACAATGGACAATATTTTGGGGGTGTAGAGAAAGAAGTTTGGGATTTTGTGATTGGTGGTTATCAGGTCTGCGAAAAATGGCTGAAGGACCGTAAAAAAGCAGAGCGTTCACTTTCGACCTATGACTTGAAACATTACATGAAAATCGTTGTCGCCCTTCGCGAATCAATTCGTCTTATGAAAGAAATCGACAAAGTTATTCCAGAATGGCCACTAAAATGAGGCAAAACTGGTGACATCATACTTATTGTCTATGACTGACGTGGATATTGAGTATTGAAACAATCGGGGACGGTTCTATTTTTCAGCGGGCGCAGAAATTAGAACCGTCCCCTATTTTAACGCTTATCGAGGTTTTTCATGAATAGGGTAAACATCAGAGAACTTTTTAAAAATGTATCCTCGAAGTTAATGCAAGAATTTTCAGAAACCGAGCGATCTCTCGCCTTTCCTCCTGACCGCGGAGGTCAGAGGGAGGAAGCAATAAGAAGGTTCCTCACGGAAAAACTACCCAAAAGATATGGAGTGAGCAAAGGATTTGTCGTAAGTAGCGAGGGCATTCAAAGTGATCAATGTGATGTAATTATTTATGATGCCGATAGCACACCCATTTTTTATGCAGATATTAATCAAGAAGTATTCCCCATAGAAACCGTCTATTGTGTAATACAAGTTAAATCCCGTCTTACCCCCACAACCCTTGATGAAGCAATAAAAAATATCAAGTCTTTCAAAGAAGTGCCAAGGGAGGATCTTACCTCTCTTCCTCTTGGGCCTGGGAAGACAAGCATGTCCCTTGGCTATGGGAGGCCTCTTAACACCAAATTAGGTATTTTATTAGCTTATGACTTCGGCGATTCCTATGCTACAAAACCAATCGGTGAAGTAGCCGATGAAATCATCTCAAAAATTGAGACTGAGGAAAGAAGAACAAGGATTGACTTTGCCTGCGTTGTGAGTAGAGGTATGTTTCTCCCAATGTTTATGGAGGGTGGGACAGCAACGGTTGCCTTATTTGATGATACAGTGGGATTAAAATGTGTCCCTGAGGCAGAAAAAAGCGTGGGCTTGTTTTTCGTGGTTTTGCTTACGACGTTGAACCAATTAAGATTGGCCAATCCGGATTTATTTCGCTATTTTAATCAGTAAGGATTAAAACAGGGAACGCTTCTATTTTTCGGCGGTCGCAGAAATTAGAACCGTCCCTGATTTTTGAGCGAGGGTTATACATTGATTGACCTCTTCTTCAGGGCTATGGCAGGTTTGATTCTCGTTTACATAGTCTATAAGAATCAACCACAACAAGTACTCGCCGTATTTTGTTTTAT
>JAHFAK010000109.1:0-3019 GCA_023250585.1 Deltaproteobacteria bacterium
GGGATTAAGCAATTTCTCTATGGAACTGGATCCCACGATACGTTCGCGGGATGACAATTTGAGGGCGTTTCCCGTTTGTTATCCCGTGGCTTGACCACGGGATCCATCTTCATTTTTCCCCTTAACTGAGCTGTTACCATGTTTTATTTTTTCCTATTGTTTCTCTTCTTTCATTTTGATACACTGAAATTGGGGAAGCTATTCAATCAATATAACAAGCTTGGGAGAAGCACTATGAACTATTTTTATCGATTTCTACACTATTTGTGCGTCATCTTTGGCCTTATTGTTGTATTTCATTTTGGTTGTACAGGATTTTTTAAAGCCGATGATACTTCTACCACGAGTGATCAACATTCAGATTCTGAAGCAAAACAAGGCGAGGAAAGCACGGAATCAGAAGCTGATGCACAAGGTCAAGACGATAGTCAAACAATTGTTAGTCAAAACGGGCAAGGCAGCGGGATTAATGCAAGTTTTCCATCTGAAACAACTGAGCTGACCGTTGTCGATGATTATGATCGAGTTTTTCATAATGAAGAATATATTGGAAATTTATTAATTAATAGAACCGATAATCGTTGTGATGGTGTTGCGTTAATCAGTGGCGAAACCATAACGATGGATGAACTCATCAATCGAACTGATTTTGCCGATTCAAATAATATCATTACACGTGCAGATCTTGTTGGTCTTTCATTGTATGTTGAAGAGAAAATTTTTGAAGATAAAATGAACAATTGGGAACTCTCGGATGACGTTGCTACAAATGGATCTGCTGATGCGACAATTACAATGAGCTTTGAAGAGGATTCGCTAACGACGATGAAATATCGGCAGACTCAAAGTATTCCTAATCAAACGTCGGGGACATTATATTGTGTATATCGTACAATGGCGCCTGATGGAAATTTTTCTGCCATTCAAGGAGCAGTGAAGGTCCAGCTTAACGCATCTTTTTTACCTGAATGTAAAATTACTATAAAAATTCATACGGTGTATGATGCCCATATTTCGCTAGCGTTATTTACTGATCAACTTGAAGCAAGCAAGGGTGGATACTCTAATGGGTATCTTGGTCAGCTGAGTTTTAAAACAACAATGGGAACCTCATTACCGTGGTATGCAATAACTCAAACAAAGACAGAATTTTTGAATCTATTTCTCAATAGTAACGGAATGTTTGCAACGAATACTACGACGAATTTACATTCGCTCGATACCGTTGAAAACTTCCAGAAGTTTTATGATAAAGATTCCGATGGCGTATGTGATGTGTTCCAATCGCAAAGTGTTCTTAGCTTTGTTTATGCGGATACAATAAAAGAAGAGACATACAAAAATGCTAGGGCTCTCAGAGTTTCAGTATCTCTCAGTGGCGAGTTATCTAATATGTAATCAACCGTTCCATTAACAATGACGAGTTGTAAAATTACAAGCGCGTCATTCGAGAGTTTTTGTAGTGGCTGGGTCATATTTCTGTTCAGTTTAAAGCGTTTAATTTTATCAAATACTTTGCTCAATTTTGTATATTCTTTGATTTCTGTATCGATTTTTGCAAGCAGTGATTCAAGATCTTCGGTAATCTCCAGAGGGTAACGAGTAATACTACCGGGGGTATAGAGAAAGCTTCCTTCAGTTAATAATTGAATACGCGCGAGTGCTTTTTCTGTATAAACACTACCGTATTTTACAAAAATGATATTCCCTTTATAGAAAGTAATGAAACCTTTCATACTATCTTTTGATTGCAATTTAATTATACCGGTATCTTTGGTTTTATGTAAAAAATGATAGAGTCCTATAAGGCTTTTCCCGTCGATGTTTCCCGTAATCGAATCAACTACTGTTTCAGGAGCATGGCTCGTTTTAGCTTCTTCAGTCTTTTTGCTTTCTTCTTTTGTCTCATTAAAAAATGAGGGAATTTTACTGTAAAACTCAATGATACTTGTTCCTATTCGTATCGTATCTGCCTCTTTAAGAGTAGCTTTTTTAATTTTTTTATTATTGAGAAATGTCCCATTGGTACTCGAGAGATCTTTAAGTTCTACTCCAGTTTTGCTGCCGATAATTTGAGCGTGTTTGCGGGAAACTTTTGTGTCTGATACATATATCTCACATGTTTCATCCCTACCTAAATAGAGGGTACACGGTAGAGTAAAACGTAAACTCTTTTTTGTTGATATGACGTAGAAATAAATTTTTTGAGAACTCATTTTTCGGTTAGAATAAGTTTTAATTTTGTATTTCCGATACTAATAACATCGTTGCTACATACTTTAGCATTAACAATTTTTTTGTCATTAATATAGGTTCCATTAGTACTGGCAAGATCGCGCACGAAAATTTGATCTTTCCCGAATATTTCAATGAGCATGTGACGACGTGAGACATCAGCATCATGAATGGCAATATCAGTATCAGTTCTACCAATAAAGACGCTGCCTTTGGTTATGGAAAATTTTTTTCCTGTATCCTTGCCTGCGATGACTTCCAGTGCAATTGAGATGTCTCCAGGCCTGTGTTCTTCATGAGAGGCATTTTTGAGAGCTTCCATTGAAGCTTTTTGGGTTTTTAATTTTTGGAATTCTTCATCAACCAGTTGTTTTATCCCAACTTTCACACTTGTTCGTGCTTGGGTTGCTTCCTCGGTTTTTGGATACATTTTTTGATTGTGTACAGAGGTCGAGGTGAAGATACATAGTGTTGAACCTACTTTCACAATATTCCCATCAGATAAGATGGACTCAGTAATTGCGACATTATTTAAAAATGTTCCATTGGTACTCTTCAGATCAACAAGATAGAATTTGCCGTTATTTCGATATTCAATTTTACAATGGGTGGATGAAATTTTGGGATCAGTAAAAATAATATCAGCCTGTCGCCTGCCAACTGTTGTCGTATCATAAAGAATTTTTGTATTGAGTCCGCGATCAGGACCCTCTATTACTTTTAGATGGGCTACAAGTTCTTTTGGTAAATTTTTTTTAAGATCAGTGGTCATAATGAAAAAATA
>JAHFAK010000109.1:3119-7879 GCA_023250585.1 Deltaproteobacteria bacterium
AAAAAATATTGTTATTATACATTTATAACGCTACACTATGTCAGAATATAATATCATTGTCTGAAATCATTGTCAAAAGCCTTTTAGGCCAGGATATTGGGTATGAGATATATGCGATATTGGGTAATTTTTTCCTCTTTTTTACTCCTACTATTTTTTATTGGAATAATTATTATATCTCTTTTTACGTTTTTTGCTTTTGATTTACCTTCGCTTAAAGCGCTCAGTGATTACGAGCCTCCGCTCGTGTCAAAAGTATATTCAGATGATTACGAGCTGATTGGAAAATTTTTTGATGAAGATAGAAGCGTCATTCCCTTTTCAGAAATTCCTGTGGAATTACGCCATGCGATTATTTCGGCGGAAGACGCGCATTTTTATCATCATAAAGGCATAGATCCATGGGGAATTATTCGAGCAACTGCAAAAAATATCCTCGCGCAGGGAATTCGCCAAGGGGGAAGCACTATCACTCAACAAGTTGCGAAGACTTTTTTGTTAACTAAAGAAAAAACATTTTCACGGAAAATTAAAGAATTTATTCTTGCCAATAGAATTGAAAAAAACTTTTCAAAAGATCAAATTCTCTATTTGTATCTCAATCAGATTTATTTTGGACATGGATCATATGGAGTAGGGGCTGCTTCAAAGAATTACTTTAATAAAGATGTATCAGCGCTCAACCTGGCCGAGATTGCTCTTTTGG
Source organism: Deltaproteobacteria bacterium (assembly GCA_023250585.1). Taxonomy (GTDB): domain Bacteria; phylum Bdellovibrionota_F; class JAHFAK01; order JAHFAK01; family JAHFAK01; genus JAHFAK01. Next base: position 3,826 of record JAHFAK010000109.1, read on the forward strand.
CTGGTTTGCCCCAAGCGCCATCTTTGTATTCACCGTTTAAAAATCCGGAGAAAGCAAAGAAACGTCAAAAGTATGTTCTCAAGCGCATGTTTGAAGAAAGCTATATTTCTAGAGAAGCAGCACAGCAGGCACTCGCTGCCGAAATTTCAATTGCTCCAAAAGAAGATATAAATCTTTCAGTTGCGCCTTATTTTCTTGAGCATGTTCGTAAATATCTAGTTGAAAAATATGGTAATGATGAGGTTTTAAAAGGAGGGCTCAAGGTTTATACGACGGTTTCAGCATCTCTTCAGCATAGCGCTGACAAAGCCGTAAAATATGGGTTAGAGCAGCTTTCAAAACGTCAAGGCTATCGTGGGCCTCTACGTGCACTGAATGAAGAGGAAATTACCATGTTTATGAAGAATAACAAAATACCTCAACCAAAATTATTGAATTCATCAATTCGTTCTGAAGCAGTTGTAGTCAGTGTGGATGATATTCAAAAATATGTTCAAGTATTTGTCCATGGAATACACGGAAAAATAAGGCTTGAAGATATGGTATGGGCGAGTCCTTTTGATCCGAAGGCATCACATGCTGCTCTTATATCAATTTCATCACGACTCAAACGGGGAGACGTAATCATAGTTTGCTATAAAGAACAAAAAAATAATACCTTTTATTTTTATTTGGAAGACATTCCATTGGTTCAAGGAGCGTTTATTGCACTCGATCCTCATACAGGCTATGTAAAAGCATTAGTTGGGGGATATGATTTTTCTGCGAGTGAATTTAATCGTGCAACACAAGCAATGCGGCAGCCGGGTAGTGCATTTAAGCCAATTATCTATGCATCTGCACTTGATAAAGGATATACCCCGACGACAATCATTATTGATTCTCCGATTATTTATGATGATCCTTCACGAGAATTTGCATGGAAGCCAACAAATTATAGTATGACCTTTCATGGTGATACTACTTTTCGATCGTCACTGATTCATTCCTTGAATATTACGACAATAAAAATTGTGCAGGATATTGGTATTGATTATGTAACCGAATATGCAAAAAAGCTTGGTGTGCATTCGCCGCTTACTCAGGATCTGTCTCTTTCGTTAGGTTCATCAGCTGTAACGCTTGAAGAGTTAGTCACTGCATATGCACATTTTCCATCATTGGGAAGAAAAGTTGAGCCAATATATATTAAAAGAGTCGAAGATCGCTATGGAAGGGTTCTTGAGAATAATGTTTCAGAGGATGCGGGTGAAAATAGCGAGGAGCAAATACAATCATTCCAGAAAGAAACCGTAAAGCGTATCGAAGAAATGGAACATGAGCGGGCAGTAATGAATGAGCTTGCGGATTTAAAAAGTACCGGTGAATCAATATCACACGATATCATGGGGAAAGTCCCTGCTAGAGATCTGCCATTGCCTTCGGGATCTGTTATTTCTCCTGAAACCGCATATATTATGACTCATCTTTTGCGTGGAGTAATTCAAGAAGGAACAGGTCAGAGTGTGCGTAGCCTTGATCGTCCTGCAGCAGGAAAGACAGGGACCACCAATGAATATAAAGACGCATGGTTTATTGGCTTTACTCCAGAACTTGTAGCCGGGGCTTGGGTAGGCTTTGATGAAATCACTACATTAGGCAAAGGTGAAACAGGTGCTACTGCTGCAAGCCCGATTTGGTTAGCCTTTATGCAAGAAGCGGGACAGACTTTACCAAAAAGAGATTTTAAAATACCTCCAAAAACAATTGTTTTTACGTCCATTGATCCTAAAACAGGAAAACGTGTCCCTCCCCATACAAAAAATTCCCTTACCGAAGCCTTTCGTGAAGGCACTCTCCCTCCCTTGCTTACTCCAGCGGAAAAACAGAAAGAGAAAAATTCCGTTGATGATTTCTTTCTGGAAGAATAACCGAAACGTGCCCGGCAACTTCCGGTCGATTTTTGACCGGAAGTTGCCGGGCACGTTTCGGTCGAAAAATAGACCAAAAGGTACACCCATTTTTAAGAAAAATTCTTGCGAATATTATTATTCTCGCCTATGGTAAAGATTATATAATTTTTTGGAGTTAGTTATGAAACATGAACAAGCAAAACGAAAAATGAATAAAATGAATATTTTATTCATTTTAGGTACGCCTATTATCTCAGCAATCAGTGTTGCTTATATGATCTTTGAAAATACGATGCGATTAGAGACACTTATGCTTGCCTTTATACTGGCGGTTTTTACGGGTCTGAGCATCACGGTGGGATATCATCGATTATTAAGCCATCGTACCTTTGAAGCAACATGGCCGGTACGTCTTTTCTTGCTTATTTTTGGTGCGGCATCTTTTCAAAACTCAGTTAAATATTGGTGTTCGTATCATCGTGATCATCATGTATTTGTTGATCAAGAGAGTGATCCTTATAATATAAAGAAAGGATTTTTCCATGCCCACATGGGATGGATTTTTTACAAACATCCCGAAAATAAAAGCTTTGATAATATCCTCGATCTTTTGCAAGACCCGCTTGTTCGCTTTCAAGATCGCTACTATTATTCTATTGCAATATTTTTTGGCCTTTTACTTCCCATGGGTATTGCTGCATTATGGGGAGATGTATGGGGTGGATTCTTCATCGCCGGAATTACTCGCATTGTGTTTAATCATCACTGCACCTTTTTTATTAATTCGATTGCCCATTTTGTAGGACGTCAGCCGTATTCAGATAAAAATACTTCTCGTGATAGCTGGCTTATGGCCTTTTTTACCTACGGTGAAGGATATCATAATTTTCATCATGCATTTCAAGCCGATTATCGCAATGGCTATCGTGTTTATCATTGGGATCCAGGTAAATGGTCAATTACATTGCTTAAATGGATAGGCCTGGTAAAAAATCTGCGTTTTATTCCAAAAGAAAAAATTGTGATTGCTAAAATTCGAATGCAAGAGCAAAAACTTCTTGAAAAAATTGAATCAGGAAAGATAAACACGACAAAAGTCACTGAAAATCTTGTAACCAACACACGTCAAAAAATTGAAGAGGCATATGTGCTTTTTCAGGAATTAAAAGCTGAGTATAAAAAACTCAAAAAACTTAAAGTGGATTCAGTAAAAGAGCAAATTGCCACTTTGAAAGAAGAAATTCGCAAAACAAAACGTATGCTCAAGAAAGCCCATAATTCTTGGGCTTCGCTTTGCCTTGCGGTTTCGTGACCGAAACGTGCCCGGCAACTTTTGGTCGAAAAACCGACCAAAAAGTACACCCATATTATTGTGTAATTGTATGAGGAAAAGTATTTAATACTCGTTTTTGTTGGCGTGAAAATTTAAATTCAGATTTCAATAAGGATTCTCGTATAATTCTTACTTCTTCAGTACTATAATATTCATACAGCATGGCGATCCATGTCTCTCGACCATAGGTCCCTCTATTAAAGAGGTCACATGTATACGCATCAGGGGATAATTTTATTCCATGATTTACTTCGCCTAAATATGTTCCTAAACTTGAATATCGATACTTTTTTATATCAGATGCTATACGTGCGCGATGTGGATTTTGATAAATGTATCTGACCACATTAACGAGATGTCGTTCATCCTTGATAATTGTAGGACAATAACGATCCGCAAATGTATGATTGATTCTTCCTTGTTGCTTATTTAATGCTTTCGAAAGATTGGTCAAAAAATACGACATTGCTTTCCCGAGATTATTTTCTCGTGGGGTAAGTAGTAGATGCATATGATTTGACATGAATAAAAAATGATGAAGAGAAACATTAAAAAAATAAGGCAGACTTGCTAACCAATCAAGAAGGATTTGAAAATCTTTTTGTAAATCAAAATAAAACGCTCGATTGTTACATCTGACCGTAATATGTACACATTCACCATCTTGGGGTGTTCTTCGTCGTGGCATGTATAGAGTTTATTGCAAAAGGCATGCCGAAATATAACCACTTAAAATTATAATAGAATTAAATAATTGCATTTTATCCATGTCTTAACTTCTTAGCAAAATGCAAAGCCTCCGTGACAAAAAGTGCCTGTACCTTTTTGT
>JAHFAK010000110.1 GCA_023250585.1 Deltaproteobacteria bacterium
TTTCCATTTATTCCTTTCTTCTCTCCTATACTCCCTATAATATATCAGTGAATTTTTAACATGGATTCAAGAGAATACAATGAAACCGCTTATTAACGATATCACAACTTCATTCGATAATCCGCCGCAATTCAAGGAACTCGCAAAGAAATATCCTAATCGAGATTATATGTACCACCAAGAATTTAAGCAAAAACAAGAGAGTTACTATTCAATCTTTCCATTAAGAATTAAAAACACACAAGATACTGTTTTTACTCTTGCTCATGAGATTACTCAAGAACAAGGCTGGAAAATCGTGAGTGTTGATAAAAGTCAATCGCGCATTGAAGCTGTAGCTACAACATCATTTTTTAGATTCAAAGATGATATTGTTATTGAGATTCGTGTTAGTAAAGACGGATTAATAGAAGTTCATATGCGATCAAAATCTCGTTTAGGCAAAGGAGATTTCGGTGCCAATGCTCGAAGAATTTCTCTTTATTTAAAATGCCTTGAAGAAAAACTTACAGGTACTCTCCATAATGCCTATACCCCATCTGCCCGGAAGTAGTGTCACACCTTTTTCTTAGCCCGGAAGTAGTGTCACACCTTTTTCTTAATAAAATCTTGACATATGTCATCATTTATATAGAATGACATTTTAAATAAATACCTGCCGGGGTTATTATAGAGAGGAAGTATGTATCACATAGGGATTAATCTTGGACATGATCGATCTGCCGCTATTGTTCGCGATGGCAAAATACTTTCAGCAATTCACCAAGAACGATTAGATAGATGTAAACACAGTATTGGATATCTCTATCAAAATGTAGGTGATGATGGACAGATCCAATTACCTCATGAAGCAATCCAGTATTGCATGCAGAGCCTTGGCATTAGTTTTAATGACATTGAAACAATTACAGCAAATATGCCGGGCATTGATAAATCATATGATATTTTATTACGGCAACTTCCTGCAGAGTTAAAAGAAAAAATACGAAAAGCTCCAAGTCATCATCTTCTTCATGCCTACACTGCATTTTGGCCATCGGGATTTTCAGAATCACCCATTCTTGTTGTCGATGCTTCGGGATCAACATATCCTGATGGAACCTGTGAGTCGTATTCACTCTTTAAAGGTGAAGGCACGCGGATTGCTCCTATTCATAGCGAACGAGTTCCCACGCATCTTGCCGGACTTTCAACACTTGGATTTGTGTATGAGTATATTACGCGTAAAGCAGGATTCATAACTCGCGTTGGAGAATCGGTATCAATTCCTGAAGCTGGAAAGCTCATGGGCCTTGCGCCATATGGAACTGATCAAAAGAATTGGCGAGAATGGTTTCATATTAATCCAAAGAGTTATCACATTGAAATCAATGCCTATGACATTTTTTTAGAAATAGCTGCTATTGAAAAAAAATATGATGATCACAACGGCAAACCGTATTTGCGAGCTTTCATGGCTGACTTAGCCTATAAGGTCCAAAAGGAACTTGAAAAAGCGCTCCTTCATCTTGCACGGTTAGTTACCGAAGAAACAAAAAGTAAGCAACTCTCTATTGCTGGCGGTGTAGGATTGAATTCAGTTGCAAATTACAAAATATTACGCAAATTGCAGCTCGATGATATATTTATTTTTCCCGCAGCAGGTGATGCTGGAATTGCAGCAGGCGCTGCTCTCTGGGCATATGCAACGAGCACCAAAAAGCCAAAACGCGAAAAACTCTCGAATGCCTTCCTCGGTAAAACGTACAGTAAAGAAACAATTGAAAGTACACTGAAGAAATTTGATAAACAAATTACCGTTGGTGAGTTATCGTATAATGAGATTATCGCAACGACAGCGAAGATGCTCTCGAAAGGCCATATCATTGCTCGCTTTGAAAAGGGTTCTGAATTTGGACCACGCGCACTGGGCAATCGCTCAATTATTGTTGACCCTTCATTTCCCCAAATGCGTGATGTCCTTAATGCTCGTGTGAAATTCCGTGAAGCGTTCCGACCATTTGCTCCGGTTATTCCCGAGTCAAAAATTGACGAAGTATTTGAACAAAAAATTCCATCTCCGTTTATGCTTGTTGTATCGAATATCAGAAAAAAATATCATTCACTTATTCCGTCAGTTACTCATGTCGATGGAACGGGCCGTGTGCAGTCGGTTACCAAAAAAGATAATCCCTTTTTCCATGATCTTTGTTTTCAGATTAAGAAAGAACGAAAAGGACCACCGGTTTTACTCAATACGAGTTTTAATATTGCTGGCCAACCTATTGTAGAAACTCCAGAAGATGCACTCGAAACATTTCTTGCAACGGATATTGATTATTTGGTTTTAGAAAATTTTTGGATTTCAAAAAAACATGCAAGCGTTAAAGAATATGATGAACATATATCACTCGTGAAACCAACATTCTTACCCAAAGGTCTTCTCCCCGATCAAAGTGATCTTACCGATATGATGACCGAACTCGATAAAGCGTTTTTTTATAAGAAAAACGATGATTGTCCATGGACGCATGATGAGCTTTTACGGTTATCTTCCGAAGGAGCACGTTTCCGTGAAAAAAGTAAACTTTTCCAAAATAACCCCTATCGCGTACCATTTAAGTCCGAGCTTTCTCCTGCGATTGGTATCATCTTTGATCCCCTTGGTAGATCTCAATTAGCTAATAGAGAAGAAAAGAAGATTTCTCATTTTCTTACCTGGGAAGAAACAAACATTATACTTGCGCTCGTCCATGGTTCATCTCTCAATCTTTCTCGTCTTCGTTTAGACCTCCAATATTCAACGGAGGAATGGGAATCGCTTCTTACCCATTGGCAAACTATATTACATGAACTTGGTGTGAAAACCAGAGGATGGAAACAAGCGATAACGAGCACCAAAAAAGTAATTAAACGAGATTCAAAAACTTTTAGTATTTTTGAAAATGAAAACGTTAATGACGAAGGATATTTGAGAAAATTTCGAAATATATTACACGAAGTAGGATACCGAGAAGCAACCGTATGTAAAATTCTTAAAGTAGAAACCCTACAAGATATTAATCCGACACATTATTATTACTATGATAAATATGTGTTAGATGAAACACCCGTTTCTGACTGTATTCGATTATTTCTCATACGAGCTGCAATTCCTCTAAAACGGCTCGAAAAACTCATTACAGACAAACGTACACTCGATTTTCTGAAAGATATTGGATTATTTATACAAAGAGGGTTACATACTTTTGTTTCTCGTGTGGATATTTATCATGTTGATGATCTCTACATCGTGACTGATCATCGCTACCTACTCTTTGAAGAAGATAAACTCTCTGAAAATGCTGTGATGTATATTGGAGCTGATAGTCTTGGTCTTGTTCATACAGCGCCACGGTATCCGGTCGGAAATATACTCGATCTCTGCACGGGTTCAGGTATTCAGGCTCTCGTTGCAAGTCGCTATGGAGCCACAGTTATTGGTGTTGATATCAACCCCCGAGCGATTAGGTTCGCTCGCTTTAATGCAGTCTTAAATGGAATTCACAATGTACAATTTATACAATCAAACCTTTTTGAAAAATTAAAAGGTAAACATTTTGATACCATACTTGCAAATCCACCATTTGTTCCAAGCCCACGATCTAATGTAACGTTTCGTGATGGAGGAAAAAATGGAGAGGAAATTTTAGTAAACATTATTAAACAATCGAAAGACTATCTTACTGATCGGGGAAAACTTCATATTGTAACCGATTTAGTTGAGACGAAGAGCTACGAGAAGAAGCTTAAGTCATGGTGGTCGGGAGGCCGGGCTCATAGAATACTTCTTCAAACCGCTGATCGTGATGAAATTCTTTTTTCAGTGCCACACAGCCATTTACCTTTTGGACAGAGTTATGAAAGCTACACAAAAGAGCTCGGACAATGGATTGAGAATTTTCGTAAAAAGGGTTTAAAGAAAGTTAACTTTGGGTATATTTTGATTCATAAAACAAAGGTTTCGAATGAACACTATTTAGTGCGAACAATTAATAATCCCCATAAACCAATCCATCATGAAGTAAAAAATTACTGTGATGATTTAGATTTCATAAGTACGCTTTCTCATAAAGACTCACGTGATTGTTCTCTTAAAATACATGAATCGATCCGATTACGGCAAGAAACAGGATCCAACGAGGACCAATCGGTGTATGAAATTGTTGCTCACAATAATCCTTTTTTTACAACCTATAAAACTACCGAAGAAGTGTTTCATATAGTTACCAATATTATTGAAAGAAAAACAACGTTACACGATTTCATGGGTAATGAAACATACGACATCGTTATTGAATTACTCAATAAGGGCATTTTAAAAATTGTAAAAAATAGTAAAATGTCTCAGGATAGAGCTCATACACCATTACCTCTAATTTCATCTCCAAAAAATAACCTCGTCACACCGTTACCATTATTGTCACCCAAGAAGATTGGAGAACCGCTTATTAGAGAAATGGAGACAAAAACAACTCCAACCTGCCTTTCTTCCTATATAACAACTTCATAAATAGATAATAAAAGCTTTTTAAAATCAGCTTGTTACATTTATTTACTCAATAAGTTAATAAATAGTATTGTAAAAAACATGAAAATAGAGTATACTACAAATTAGGAGAAGTTTAATCAAAAAAGGAGGATCTATGAAAAAAAATAAAGTAGCAGTAGTACTTATAGGCTACCAAAATGATTACTTCGCCAAAGATGGAATTTTACATAGTGTCATTGAACTCAATGCTCAGTCAGTACTGAATAATACCATGCATTTGGTGAAGTCATTAAGTCCCACAAAAGTCCCGATGATTTCAACGCCCATTACTTTTACTCCAAATTATTCGGAGTTAGTTGAACCGGTGGGAATTTTGAAAACAATTAAAGATGTGGGTGCTTTTAAAGAAGGAGCTAAGGGAGCTGAAACTATCCCCGAAATCAAGAAATTCGAACCACGCATTCAATCGATTCCGGGAAAGAGGGGATTAAACGCATTTAGTAATACAGATCTTGATAAGATTCTGAAGGAAAACAACGTTAATTCACTTGTAATAGCCGGCGTGGTTACGTCGCTCTGTATTGATTCAACAGCAAGGTCAGCACATGAACGAGGATATAAGGTTTTAATTGTCTCTGATTGTATATGCGGGCGAACTCAAACAGAACAAAATTTCTATTTGGAAAATGTTTTTCCTCTGTATGCAGAGGTAATAGAGTACAAGACTCTTCTCAAGAAACTTGAAATAATGTAATTGATGTATCATTGTTAAAGTCCTCGTAAAAAGGGAAGAGTCGAGGACAGATAGTATGAATTCAAAAAAAGACGAATTACAAGCCCAAATTCATTATCGACTTATCGAAAGTCTTTCTTCATCTGAAAAGCGATTTGAAACACTCGTTGAACATCTCCAAGAAGCTGTTTTTGAGGTTAATGCCGATCGGGTTTTTACTTTTCTCAATCCTATGTGGGAAACATTGACAGGATATAAATTAGGGGAAAGTTTAGGGGCGCGGATTTGCCATTATGTATATGCAAAAGATAGGAAACGCTGTAGAGCTCTTTTTACCTTTGATGGAAATTTACTCAATCCCAACAAACAGGATAAGATTCGTTTCAAAGATAAAACGGGAGAGATTAAATGGTTTGTTGTTTCTATAAATTTTGATGAGAGTAATACGATCAGTGGATCACTCCATGATATCACTCATTTACAGAAAACTCGTGAAGATCTTGAAGCATCAATGCTCGAATTAAAAAGTGCTCAAGCGCAGTTAATACAGAGTGAAAAAATTGCTGGCATTGGACAACTAGCCGCCGGCGTATCACATGAATTTGGTAATCTACTTACTATTATGGATGGATATGCTCAGCACGCACAAAGAAATCCTGCAAAAGAAAATTATGAAAAACTTGTTGAAATTGTGCTGTCTACCTCAGAACGCGCAAAAAATATTATTAAAGGCATGCTCAGTTTTTCTCGTAAGACTGAATTAAAGAAGGTCGTTACCGATGTTAAAAATCTCGTAGAGAATGTACTGGTTATTATCGAAAACAGTCTTAAAAAAGAAGGTATGGAGATTGAGAGAGATTATAACAAGAGTGCGGAAGTTTTTGCTGATCCCGGGCAGATTCAACAAGTACTCTTAAATATGATACTCAATGCTCGTGATGCTATGGCAGGTACAGGCGGAAGAATTACGATTACAACTGATGTTATTCTCGACAAACTGCTTATTCAAATAAAAGATACCGGATGTGGAATTCCTGCAAAAAATCTGTCGCATATCTTTAATCCATTTTTTACGACTAAGCATGAAGTAACAAGCTCAGGCCGGCCAGGGACTGGGCTTGGACTTTCGGTATCATACGGTATTATTAAAGATCACTGCGGCGAAATCACCTGTACGAGTAAAGTAGGTGAGGGAACTACCTTCAATATTTATCTCCCTTTATTACAAAATGATAGCAAAGCTTTACCTCAAACGGATACTAAGAAAGCTCTTCTTAATCAATTTAATCGGGTTAAGTCTCTTAAAATTTTAGTTGTTGATGATGAAGTGAATATAGCATCTCTCTTAAAAGATGTATTAACTAATGAGGGCTACCAGGTTGAAACATCGCATAATGGTGATGATGGTATTCGCGTTTTTAAAGAGAAAATTTTTGATATTATCATCATGGATATTCTCATGCCCGGAGGAATCAATGGAATAGAAGCAACAAAAGAAATAAAGAAGGTAAATAAAAACTCAAAAATTATTTTTTTATCGGGCAAAAAGCTATCGAAAGAAAACGAAGACGAATTGAAAAAAATTGGAGATGATTATCTTGCTAAGCCTTTTCAAATAACTGAATTACTGAATGCAGTCACACGACTCGCTCATTAATGAAGAAACTCATCAATTTTTTGTAATAACTCATTAGAATTAAAAGGTTTTGTGATGTAGGCATCCGCGCCCAACTGAAATCCTAAGAACTTATCCTCATCAGTAGATTGAGCAGTGAGCATAATAATAGGAATTTTATTGTATTCCACTGAGGCCTTTAGTTTCTTGCATACGGTAAATCCGCTGTATTTTGGAAGAGCTACATCGAGAAGAATAAGATCCGGAAACTCGCTTTGTGCTTTGGATATACCTTCTTCTCCATCATATGCGGCTATAATCTTATAGCTTTTTACCGAAAGAAGCGTCTTTAACATTTCAACAAGTTCTTTTGTATCGTCAATGACCAATATTGTTTTTGCCATAGATCCCTCCCCTTATCTAATATTACCGTATTTTGATGTGATTGTAAATAGGGTATTTACAATAGTTACATATCCTTTTACCTCGTAGAGTGCATTTTATAAAGCAAAACCAATCGATATTAAAGAAAAAAATGACGTTATCGCCAAGGGTCTTTAGAATGGCTTGATTGGCTGAAAGGTGGGCTGAAAGGTGTGACACTACTTCCCGTCCGTTCAGGTATATGCACTTACCTCTCAAGTATTTCGGTCGTTTGGTGTATACACCCCAACGGACGGGAAGTAGCGTCACACCTATTTCCACCTATAGATCAAATAACCGTAAAGAACAATTCCAGAAATTCCAAAGAATGTACCCAATGTAATCTGCATAAAAAAAGTCCAGGGATTAAAAAAAATCATACTCAAGAGTGCTAAACTTAAAGA
>JAHFAK010000111.1:0-3252 GCA_023250585.1 Deltaproteobacteria bacterium
TGCCACAGCCAGATAAGAGAACACCAATGGTAATATTTTTCTTTTCCATAGCGTTTCCTCATAATATATTTTTCCCCTAAATTATAATGATATTGGGACAGAAACTCAAGGACCGAAACGGGACCGAAACGTGCCCGGCAACTTTCGGTCCATTTTCCGACCAAACGGTACACCTCATTGTAAATCATTTTTTAAATATGGGTGTACCTTTTTGTCGATTTTTCGACCGAAAGTTGCCGGGCACGTTTCGGTTAATTTACTTCATCAGGAGTGCCTTTATCTCCTGCACCATAAGATTTTGTAGCGCATTTCCAATTGGTGGAATCATTACTGCGTTTTAAATCTGCTGAAATACGACTAAGAGACGCTCCTAAGCAAGCAGGCCAACCTGCCGTTTCATTATAATGGACTCGATCTTTATCTATTCCTTTTGTATCTTGTAATATTATTTCATCTCCTGTATTAGAAAGCCCAAACGCAAATGTTGTTCTAATATTATACACCCCGCCATTTGCGTAGGGATCATCATATTTTCCCAGTAAATAAAATTCTCCCGGAACAAGAAAAACATGTTCTTCATTCTCACCGATAATTTTATATCCTGACGTAGTATCAGTATTATTAATATCATCAATATCGCTAAATTTCCATCCTTTGATATCAACAAGGCCAGGACCAATATTGAGCAACTCTACCCATTCTCCAACACTATCGTTTACTGCATTTGGGTCATACATAATTTCATTAATAATGACGACCCCTTCTGCTGGTGGTGTACATTGATTTTGAGGATCCGATGGACAAGGGTCGCAGGCATCACCTTGTCCGTCTTTATCCGTATCAAGCTGATCATTATTTTTTACGTATTTACAATTGTCACACGCATCTCCAACGGTATCAGTATCAGAATTTTCTTGAGCATCATTGAAAACCTCAGGACAGTTATCTTCTTTAAAACAAAAAAAATCTTTATCATTATCGTTGCCGGAGTCAGATGGACACAAGTCGCAACTATCCCCTATTCCATCTCCATCTCTATCTATTTGATCGTTGTTATACACCTCCGGACAATTATCGCAGGCATCGGCAATTCTATCTCCATCGTTATCTGCTTGGTCGGAATTATATATGCTTGGGCAATTATCTTCATCTGAGCAATATCCATCTCTATCAGGATCATCACAATCATCACAACTATCACCAATCATATCATGATCAGCATCAGCTTGATCAGGGTTAAAATGTTCTCTACAATTATCGACATCACCGCATACTCCATCAGCGTCATTATCATTTAAATCGTCATCTTTACATACATCACATAGATCTCCAATTCCATCTCCATCGCTATCCACTTGGTCGGGATTATATATTTCTGGACAGTTATCAACCATATCTTTGGCCCCATCAACATCGCGATCTTTTTCTTCTGAATTTTGTGCGTCTGCACTTGCAGCACCATTTTCTATGGTATTCTCATTACTGCTACCCTCTTGTGATATTTCTGGATATTGGACAGCTTGATCATTAAAAACAACACCTCCGCTATCACAATGAGAAAAAATAAGAAGTGTGAGGATGCCTATAATTTGAATATACTTTCTCATACCCACAATATATGCAATTTTGAGTCCAAAATAATAGAATACATTTAAGCGAAAAAGTCTTAAATATTAATTAGTTAATATCGATAAGTTTATAAAAAACTTTCGACGTAAACTGAGGAAGGCAAGAACATGCAAAAATTACAATGTAATGATGAAATAAAATAATCAAGGAGAAGGAATAAAAACTTTTTGAGGAGCACCTGCAAGAAATCCTGTTCGGGCATCTTCAATTTTTCCTTCAAGTATTCCTTCAGCTGTGCGATCAAAAACCATGTTAATCCGTAAGGTACCAATCTCAACTGTATCGCATCTAATAAAGGTATCATTTCGTGGATCTCGCGTAATATTTGTTACACGAAAAATGGGTAACTTATCATGGTGAACAAGCTTTACATTTTTTCCCTGATTAATCGTAATATGATCATCAGTAACCTTTTCAACGACAGCAAAATAAGGAAGACGATTAATCATTTCTATAATAAGGTCCTGTATAACTTTTTTTGGATCATCATCAGCCTCATAAATTACGGTTTTTTCAATAGAATGAAGTACACCTTCATGAGCCTGATACACATACATAACCACTTCCCATTTAACACCTTTTTTAGAATCTATTTTAGAAATTTTACCGTTAATTATTCCATCGACTTGTTCTTGTACTCCAATTTTTTTAAGAATATCTGAACTCATTGAAAGATTCTCTTTTGTTTTAAATTGTTTTTCTATATTAAACGCTACATTCGTACTCATAATTTTAAAACGGCCATTAGCGATTAAAGTATCCAAGAGCGATTGATAGATCATCCCCGCATTTTTGTATTTATCATTATTGGCCATGGGGAGAATTAAGAATTTTGTAAAAATAATACTTTCCGCACTAACGGCAGGCGGTACAGCTTCTTCTGGTTTATTATTAAAAGCAATCCACTGAGTAAATTCCATTAATTGTGATTTCTTAATCCAACCTACTTTATCAGTATTTGCAACGGCTATTTTGTACCAGTCACCTGTGCGTTCAATGACTTCTACACGTGTTCCTACATCAAGCTGAACAACCATTTTAGCGCTGTCCGAAGCTTCTGTGCGAACTTGAGTGTCTGGTTGATTAATTAATCCTTTAATTTCTTCCGAAAAAACACACGGAGAATATATGAAAAATAAGAGCAATAGATTAAAAATTAATCTCTGCATGGCACACCTGTATAAAAATTTATTTATGAGAAACTAAAATGTCCTGAACGAATTGCGCGTCATAAGGTACGGTTTTGCCTAACGTCATAAGATGACACTTATGACAGGTGTATTTTATCATTTCAGGATCTTGAGGAACATTAATTAAATTCTTATGCCCAGCTTCTTTTGTTTTTGCAAAAGGATCACCCCGATGGCACGTATCGCATCGATAGTTATGATTACGGGCAATTGGTTGTTGATACTCATGACACGGAAGACATGTTCGTTCAGCTCCCCAATACTTTTCAGCAAAGAGCTTTTTCTTTTTATACTCTGATGAACACTGAATAACAACAAGGATCAGAAGAAAACTAAACAACACAATAAGTATCTTTTTCATAGTAAGGCAGTGTATCAATCGATCGGTATTCTGTCAAAAATTATTTAATATGACGGTGGATTCAAACGCTAA
>JAHFAK010000111.1:3352-7403 GCA_023250585.1 Deltaproteobacteria bacterium
GGGGCCGTAGTTCAGCTGGTTAGAACGCCTGCCTGTCACGCAGGAGGTCGCGAGTTCGAGTCTCGTCGGTCCCGTTATTTTCTGTTGTATAGCCACCTATATGCGCAATGAGATTTGAAATCATTCGCTTTAATTCGCGAGATACGACATGGGCAAATAATCCATATGATGAAGCATCGAGATTTGATTCAATGAAAACATCAGGTTTATTCCTATATTCAATTCTTTTCTCTGAGATAACAGGCTCAATAATGCTTGAAAGAAGGACAATAGTACGTTGATCATGTGTTTCTATATTTTTCTCTTCTTCCTTCTTTTTCTTTGAAGCTAGATCATTTGCAATGTCATCGATTCTCTGAACTGCTCCCCGGATGAGTAATCGCATGCAAGGCTGATAGAGGTGAACGAATGTCATGGGCAACTTGTTGGGCAATTTGAACGAGAGATTTCTTTTTTTCGTAGTCTATCGCTATTTCTTGGTTTTCTCGAAGTTTCGTAACCATCCGATTAAATTGTTTCCCCATAATTGCTATCTCATCTTTCCCGGTTATCGTCACTTGAATTGTAAGATCTTCCAGAGTACTAATGCTATTAAATCCCTCTTCTAATTTCTTAAGTCTTACGGTAAGTTTTTTTGTAATAAATCGAGCTAAAATAAAACTAATAATAAACAGAAGGAAAAAGCTAACTATAATGATTATTCTCAAAGTATTGATTCTTTGAATCAAAGGAATCTTTGAAATATTTGCCTCTAGGATATAGTAATATTTTCCATCTTTGTCAGTTATTCCTTTAGTCCGACATTCACAACAATCTTCTACGCTTGCTTTTACCTTTTGTTGGAAAACGAATACATTATCTTCAGTTGGTTCATCTCTTTGCATTGAACCCAACAAAATTTTTGTTGGAATATATAGATTTAAGGAATGTATTTCACTATAATTTGAAATTGTATCGCTAAGTATTTTGTTTATAAAATCAAGGTGCATAATTACCTCAATAATTCCATCATGAGAATCGGTCGGTATCATAGTAAATTTATCAGGATTGCTATATTGTGTTGGGTTAATCGGAGTTTGTTGTAATTCTGATTTACCATTAATTAAGCTTCTATAATCATCACAGAAGTCAAATAAATTGAGATTAGGATATATGCCCATTTATCAGAACCACCAATAAATTCACCATTACTATTAATCTGATAAATCATATATACATCGTATTTTGCAGCTAATGCTTTGAAGTCATCTATAGTTAAATCTTTCCTGTTAGCGATCTCTTCTCTTATAGCATATGCTGTGTTTATCATCATTGTATCAAGCAGCCTTTCAATTTCTTCAATTCATTACCTATTGTTTTTACTAATCCTTTGTAATGAGCCATAAATTGATCAATAAGTACTTTTTCGAATTTAATATTAATCCAGCTAAGTGCTCCTGAAACTAGAATAATTGAAATAATAAAAATCGAAAGAAATACTTTTGTTGAAAACTTCATAATTCATTAATTGATGATGTTATTGTTCCTTTATGCTCTCGATGATATATATAAGTCATAAAATTTGTTTTGGTTACCAAAAAATTTTTTCTTGCTCTCTCAATAAAATCAGGACCTTCTGCATATAAAATATTTCTAAATCCATTGAGAGCTTTAAATACATTTCGTTTGCCAAAAAATGATCCTTCTGATGTACATTCATGTACATGAATGTATTTTTTTAAATTATCTTTATCTGGCAGATAAGGATTTCCTTTTACTATAGGTCTACTGTAAATTAAATCAACGGAAGGATTTTTTAGAAAATATCTAACATTTTCTTCTAAATGATTTGGCATATATTCATCATCGCTATCAATAAAAGCAATAAAATAACCATGTGCTTTTGAAATACCTATATTTCTTGCCAAACTTACCCCTTGGTTAATTTGCTTCTTTATATACTTTATTTTGGAAGTTTTTTTTATATAGGATTTGACTAATGCAAAAGTTTTATCAGTTGATCCATCATCAACAATGATAAGTTCCCAATGGAGGTACGTTTGTTTTATAACTGAATCGATCGCTCGAGGTAACAATTTTTCTCTATTAAATGTTGGTAATATTATCGATACTGTTAGCTGTTTTTGTTTCATTTATTTTTTTCCTGGGATAGGTTTTTATTAGAATTTTCTCCTAATCGTTTTAAGAAAGCCTTCAGATCATTTAGATCATCATTGCTAAAAAGTTCCTCAGAAAGCTTTCCCATGTTACGATTTTTGTTCATTGATTGTGGATCTCGAAGAAGCTCAACAAATCGGTCTTCTCGAAATGTATAAAAAATATTCTTTGGTTCATTGAGATCCATGTCTTTTCTACCGCCTATTCTATGGGGCCGTAGTTCAGCTGGCTAGAACGCCTGCCTGTCACGCAGGAGGTCGCGAGTTCGAGTCTCGTCGGTCCCGTTGAAAAACATGATACTAAAAAATGCACTACATCTCAAAGTACGATCGTGAAGTATGAACGCTCTGAATGATAGCATGAATATCTAAATTAAACCTTGGTCCCTCTTCAGAAACTACATTCAATTCACGATCATTTGTTATATGTAAAACCTTTGCTATTACGGGTAAAGGAATAAAATCGATTTCTCTATTCTTTTCAATCTCCCAAAAAAGTACTCCCTTATCACCCGCTATTACGAGCATAGTGCCTTTTGAATCAAAGCATGCTTTTACATAATCATCTTTTGTTGTAATTTTTTTCTGTATGTCTCCATAAAGACCAAGGCTTTTCTTCCATTTAGTAGATACAACGTAACCTTCCATAGCCCACTGTTCTAAAAATCCTTGGGGAGTAGTAAATGTAAGAAACTCATTGCGATCATTAAAAACAACACTCATATCAAATTGATTTCTAACTATAGTCATTTCATTTCGAAATAATATTCTTTCTTTTTTTATATCATAGATAATAAAGTAAGCTTTATTGAGTGTAGGACTAATATAGATTCCTGCGAGCATAATTTCATTGAAACCCAATACCTTAGAAACATAATTCTGAGGAAACTGACTAATTACCTCACCTGGTAATGGAAGCTCCTTCTCTTTTTCATGAAAAAGAGCTTGTTCTTGATCATCTTTATCGAGTGATACTAAAAGTGAATAAGAATGCGTTGAAGTATCGATACGTACCAAGGAATTACTCCTATTGGGTTCTTTAAGGTTACTCTCAGCAATTGTTTGTAGAATAGTAGTAACTCTTGAAGAGATAAGAAGTAGATCCTCTTCACCTACTTCAAAACTCCGTAGCGGTTTATTAATCCATACTGTTGTATCCGTAAGTATTTCCTGCGCAATACGGCCAGCTTGCTCAAGTTCATTTTTATAAGCAACTAAATAGGAGGCAAGGATATAATCCCAGTATTTTGGAAAAATATTTATCTCTCGCATTTCAAAACTAAAAAAACTAAGAATGAAATAAGAAACTTCTTGTGGGAAACGCTTGTAGGTATCCATCTCTGTTGAAAGGGCTCGCATAAGATCGTACATTATTTTTCTACTCTGAGATTGATCAATTTGAAAATGACGAGGAAACTTAGGACTCAGATTAAAAATAGTATTGTTAATTCTATCTAAATTTTTTGATTCTTCAGATATGGTTTCAGTAGTCGTCTTTATTGGAATAATTTTTGGTGTATTATTTCCTGGAAAGAACGGTCTCCTTGTCCCATCAGCTTTTTTAGGCTTCCTCTTTGTTGGATCAAACGTATAAATTTTTCCACACTCACTCGAAGATACCTTACTCGCAAATGTAAAAATAGACAGCATCAGAAATATGCCACAAAGCGTACATATCTTTTTCATAAAATTGATCTATAATATTATCTCTTAATGGATGTCAATTATGTAATCCCTCAGTTATAAGGGAGCAGGTACTCAATTATTGACAATTTATAAACAGTTATTATTTAAAAATTATGAACGGAGAACCAAAATATTATTATCAAAATCCTCAAGAAAACGAAAAGCCTCTTGAAAAATACTGTAAAGATTTGACTGAACTCGCACGTCAG
>JAHFAK010000112.1 GCA_023250585.1 Deltaproteobacteria bacterium
CCATTTAAAATTATAGCAGTAAATTCAGGTTAATGCAATGGCCGTGCTCTCCTCACCTTACCGCAGTTTTAAAGAGGAAGTCTCAGGTCGTCATCCCGCGGCTTGACCGCGGGATCCAGGGGGTTCAATAGTGGGATGCTCTTCAAAGTACACCAGTTTATTACTATCGTATTTTGAAGTGAAGGAATCAGCTGCTTTATTCTTGTGTTCCCAGATTCTTTTGGGAAGATCCACCACCAACATATAAGGGACCCTTTCTCTTGCTCGCGAGAATATACATAAAAAGGTTCTTCTCCATAACTTATTACTATGATTACTGGATCCCGCGGTCAAGCCGCGGGATGACGATCAAGAAGATTATAATCTAAACTGCGGTAAGGTGAGCAGGCCAAACCGCTTGACAAAACACTCTATTCCTCGGTAGTTTGCATGCTTTACAGAAAACGGAGATTTTATGAAACGGACGTATCAACCAAGTAGAATTAAACGATTACGAAAACATGGTTTCCTCAAACGAATGAGCACTAAAGACGGGCAAACTGTGTTGAAAAGACGACGTAAAAAAGGACGAAAGAGACTTACGGTAAGTGTTCCGAAGAAATAATGAATGCGTCCTCTCGCTTTACTTCAGTGGAGCGGATAAAAAAGACGAGTGAATTTAGTACTGTTTATAATAAAGGCAAACGATATTTTACAAAAAATCTCATTGTTTTTGTCCTTGATAATAAAGGTGGTTTTAATCGACTCGGGCTTTCGATTAGTAAAAAAGTTGGAAAGGCATATATTCGCAATAACTGGAGAAGACGACTTCGAGAATTTTTTAGGCTTTACAAAGAAAAGTTTGGTATGGGAAAGGATATTGTCATTGTGGTAAAAAAGGAAGCTGGATTATTACGCAAAGATGCCATTTGGCAATCACTAGAAAATGAAATGCCAACAATATTTAAAAAAATTGTTCATTAAATCATTAGAGTTCTACCAAAGAATAATTTCACCTTTATTAGGAAACCGCTGTCGATTTTATCCTAGTTGTTCTGAATATTCAAAAATGTCTTTTTCGAAATATGGGATTGCTAAAGCTCTCGTACGTACGATATCTCGATTGCTCCGATGCCATCCTTTATGTGAAGGCGGGATAGATTTTCCGTAAAAAAGGATTTTAGGAAGTATTATGGAAGGATCAGAAAAAAGACTAATTCTCGCAATTGCACTATGTATTGTTATTTGGATGATATTTGCTCCTAAGGAATCATCTCCACAAAAAGCAGAGCAATCAACGGCAGAAAAAACAGCAGAGATTAGTAAAGCGGATACAAATCTATCGACTAATTTCGCGCCTGTTGCTCATTCTGCTCAAGTATCTACGAATGATGTAGAAAAACGTGTAACTCTTGAAAATAAAGATGTTAGTTATGAAGTTTCTAATAATGCCGGCCAATTTACTCATATTATTTTAAAGCGCTATAAAAAAGAGTTACATACCAATGAAAAAGTTGATTTGATTTTAAAAGATAATTTCCATGATTTCTTCCCGAAAGTAGAGCTTGAGGTTAATAAACAAAAAGTCGACAGTGACTTCATTAATGGTCCTTATTCTTTAACCCAACCTACTCCGCATGAAATTGTACTGACGAAAACTTTTAATAAGCTTTTTGTGATTGAAAAGAGATTGAATCTTCCGGCATCTGGATTTCTGATTGATAATGCGTATGTTATTAAAAATATTTCTCCTTCATCCCTTTTAGTAAACCTGCGATTAGTTATCCCTTCTGAAATTCATGAAGAAAAGAAAAGTAGTTTTTTTCAACCCAGAAGTGATGAATCGTATGGAGCTACCATTTATACTAATGATACTTATTCTCACACGGTTTTTAAGAATCTTAAACCCTCTGAGGAGAAATCATTTGCGGGAAATATTTCCTGGATTGGTATCGATAGTAAATATTTCCTTACCGCTTTTGTTCCCCGTGTTTCAAAGTTTGAATCTCTTTTTATACGTCGTAATGAGGATAAAGAAGTACAAACCGTTATTCGCTATGTAGATACAGTAGTTGAAAAAAATACGCAGGGAAATTATTCGTTTAGTCTTTATACAGGACCTAAAGAAATCAATCTGTTGAAAAATGTAGCACCTAATCTTGAAAAATCAATTGATTTAGGTTCCTGGCTAGGACCTCTTGCACGTCCGTTGCTCTTGTTGCTTAAGCTCATTTATACGTATGTTCGTAATTATGGAATTGCAATTATTATTTTAACCCTTTTGGCGCGTTTACTTTTATATCCTATAAGTTTGAAACAATTTAAATCAATGAAGGCAATGCAGAGGCTTGGCCCTGAACTTGCAGCTCTCAAAAAGAAATATAAAGACGATAAACAACGAATCAATATAGAAACAATGAATTTATTTAAACGCAATAAAGTAAATCCTATGGGAGGTTGTTTGCCGATGCTTTTACAAATGCCCATCTTTTTTGCTTTATATCGTGTTTTGTACAATTCGATTGAACTTCGGCATGCGCCATTTTTTTTATGGATTCAAGATTTATCAGCGCCTGACCCTTATTATATTTCACCAGTTCTGATGGCTATTGCAATGTTTTTTCAGCAAAAATTTACTCCATCTGCAACTACTGATCCAGCACAAGCAAAGATAATGAAGATTATGCCCATTATTTTTTCATTGTTTATGATTGCATTGCCATCAGGATTGGTATTGTATATTTTGGTAAGCTCACTTGCATCAATGCCACAGCAAATCTACATGATGCGATCGAATAAATAGCAGGAGGAATATATGGAATGGAAAGAATTTAGCGCAAAAACTGTAGAAGAAGCAAAAAAGATCGCATCTCAAGAACTAGGAATAGGAGAGGATGATTTAGAAGTAGAAGTTCTTGAAAGTGAATCAAAATCATTTCTAGGGATGAAAAAGAATAATGCAAAAATTAAAGTAAAAACAAATTCTTTTTCTCAATCCCATGTTCTTGCAGATAAAGCACGAGAGGCACTCAGCTATATTTTGAAATTTATTATCGGTGAGGGAAATATCGAAATTCAAGAACGAGAACATGAAATCTATCTCAATGTTATTTGTGAGGACAGTGGACTGCTTATTGGGAAAGATGGAAATACTCTCACTGCCCTTCAATTTCTTGTAAATAGAATGGTACATAAAGGTGAACAAGCCGGAAAAATTATTTCGATTGATGTTGGGGGCTATCGAGAAAAACGTAAGAAAAACTTAGAAGATATCGTTGATACGCTTACGCAAAGGGCATTAAAAATTCAAAAGCCGGTGAGAGTTCATACTGCAAATATATTTGACCGCTGGCTTATTCATAACATGTTGAATGGACATAATAAGGTATACACCAAAAGCATGGGCGAAGGTAAAAACAGAAAGCTCTTCATTATCCCTTCTGATTTGAAAGATCGCGAAGAAGAGTTACTCAAAGAAAATTAAATAGTAATGAAAAGTTTTTCTTATCTGTCATCCCGTCTTCGCGGGAATGACACAGGGGTAATCTCATGCGTCTTTATCCAGAAGATACTATCTGTGCGATAACAACTCCTCTTGGAACATCATCAATTGGCGGTATTCGCGTAAGTGGAAAAGATTCTCTCTCAATAGTTAAAAAATTGTTTCAGCCTTTTACTGAACATGTTCATATTAAATCACATACATTATATTATGGAACGCTCTTTTTTCATGGGAAATCTATAGACGATTGTACGGCAGTTTATATGCAAGATCCTCATTCATATACGAAAGAAAATTCTGTTGAGTTATTTTTACATGGCAACCCTTTAATTCTTCAAGAAGCGCTGGGTGCATTAATCAAAAGTGGATCACGTTTTGCTGAACCGGGAGAATTTACCAAACGAGCTTTTTTAAATGGCAGATTTGATCTTGTGCAAGCTGAATCAGTTGCGGAAATTATCAATGCGCGAAGTACTGCATATCTCGATGTTGTGAGAGAAAATGAAAAAGGAATGCTTTCGTCATATATTGAAACGGTAATTCAACAAATTTTAAATACGCTTGCTCTTATTGAAGCAAATATTGAATTTCCTGAAGATGAGATAGATCAGGTTTATAAAGACAAAAGTACTAAAGACATTGTATCAATTATTCATGGTTTAGAAAAGCTTATACAAAACTTTGAATCAACACGACTTTTGAAAGAAGGAGTAATCGTTGCTCTTATTGGAAAAGTCAATGTTGGCAAGTCTACACTCATGAATACACTTCTCCAAAAAAATAGATCAATTATTACAAATATTCCAGGAACAACCAGAGATGTAATTGCTGACAGTATTACAATTCATGGAATCAACTTTATGTTACATGATACCGCGGGCCTTCGCGTTGCGGACAATGAAGTGGAGCAAATTGGCTTACAGAAAACACAAGAATGTATTGATTCCTCGGATATTATTCTTTTTATAGTTGATGCTACTACTCATTTTGATGAAGAACATAACAGCCTTTTTAATCAAATAAAACAGAAAAAAAATTATATTGGAGTTTTGAATAAAATTGATACGATGCCGACAAAAGAATATTTTGATTTTATACCAATATCGGCTAAAGAACAGACAGGCATTGAGCAGCTCAAAAGTAAACTCTCGGAAGTTGCTGAAAAACTTATTCCCCGAGATACGTATAAACTTGTAATTAATCTTAGGCAAAAGATGCTCATTGAAGAAGCAAAACGCAGTATGCTCAATGTTGAATCTCTGTTACAAATGAATAAAGAACTTGAGCTTGTTTCATTTGAATTAAAAGAAGCGTTGACAAAACTTGAAGAAATAATTGGAAAAAAATATTCAGAAGATTTGTTAACTACGATTTTTTCAAAATTTTGTGTTGGTAAATAGACAAATGTGGGGAGTAGTAGATATGTTCTTTTTTAATTGTATATCGAGCGCGCTTTCCTGTTCTTAAAATTATTATGGAAGCGACGTCGATGTACAATTAAAAAAGAACATATCTACTACTCCCCATAGGCATACAGTATGAAAAAGATTATTCTTGCATCACAATCACCACGACGATTTGATTTATTGAAAAGCCTTGGGCTCGATGTTGTTGTTATTCCTTCACATATCGAAGAAGTAAATATTCACAATTTATCTCCAGAAAAATATACACAAAAACTTGCCCAAGAAAAATTAGAGAGTGTTAAAAATTTGTTGAAAAAAGATTTACAGGGATTTCCTCTTATTGCTGCGGATACTATTGTAGTTTTAGATAAAGAGATTATTGAAAAACCGAATGATCGTAAGCATGCAACACAGATGCTTCAAAGCTTAAGCGGCAAAACACATCGTGTAATTACCAGTTATGTGTGTTTCTTTAAAAATAAAATGTGTCAGCAAACAGTTGAGACTAAGGTGAAATTCAAAAAATTAGATGTGCAGGAAATCGATTGGTATCTTTCACATGAGGAGCCTTATGATAAGGCAGGAGCTTATGCAATGCAAGGCCGTGGAGCATTTATGATTGAATTTATACATGGCTCGCACACAAATGTTATTGGTTTGCCGCTTTCACATGTAATTGCTGATTTATCAGCCTTGGGATTTGAAGTATGTGTTTGAAAGATACGATTAAAAAAAAATTAGAACGAATACAAAATCAAATTGAGAAGGCACAGAGAAAAGTTGAACTCGTGGCAGTGTCAAAAAAAATAAGCACACAGGCCATTAATACTGCTTATGAATGTGGACAGAAAAGTTTTGGTGAAAGTTATATACAAGAGGCGCTAGAGAAAATCGAAGCTTGCCCCTCGGATATTTCTTGGCATTTAATTGGACGGCTTCAAAGAAATAAAATCAAATATCTTCCCGGAAAATTTAAATTAATTCATTCCGTTGATAGCCTTGAACTGGCGGAAGAAATTGATAAGAAATTTAGAGAAAAAAACATTGTTGCGCATATTCTTTTTCAATTGAATCTTGCACAAGAAAAAACAAAAGCAGGAGTAAGAGAATCAGAAATTTTTTCTTTAGTACGAGGAACTTTATTGTTACCCAATATCCATGTGCAGGGCTTAATGACTGTTCCTCCTTACTTCGAAAATCCTGAAGACGTAAGGCCTTATTTTAAAAAGAGTCGAGAAATTTTAAGTGAGCTCAAAAAAGAATTTCAAGATAAAATTGGAAGTGAATTATCCATGGGAATGAGTCATGATTTTAAGATTGCGATTGAAGAAGGCGCTACGATTGTTCGTATTGGAACAGCGATATTTGGTGAACGACAATGAAGCTGAAAATAAAAGTTAAAGCACATGCAAAACAGAATAAAATTGAAACGAAAGAAGGAAATGAATGGACAATACGAATTAAAGCTCCAGCAATTGAAAATAAAGCAAATGAAGAATTAATTTCATTTTTAGCTGAAGAGCTAAATATTCGTGCGGCACAAATTAAAATTGTGAGTGGCCATACATCAAAAATAAAAATTATTGAGATTATTGAAATAATGTCATTCCCGCGAAGGCGGGAATCTAGAAACAAAGTTTAAAAGACTGGATCCCCACTTTCGCGGTGATGACAATGAGGATACAGAAAGGATCAACATGAAAATTGGAATTATTGGTTGTGGTGTTATGGGTGAAATTATTGCAGGAGCTTTAGTAAAAAAGGCGATTGTCGAAAAATCCCAACTTATTGTTTCTAATCGAAGCAAAGAAAAATGCGATCGTATTGCCCACTCGCTTGGTATTCAGGTAACAGAGAATAATAATGAAGTAGTAGATTTCGTTGATCTTTTAATTATATGCATAAAACCTCAAAATGCGCCTGAGTTATTAAGCGAACTTAGGGGAAAACTTAATGAACATCAATTTGTGATTTCAATTATGGCAGGAATTCGTATAGAAACTCTCCAAAAAGAATTGATGCACACAAAAATTATCCGTTCTATGCCTAATCTTACCGCTCGTATTACTGAAGGTATGACGGTTTGGATGGCATCACCAGAAATTGAAAATTTTCAAAAAATGATTGCAAAAATGATTTTTCAATCCTTTGGAAAGGAAATCGAAGTTCATACGGAAGATTTGTTAAATAGCGCAACCGCAATTTCAGGAACCGGTCCAGCCTACATTTATTATTTTGCTGAGCATTTAATGAAAGCCGCGCTTGATCTGGGATTTAATAATAAAGATGTCCATAAGCTTGTTCAACAGACATTCAAAGGCGCCATGGACCTTTGGAATGAAAGCAATGAAGAGCCTGAAACGCTTCGATTAAAAGTTACTTCAAAAGGCGGTACTACAGAAGCCGCCACCAAATTTTTAAATGAACAAAATGTTGGGAAGCTCTTTCAAGAAGGGGTTAAAGCTGCTTACAAGCGATCAAAAGAATTGGGGAAGTAAA
>JAHFAK010000113.1 GCA_023250585.1 Deltaproteobacteria bacterium
ATAAACAGTTATTATTTAAAAATTATGAACGGAGAACCAAAATATTATTATCAAAATCCTCAAGAAAACGAAAAGCCTCTTGAAAAATACTGTAAAGATTTGACTGAACTCGCACGTCAGGGAAAACTCGATCCTGTTATTGGACGGGACGAAGAAATTCGACGTGTTATGCAGGTTCTTTCACGGCGCACGAAAAATAACCCCGCGCTTGTGGGAGAGCCCGGAGTTGGGAAAACAGCAATTGCCGAAGGAATTGCAATTCGAATTATCAATAACGACGTTCCTGAATCATTGAAAGATAAACGAATTGTTTCGCTCGATATTGGTACGTTACTTGCCGGGGCTAAATTTCGTGGTGAATTTGAAGAACGCCTGAAAGCAGTACTCAAAGAAATTACAACGAGTGAAGGAAAAATTATTCTTTTTATTGATGAACTACATACACTTGTTGGAGCAGGCGCTGCTGAAGGAGCTATCGATGCTTCACAAATGCTCAAACCCATGCTTGCTCGTGGAGAATTACGCTGCATTGGAGCAACGACACTCAATGAATATCGTAATCATATTGAAAAAGATCCAGCACTTGAACGACGATTCCAGCCGATTATTGTAACAGAACCTGGGGTTTCTGAAACTATTGCAATCCTACGTGGCCTTAAAGAACGCTATGAAATTCATCATGGAATTAAAATCCAAGACGAGGCTTTGATTGCTGCTGCGACGCTTTCACATCGCTATATTCAAGATCGATTCTTACCTGATAAAGCAATTGATCTGATTGATGAAGCTGCATCAAAACTGCGGATTGAAATCGATAGCCTTCCCGGTCCGATTGATGAAATACAACGAAAAATTAAACATCTCGAAATTGAACGCGCGGGCATTAAGAAAGAAAAAAATGACCTAGCTCGTGAGAAAGTAAAAAAACTCGAGAATGAAATTGAAGAATTAAAAGGACACTTGAAACAAAACCTATCGCAATGGGAAAAAGAAAAAAAGCATATTAAAAAACTCGCTGATTTTAAAAAAGATATGGAGCGACTTGGTCGCGAAATGGAAAAGGCTGAAAATAGCGGAGATCTTAATCGTGCAGCAGAAATCAAATATGGAAAACTTCCTGAAGTACAAAAAATAATTGAAACTGAAACGAAAGAACTCTCCTTACTTCAAAAAAATGGAGGCTTTCTTTCTGAAGAAGTTCGTGAAGAAGATATTGCTATGATTGTTTCAAAATGGACAGGAATTCCCGTATCGAAAATGCTTGAAACCGAAACGAAAAAACTTATCACGATTGAAAACAATCTTTCTCATTCAGTTATTGGTCAAGATGAAGCAGTCCGCCGTGTCGCTCATGCGATTAAACGGGCGCGTGCTGATTTAAAGGATCCAAAAAAACCCATTGGATCATTTTTATTTATTGGACCAACAGGAGTTGGGAAAACACATTTAGCAAAAAACCTTGCACAATTTTTATTCGATAGTGAACAGGCCCTCATTAGGATTGATATGTCTGAATATATGGAAAAGCATTCCGTCGCTAGGCTTATTGGTGCCCCTCCCGGATATGTCGGCTATGAAGAAGGTGGGCAGCTGACTGAAAAAATTAGACGAAAGCCTTATGCGGTAATTCTTTTTGATGAAATTGAAAAAGCACATCCCGATGTTTTTAATATTTTTTTACAAATTCTCGATGAAGGTCATCTAACTGATGGTAAAGGTCGTCGGGTTGATTTTAAAAATGCAGTCATCATCATGACATCGAATTTGGGGACCGAACTTTTCACAACAACATCAAATATCAAAGAAATTGAAAAAAAAATTGAAGGAGTGCTTCAAGCTTATTTTAAACCAGAATTTCTCAATCGCATAGACGATATCGTTATTTTCAATAAACTCTCCGAAGCACAGGTGAAAAAAATTGTTAGCCTTGAACTCGAGGAGCTTCGAAGACGTCTTGCCGAAAAATCAATTGCAATCACTCTAGATGATTCAGCACTCGTCTATCTTGCTAAAAATGGGTATGATGTAACCTATGGAGCTCGGCCTCTCAAGCGGCTCATCGAAAGAGAAATCTATAATCTCATTGCTTCCAAGATTATTGAAGGAACAATTAAAGAAGGTAATTCATTACACATTCACGCTGAAAACAATATTTTGATTATTACATAATTCAGTAATGTGCTCAATTTTCTTGCTAAACTAAAAAAATGTAGTTTTTCTTTCCCAGAGAATAAATCCTTCTTTCTTTTTTTACTGAAACTTCAAAAAATATGCCTTGTGTACCGGATAGCTATTTAGAAAGTTCCTAATTATCAAAAATCACAACCTCTGCGAGATTCCTGTGGATTAGTATTTAATCCCCGATATTTTATTCCAGCAAATAGACTTCAAATAAAGTAAAATTAATAAACTCAGAATCTTCCTACTAAACGAAAATATGGGAAATACGCCTGATCGTCATCGCGTATGCGATATGCATAGCCTATAACCATGGCAAGTAACGCGTTACTAAAAACATTGAAATCTATTTTAATTTCAGGACCGGCCGACCATTTGAATTCTCGAAAATTGGGCTCGCTCGGAAATGCATTACCAAAGTCGGTAAAAAGATTAAGATCTGTTTTCTTAATAAATAAATTATATCCAATTCCATAGTTATGCTTGGTAAGAGGTAGAGTATAATCGAGGCTTGTTTTCAAAAATCTATTACCTGATATTTCAGATAAACTATATCCTCTAAAGTAAATTAAAACATCCGTAGCTCCCGATGATAATTCAGAAAAAATTGGACGTTCTCCGAGAAAGAAAACATTGCGCTGAATTTCTCCAAATGCTGCTCCTCCCTGAAGCTCCCAATTAAGAAAGTGTTTTTTTATCACGTTTACCTGATACCCATCTGAAAAAACATGATATCGTTTGTAATAGAAAATCAATCGTTCTTGGTTAAATTCTGAAAGAAACGTCTCATTGTATACATAGGCGGTTGTTGAATAGGTGTTGTTATAATTTTTTAACGTATAATTGGCGCGAATACCCGCATAACGGCGCGATCCAGGAATGAATGCATCCTGTGCTCCTTCAGGTCGCTCTCTTACTTCTTCATGATCCTCATAATTATAAATCAACGATATATCTGATGATGGATGAATGGGAAACTTTAATCCTGTATGAACTGCCCAAATCTTTTCTTCATAAAGAAGATTGGGATCAATTATTTCATTATTTTCATTAAAATAAATATCGGAAAGGAGAAGTGGCCACCGTTCATATCCAATAATAATATTGGGATAAAAATAATTAAGTTGATAATTAAGATTTAATTCCCAATCATTAGTTTCAGGGATGTATCCCGCTCCCAGTAACCAAATATTGGTAAATAATGGATCAAATCCTGCTGCTATGACTCCAATTGATGATGCTTTATTTGATGTTGATTCAAAAGAAGCATAAGGAAGAAGCTTAATCGAAGAGAGGGTTCGTTTTAAGAAATGATATGATTCAATTCCTTCTCTATATTCTTTGAGTGAGGTTGGTTTTTGTGAATCTAAAGCAACTTGGTTGTTATTGAGAAGCATAGGCAATCGATACTTTGTTTTTTTTAATGATAAATCATCTATTTTTAAACTGTATCCTTTATTCGTATACGTCAAATAATAAAGCTTGTTCTCCCATAACTGTGGCTCAAATGCTCCAAGGGGTTCCTCTGAAACTTGAGAAATTTCTTTAGTAAGTAAATTATAATGAAATATATTAAATATATTGTCATAATTTATACTTAAAAGAAGTTCATTGTTGTTTACCCAATGAAGATCCGTTTCAATATTTGTATCATTGGTTAACTGAGTAATCTGCTTATCACGTAAATTCATCACATACACATTGTACGAGCCTACAGACTCGTCAAAATAAACAAAAGCACTATTTTCATGATCGGGTGATACCTTGAGTGAAAGCAGGTGGTTGTTATATCCAAAATTCGTAAGGCGTGTCTCGCTAAAGTCATGTAAATCTAGCTCGTAGATGTTCCTCGTGGTTAATTCATTTTTAACATACAGCATTTTATTACCAAGAAGTTCTATTTGTTCTATCCGTTTTTTCTCGGTAAGCTTTTCTAACTTTTTTGTACGAAGAGAATACCGAAATAAATCAGAAAAAAATCCATCTATTGTTTCTTGATTAATTACTAAATAAAGAAGATCTCCATCTATTTCAAACTGAAAGAGTTGGTAGAGAGGAATTTTTTTTAACGACGTAACTTCTTTTATTTTTTTATCAATTGTTAATTTTTTTATACTTTTATCCTTTACATCATGAAAATAAATTTCTCCATTTGAATGCACGCGAAGATTATCTACTTTTTCTGCCAAAAAAAAATTTTCAGTTTTTTCATATGAATTATCATCATTTGTCTTCTTATATTTTTGAACCATCGAGTTTTTCCATTCAGCATAGAGATCTTTAAAACTTTTCCCAAAAATTTTTTTTGTTTTATAATCTAAAAAAAATGGGGTGAGTTTTCTGCCAAAGTAGTGAATGAGTTCATATAATTTTTCTTGTCCGTATTTTTGTGAAATAAAATCTAGAAACTTTGCACTGTAAAGGTATACAAGAGCACCTCCACCAGGAATTTCAGTGTACTCTAAATTAAGTTCTCTAATGTCAACTAATTTTCCATCTTGGGCATCTCTCTTAATGAGCATATCAGTAAAGCTCGAATGCACACGACCCGTCTTGCTCTTTGTTGACTCAACATAGGTTGCCCATCCTTCAAGAAACCACCCGGGCAAAAAAGTCCCGGGTAAATACCAAGGAAAAAAATAGTTAATAACTTTTGGCAATCCGGAAATCACTGATCCTTGCAATATATGTGAATACTCATGGATGAACGTATGTTTCATTGTACCTGCAAATTTTATTTCCTCGGTAAAATTATTTAATGATTGTTCGAGTATGA
The DNA here is from genome assembly GCA_023250585.1 of Deltaproteobacteria bacterium. Taxonomy (GTDB): domain Bacteria; phylum Bdellovibrionota_F; class JAHFAK01; order JAHFAK01; family JAHFAK01; genus JAHFAK01. The sequence goes on from JAHFAK010000113.1 coordinate 4,955, forward strand.
TATAAATAGAACCAATCGGTATAGCTGCAAAAGCGTTAAAGTCATCGACATTGGGAAGTAAAATAACATCGGTATGACGATTCTCCTGTTTATAAAGATATGCCATCTCATCGTGAACTTCTTCAAAAATTGGACTTACATATGCGGCAAATTCTCCCATTCCTTTAGGAAAGATAATGCTAAAGTGCTCAGTATTTATTTCTTGCCACTGTTTTTCATATTGTAATGCCTGGTTGACATAGGGAACTTCCGGGAAAAATTGAGCTTCTGAAATAGACGAAAAGAAAAAACTACAAAAAATACTCGTAATAATAGAGAAAATTTTCACTCAATTATTATACCAAAATCATGATGTACTAGCAATGGTATAGCCCCGCAAAACAAAATGTCCGGTTTTAGATACAATTTCAATAAAACGTTTGGAAAAGTTTAAAATAGTCGTCGATACAATGTCATTGTCCTACCTTCCGCTTGGTATACTGAATACAAGACGAAAGGTATCAAATCTAGGGCACGACTGATGAATCAAGAACGTTATTCATCAAGTGGAAAGCTTTTAATATCGGCATCCTGAGAGCTATTTGAATATGTATGGCATGAACCTTGCAGTGTTCATGTATCTAGAGGGGGGCATGACATCAAGGACAAATTTTTCATGTAAATCCTCTGTATCGGATTATGTATGATCACTTTGAATCATTTCTCGAGACGTATAATCGTGTGTATGTGAGTAAGTTTGGCTCCTTTCGTATATATAAACAAATGCACAAAATGCTGATCGATGATTGCGTTGTCATTGCTGGCTATTCACGAACGAAACTGTGGATCTGGCACAATAATGTCATAGCCTATCCAGGAGAAGATGTTCATGGAAACTACTTAAAATATGTTGATGTGAAGTGAATGAATCAATTGAATATCATCATGATCTTCCTTCGCTTCTTTTTCCGTGAGTTATTGGGATACGAACGAAAGGGCTACGAAGGACACGTGAACAAACTTCATTTGAGACGATCTAATGGAGAAGCTTCTCCATTAGATGAAGGCAGGAGTGTATCTTCATTTCGAACTTTTTCTTCGATTATTGCCTTGTTTTCCATTGATCGTCAGTAATTCAGTAGTTTTTCTTTCCCAAAGAATAAATCCTTCTTTCTCTTTTTACTGAAACTTCAAAAAATATGTCTTGTGTTCCGGCATACCTACTGAGAAAGTTCCTAATTATTTAATATTTCTACTGCATCTCAATAATGAGAAGATAGCCAGAAGTTTTTGTGCTCGTAAAACCAAGTGTTTGTTCTACTCTAACAAATCGAAAATTTTTGATGCGATTCTTATCGGGATGAGACGCAAGATGATCTTTTATCAGTATTTGATCATTTTCTGTCTTACCTTTTGTTTCTTTACCATCATGATTACGACTGAATTTTGATCCTGAGACCCATGTAGCTTCTGAGTCTGACTCCCCTCTTCCAAGATCAAAATCAAATCCAAACAGACGAATTTCGCCTTTATCGGCTATTACGCGAAGACATTCATCGATTACACGAAATTTTTCTTGTGGGTTTATATTGTTAACTAATTGATGGCTGAGTATAATATTTGGTCGTTCGACTGATTCTGGTAATTCCAAAGCACTGCCTGCGATTAAATAAGGTTTGTACTTTTCTAAATAAGAAATAATGTCGTCATATTGCTGTGTCTGCCAAGGAATATCTTCTTCTTTTGCTCCATACCAAAGATCAAGCGCTTTGGCTTCGATACCCGACTCTATCATTAAAGGCAATAAACTTCCGTATCCTTCTCCTAACAGAAGTATTTTCTTTCTTTCTTTCTTCCAACTGTTAATTATAGGTACATTAAGTCCTAAATTTTTACGTGTAAAATTGCGATCATACTGGGGCTCTCCAGTGACGGTAATCCCTCCTGCAGTTGAATATCTAAAACCATTTTCTCCACTTTTCCAAACTCCAATACCATCATAGTTTTCAAAAGAAAAAATTTTTTCACATTTTGTACCAGCGTAGAGAGCTGTATGAGATAACACGAAGAAAAGTAAAAAAATAAACTTTGGGTTCATCAAATTATAAAAATATTTCATAATAACCCTTATTAAAAAACGATTCATATCATATTTAATGCAAAAAGTCAAGTTTTAACTGTTTGTGGAAATTACTTTAAATGTGTTGATGTGAAGTGAGTGAATATCTACAGATAATCTTCTTTGAGTCTTAAGATCCTCATGACTGAATTTTCAATTGCTCTTTTAAGCTTCTGGTCTTGTTCATAGATCTGCATGAGCTTTTCAAAAGTTCTCTGATAGGAATCTTTTGTTTCTCCGAATAAAAATATATCAGTATCAGCCGCAAGTCCTCGTTCAACTATTTTTTCGCTACTAT
>JAHFAK010000114.1 GCA_023250585.1 Deltaproteobacteria bacterium
TTGCATTCAAAATGATAACAAGGCGGCAAGGAGAAGGCGACGCAAACGTACGTAATGAGTACGTTGAGGAGCCGACGACGAAGCCAACGCAGTTAGCGTTTGAATGCAACTTAGTATAAACTATTATTTTATGCTAATTCGCGGATCAACAAGAGTCAGCAAAATATCTGCAATAAGATTTCCCATAATGAGCGCACACGAAGCTACAACACAAGAAGCCATTAAGAGCGGGCCATCATGGTTAAAAAGTGCATCAATAGTCAGACGTGCCATTCCAGGCCATCCCATAATTATTTCTACGAGAAAGGACCCATTCAGCAAAAATCCTAACGAATATCCGACAAGCGTAATTAATGAATTGAGCGTGTTGGCAAATGCATGTTTACCAATAATTTTTGCAGGATGAAGTCCTTTTGCTCGCGCGACTCGAATGTAGTCTTCATTAAGCACTTCAAGCATCTGCGCACGTGTTTGCCTCATGTAATGTGCTAGTGCGCTCACTCCTAAGACACTTGCGGGGAGAATTAAATGCCACAACAGATCTTTAATTTTGCTCCATGCATTCATTGTTTCAAAATTAATACTCTGTACGCCGCCAACAGGAAAAATCTGAGTGCGTGCTGCTATAAAAATCATAACAAGTGCAAGAAAAATCGAAGGAATCGACATAAAAAAATATGACATAAAACGTATAATTTTATCTATCATTTGATTCTTATAGACTGCAGAAGTAATACCTCCCGGAATACCAAAGACCAAAGCAATGAGAAGACTTGCAAGAGCAAGATATAAAGTATTGGTAAGACGACTTACAATTAAGATCATCACGGGCATTCGATAACTAAATGAATAGCCGAAATCTCCTTGTAACGCATTGATACACCATGAACCAAAGCGTATCAAAAACGGTTTATCTAGATTGAATTCCTTTTCATATGCATGAAGAAGTTCCGTAGAAATCGTAGGATCTTGACGAAATCGCGAGAGAAAATCTCCCGGCGCTAATTCCTGTAGACTAAAAATAAAAAAAGTAATGACAAGCAACAGTGGTAAGGTGATGAATATTCTGCGAATAATAACAGAAACCATGGGGCTCAATCTTTATAAAGCTCACTAATATTTGAATATGCACGAGGACTATAGACCCGGGGGTTTACGTTCTTAATAGAATTTTTTATTGCTACATATGCTTTACTGCGTACTGTATAAATCATAGGCATTTCATCATTGAGAATCCTAAGAACTTCAAACCATGTTTCTTGTCTTTTTTGTAAATCAGCTGAAGTAATGAGTTGTCTCATTAAAGTATCAATTCTTCCTTCCCACTCAGTTACTGGTTTCTTTTGCTCAGGATACCACATATGCAGCCGCCCGGATGAAAGGTACACATTCAGGCCCATGGCTGGATCTGCTGGTCTCCCTTCAGAAAGACCAATAAGAATCAAATCAAAATTTTTCGTTTCGGTTATATAATTAAGTACTTGATTAAGCGGCACCGTTGAAAAAGATACTTCCATACCTAATTTTCTTAAATCACTTTGGATAAGTGTTCCCATTGCCACTCTCATCGAGTTATCGGAATTTGTCATGAATGTAAATGAAACTTTATGTCCTTCATTATCTTCAATGATAGTATCGTTGTTGCGATCATAGTAGCCACTTGATTTGAGTAATTCTTTGGCCTTATCAAGAGAATAGAGAGTTGGAGGAAGTTCTTTTGAATACCACCATTCGCTTCGTTCACTAAAAGGTTGATAACTTTCAACGCCTTTCTCATCAAGACAGGCTTTAATAATTCCTGCTCGATCAATCGCATAACTCACTGCCTGACGAAAATGTTTATCTTTAAACCATTTGAGCTTTTGAGAAGGAATAAGTGGTTGGCCTTTTGCATCTTTGCCCTCATTTTGGTTAAAGAATAAAAAAGTGCTTGTATCATCGGGCCCAAGGTCAAAAACAGTATATTTGCCATCTTCTTCCTTTTCCTTAAGTAGGGCATAATCTTCAGAACGTACACTATCCAAAAGGTCTAGTTCACCATTTTGAAATTTTAAGCTCTGTGCATTTTTATCAGGAATAATAGTAAATACAACTTCATCAAAATAAGGGAGCTGGTGTTTTTTAAGATCATACCTAAAATAATATGGATTCTTTATAAGTGTTATTTTTACTCCAGGCTCGTAATTTTCAAGAAGATACGGGCCAATAGACACAATATTTTCAGGTTTAGTATCAACTTGTAATGTAGTAAGAAATTGCCCTTCTCGATAGTTTTTTTCATAGACATGTTTTGGTAAAATAGGCACCGCGCTCACGGCATGCTCAAAAAGAATATTCACTTCAGTAAGCTTCATAGTTACTGTATAATTATCAACTTTCTGTATAATAACTTTTTTCTTTTCGCCAGCAACAAAATGATACTTGAGTGTATTTGGAATAGCATTATCCATCACAACGGTGAATGTAAATAAAACATCATCTACCGTAAATGGTTCTCCATCGCTCCATACAATTCCCTTACGCAATTTAAATGTCCACAAAAGCCCATCAAGTGACGAGCTCCAATCTTTTGCAAGATAGGGGAGTGATTTATTATTTTCATGATCATAGGTAATCAATGTCGAAAAGATCGCTGGCAACAATACCGATTTACTATTTTCATCGACCGCAAGGATTGGATTGAATGATTTTGGATCTTCAATAATCCCAATGATAAGACGTCCACCATAATCTCCTTCTCCATTAAAAATCAATGATTCTTGTGGATTATAATCCATCGTAATTTTTTTATCTTGATGACGACTGCGAGACTTTTTTGTGGATGAAGAATTAGGACAACCAATCAAAGAAAGAAGAGAAATTACTATAATCGTCCATCGGAGTATCATAGAAACAGACTATAAAGAAATTCTGTTAATGGGTCAAAAGAAAAACATGACTAGAAATAAGCTTGCTCACATGGAGTCTGCATGTTCTCTTTTTAATTGTATATCGACGTCGCTTCCATAATACTATTAAGAACAGAAAGCGCGATCGATATACAATTAAAAAGAGAACATGCAGACTCCATTTTTAAATTCTATCTTGAAATAGACTTTGTTTTTTTAAAAATAATTTTTTATAGTATTCATGATGAAAAATAAAATTTTTCTTATCCTGCTTTTTTTTGTATTTATTCAGTGTACACCAAAATTAATCCCTTATTTACGATTTAATAAAGAAGAACCCGTAATTGTTATGCAAGATATTGGAAAACTATTTAATCTTCAGTGTATCGATTGTCATAACGAACAAGGCTTAACACACTTAGGAATGACCTCTAAAAAGGAAATGGATATATCGTATCTTTTGAATCTTGATTGTATCTCGTGCCATCGAGCAGATAAAACACTTACTCAAACGGGTGAAGTAGGAAAAATTATGAGACGACTATCAAATGAAATGAAAGTTGATTGTCGTTATTGCCATAAAGAAACAGGCACATTCACTTCAGTTGGAGAAACATCAAAAGAGATGTTTGTTCTATCATTTAAAAGTGGACGTCAGTGCAATTATTGTCACACCGAACGTTTTGCTTTAAAGAATAATGCCAAAGAAGAATATCAAGCAGCCAAGAAACTTTAGAACGTGACTGATGCATGTTGACAGAGAGCTGACAGTCACATTGTTGGTCTTATAAGCTTTTTTGCTGTATCAATTATGATTGCATAATCGATATCTCTTCCCACCGACCCTTGCGCAAGATGAGGTTTACCACCACCTTTGCCGCCAAAGGGCATGAGTAAAGAATTAATGAGGTCATTGGCTTTAATAGTATTAATGGTGGAAGTAAGAATGACTTGAATTTTATCACCTTCAGCAAAGATAACACAAACGCCAGGTTTATATTTTTCTTTCACCAAATCACTGAAGTGCAAAAGATCGTCGCGATCTTCAAGATTTACTTTAAAAAATACAAGATGAGAATTATTTATTTTTTCTTGCGCCACAATATATTTTTCGAGTGATGAAACGATTTCATTTTTTTCAAACTTTTTTAATTTTGATTTTAATGATTTATTTTCGCTTTTGAGTTTCTCTAATTCTTGTGTGAAATTTTTCTCAAGTTCTTTATTGGTGTTTCTGTAATATGCATGTACAGCTGCCCCAGTTATGGCTTCGATACGACGCAAGCCAGAAGCAACAGAACTTTCAGAAATAATTTTAAATGCGCCAATATCCCCTGTCCTTTTGACATGGGTTCCACCGCAAAGTTCCATACTATAATCAGAAACTTTAACAACCCGAACTTTATCCGAATATTTTTCACCAAACAATGAAACTGCACCACTTTTTTTTGCTGCATCTAATGAAACATCTACATCGGTTTCTACAGGAATATTCTCGATAATCTTTTGATTAACATGATTTTCGATTGCTTCAATTTCGGCAGGCATTGGCTTTTTTGAAAAATTATAATCAAAACGAAGCTTCTCGGCTTCAACTTTTGAACCCGCTTGATGAACATATACACCAAGCACATCTTTCAAAGCACGATGAAGCAAATGTGTTGCCGTATGATTTCGTCGTGTATCATCACGGATAGTGTTAATTATTGAAGCACGCACATGAGTATCTTGTGAAATTTTTAACGTACCTGTCTTGAGTTTACAAATAGCGGTTATAAAACCATCTATTTTTTGAGTATCTATAACGGATAACGTAAAATCCGCATGTTCAATAATACCAGTATCACCTACTTGTCCTCCTGCTTCTGCATAAAAAGGAGTTTCCATAAGAACGATATAAATATAATTATCTTTTCGCGCGTAGCGATTGATAGTCGACGTTACTAAATTATTTGTATACCCAACAAAAATTGAATTCTCATTGTTTATGATCGTCCATTCGAGTTGAATATTTTTATCAATAAACTGCGCGCTTTTTTGGCTTCGTTCTCGTTGATCCGACATGAGCCTCTCATATTCACTGCTATCGAGCCCAAGTCCTTTTTCCTCAAGCATTATTTTTGTTAAATCAATGGGAAAGCCATAGGTATCATAGAGCTTAAAAGCAACAGAACCTGACATATTTTTTGTTTTTTTCTGAATTATATTTTTTACTTCTTGATTAAAAAGCTCAATCCCTCGATCAATCGTTACTAAAAATTTTTCTTCTTCCTCTTGAATGAGGCGAGCAACATATTTTTTTTTCTCAATGAGCTCAGAATAAAAAGATCCCATAATGTTACAAAGTGGATCAACGAGTTTATAAATAACCGGTTCAGTAAAGCCAATGTCATGAGCAAAGCGTTCCGCGCGTCGTAAAATTCTTCGTAAGACGTAGCCTCTTCCTTCATTTGAAAAGAGTGCGCCATCGGCAAGTGAAAAGGCAAGGCTGCGGATATGATCGGCGATCACATTTTTTGCAACGATGTATTCTTTATTTCCTGAAAGCTCATCGAGTTTTTCTCGTAGTGGAATAAAAAGATCAGTATCAAATACTGACTGAACTCCATTTTTTAAAGCAAGTACCCGCTCAAGTCCCATGCCGGTATCAACATTTTTGTATTTGAGAGGAATAAAAGACCCATCTTCGGTGCGATTAAATTCCATGAAAACTAAATTCCAGTATTCAAGAAAACGATCACATGAGCATCCCGGCTTACAATCAGGTTTTCCACATCCGAATTCCGTGCCTTGGTCATAATACAACTCCGTACAATACCCGCATGGACCTGTCGGACCCATGCTCCAAAAATTTTCTTCATCGCCTTTTTGTAAATTACCCAGACGAATAATTCGTGAATCATCAAGCCCATCTGGCCGTAAATGCTTTTGCCAAATTTTAAACGATTCCGTATCATCTTTATAAATCGATACATAGAGATTTTCTCTAGGAAACGTGAGAATTGTTCGTGAGAATTGCCACGCCCATTCGATTGCTTCTTCTTTGTAGTAACTTCCCTCAAATGACCAATTACCAAGCATTTCAAAAAAAGTGAGATGACGACCATCTTTGCCTACTTCATCAAGGTCATTGTGTTTACCACCTGCACGAATACATTTTTGAACCGAACATGCTTTTGTATATGCCCTCTTTTCTTTACCTAATAAAACATCTTTGAATTGATTCATTCCTGCATTGGTAAAAAGAAGCGTGGGATCATCGCCAGGAATTACCGGCGAGCTAGTAACAGAGGTGTGTTTATTTTTTACAAAGAAATCAATAAAGCTCTTGCGTAGATCACTTGCTTTCATAATATTCATGAACTTTCTGTGCGAAGAGCGTCTGCAACTTTTTTGTAATTTTTTCTGGAATTTCAGAAAATATTTTTTCATGATCAATGCTTTTTACCGGCATAATTTCTTTAAGAGTACTCGAGATAAATGCTTCATCAGCGTTCCAAAGATCTGACTTTGTAAACGCTCCTTCATTGACTACAAGCTTTGCCTCTCGTGCACATTTGATAATAAAATTACGTGTAATACCACTTAAAATACCCATCTCTAAGGAAGGAGTGCAGAGGACATTTCCCTTAACAAAAAAGAAATTACTCGTTGATGATTCGGTACAGTAGTTTTGATGATTCAAAAGAAGCGCATCATGAAAGCCCGTATCACGTGCTTCGTTAAAGGCAAGCGCGCTATTTAAATAATTACCACTTTTTGCTCCAGGATCAAAAGAATCAATGGGATTTCGTCTAATTGTTACAATTTTCAAATCGATTCCTTCGCTATACTGTGCTTTAGGACTAGGAAAATATTCTTTCAAAAGAACAATGAAACTCGGTTTAGTCGGCTGACTAAAATCCAAATTAATATCAGCTATACCTCGCGTGATAATTAATCTGATATAGGTTTGTTTAAAACGTGCTTCAGAAACGCATTGATCTAATGTGTCTTTTATTTCTTCACATGAACAAGGTAAAGCAAGGCGTAAATAATCGGCGCTTTTTTTCAGTCGTTCAATATGTTCATCGAGAAGAAATATACGTTTTCCATTATATGATCGAAAAACTTCATAAATGCTATCTCCACAAATAAGCCCTCGATCTAAAACAGAAATTTTCGCATTTTCTTGATTATACCACTTACCATCAATATAAATCTTATATTCCATAGGAGCTTCTCCGTATCATACATATACTTAAAAGCCAATTCAAATTTACACG
>JAHFAK010000115.1 GCA_023250585.1 Deltaproteobacteria bacterium
TTGCTTTTAGGAATGGATACCGATATAAAAACGTGATTTCCTATGAGGTATTTGCAATGAAATGTGTATCATTTATGTTATTTTCTATAATTTTGATGATTTCTTTTTCTGTATTTGGTGGAATGTCTGAACAATCTTCTGTACAGAAGATGTTAGAATCGCCTCAGACTGGATCTCCCCGAGAAGTTATTGAATCAATAACAAAAGATTTAAAGAAGCTTATCGATGAGAAGCCTGCACAGAATACCCAGAAACTCAAAACCATTATAAGTTCTACTATGAAGAAGGCTTTTGATTTTAACAACTTAAGTGAGAAAACAATTAAAAAGGAATTTTGGAAAAAGCTGAGCAAAAGCCAAAAAACAAGATTTAAAACCCTTTTTTCAGAACTTCTTACAAAGCTTTATTCAAAAAAGACCGAAGAAATTCTCGCTATGGTTGATTTAGATTTCAAAAAAGAATCTGTTTCTGGCAACCAAGCTACCGTTGATTATATAATCAAAAGAAAAGATGTTGATATTGAGATAAACTATGAAATGTGCAAAGGAAAAAGCTTAAATTCCAGCGAAAACCCATGGAAGATATGTAATGTTACCTTTGATGGAGCAGACCTTGCTCGAACGTATGCGCTTCAATTCAATAGTAAGCTTGAAAACAGTATAACTCTTAAGAAAACGTCCCTTCAGAGGTCTTTTGATCAGCTTTTAGCCCAACTCGATAAAAAGGTTAAAACAATTTAGCTTTGAAATCTATATTCCTTTCGTAATTTTTAAGTTCTTCTCTTTTCAAAAAACAAATAGATCGTTAATGATTGATAATGCCTAATCCCTCACTCCATTCATTATAAAGATATATATACATAGTTTAATTAATAATTTCTTTAATATAAATAATTTATTTAATTTTATATAATTATTTTATTTAATTTATTTTTATATTTATTTTATTAAGCATATACGCCAATTTTTTAGATAAATATAATGATATTTATATACATAGTTTTTAATATATTTTCTATGCAATGTTATCGTTTGTTTTGTTTTATTTTTATGTTTTTGTTGATTTTTTGTGATAGGTTGACTGGTTTGTTGTTTTATGATACATAAGAGGCGAAATTATAAGGAGGTATTTTGATGAGGAAAAAAACGAATATTCTCTATATTTCGAGTTTGCTTCTCCTTTGTGCCATGGTTTCCTGTAAAAATGGATCTCAGGGCAATACTAAGCCAGCTACCGGAGGAGGTTCGCCTAATGCTTCGAGTGCTCCCAATGGAAAAAATACGCCTAATGGTACTTCAACTAATCCACCTTCATCTACTCCAAGCGATACAGCATCTCAGTCAACTAATGACAAAGAAAGTATTAACCATAAATTTTCCATAAATGAAACTAAATCTTCTATAAAGAAACGAGGAGCTGATAAGGCCATGTTTCGCCTTCGAGGATTTTGGGAATTAATAAAAAAGGATGGGGAATTTAAAGTGGGACCCAATAATTCTCGTATAATCGAATTGTATGCTATTCAGGAAGGATTAGACAAATCAGATAAGAGCCCCGCAGAATTGGCAGAAGATTCGAGACAGCATTCTATTGATAAGATAGTTCCTGTTGATAATGATACCTTTAAAGCTTATTTAAATGTAGGATTGCCCAAGGTAGATTTAGGAAAAACTGAATTAAAGGGAAAAAGCGCTGGATGTGATGCCATAAATCCAACTGAGAAAACCCCTGCGGATGTTAGAGACGATAAATATGTCCGCGGATCAATTATTGTAACCATAAAGCTTGGAGCGGCTCCCCAAAGAGAAACTTATACAGGAGATTTTAAAAATAACGCTGATGATAAAGAACAAAGCATTCAATTTCCCCACTGCGAATTACTCGCTCTAGCTATTGAGGGACATGTTGAAGGAACATGGGATAAGGGTGGAGTAACGCAGGAAGTTCCTCCTTCTTCAGATAATGAAGGTACAGAAAAACCTTTACCTCAAGCTGCGACTACCCTGCGTGAATTTAATACCCAAGAAGAAAAAACTGCATTTTTAGCGGATATTTCTCCTGACTCAAAAAAGGTTTATTACTGTGTCGATAAAAATAATCATTTGGCAGACTATGGGATAGTGGGAAAGCTAACTTTATTTGGGGCTAAATCGAGTATCGAAGAGCTCTTTCTTCTCACCGAATATGGAAGGAAACTTGTAGGTGAGATGAAATCCAAAAACCTCGATGATCCAGCTATTTTATCTGAACTAGATAAAATAGCTGAAGAACAGAAAATATTAAAGAAAAAAAAGAATCTAGATGAGAGTAAGGATATAGGTGGGCGCTTAGCGGATCAGGTAGGGCTCCTCACCCAAGAGAAATGCGATACGAATGGAACATGTAACAATCTAAATACTGACAAAATAGAGTCGCATTTATTTGAAAAAATTCAAGATGATAATAAGAAAATGACATATAACGATGGTACAGAAACTCGCCGCATATTGTATGATGATACTTTTGCTAGTATTTATATCTATCCAATCACTATGACTCTCGAGCAATCTAAACCTTTATTGTTTTTGATTGATAATCGTATTCCAGCTTTAAAAACACGTTTGTATGTAAAACTTCTCCAAAATGCTGATAGAGCAAAAATTCAACTCATTATTGATAGAAAACAACTGGGCCAGCCTGATTGGAGAAATAGTCGTACTATCCCGCCCGACAAGCTATTACGGGGCGATATCCTCTGTAAATCTGCTGCCTCAGCAAATGTTTAGTTAATATAAGATCAGTTTGCTATCGAAGGGTTTTAAGTATATTCCCAATCATTTCTTTATCACGTTTTCGAGGATTAAAGCTCATGTATTTTTCAAGCGATTTTTTAGCTTCAGCAGTATGTCCTTCTTTTAAAAGAAGCATGCCCAGTTTTTTATAAGCAATCATGTAATTTGGATCAAGTTCAAGGGTTTTTTCATAGGAGTTAATCGCATCACTATTCGTTCGTTTTTCTTCAAAACAATTGCCCAGACGATAATAGTATTCAGATTGGAACGGGTTTAACTTAATTGCCGCTTCGTAGGCATTTCGTGCTTGGGAGTATTCACCTTTGGTAAAGTAAAATGAACCTTGGGCGAAAAGCTTCTTTGCTTCATTCCGATCTTCAATACTTATGCGAGCGATTTCTTCAGCTTGGGTACTTTTTTTTTTAATACTGCTTGATGCAGTTCACTCAAAGAAGATGGTTTTGTTATAGCGGGAGGAGGTAGCATATCTTTTTGACCTGTAGCATGAGGAGTAAGTTCTGGATATTTAGCTTTTAATTCATTTTCGAGACTATCCACATATTTTTGATGGAAGTTAGCTTTAACCGTGTCTTCTTTGCTTTTTGCAATTTCGAGCAATTTTTTATGCGAACGAAGGAAGTTCTTATCATATTTTAAAGATGTTACAAAACTCGATGTGGCTTTAAGAATCAGTGCATTTTTTAAATAGTAAAGGCCGTAAAAGCAATAGACTTCCGGATCAGATTCATTTTCTGAAAGAAGGGCATCCAAGCTATTCTGCAGAAGGATAATATTTTCCGGCGTTGGATCTTTCGATAAATAATAAATTGCTAAGGTTTTGTCTTTTAACGTTTTTTCATTTTTTTCAAGAAGAGAAATAAGTTCTAAAGCTTGGTTAATAAGACTCGCATTATTTGAAACATATCCCCACATTGCAAAATTCAATGCTCTATAGCCGGTAATAAGAGCATCAGGTTGATTTTCGGAGAGTTTCAAAAACTCATTTTCGGCCAATTGAAAAGAAGCCAAAGTATCAAAGCGATAAAAATCAACCGCTTTTTGGAAACGAGGATTTTCTAGAAGGAGAGTTCGTGTATCTTTTGGCTTTTCTGTGTGGGTCTTTGCTTGAGTATGTATCTGATTTACCGGAGTCTTTTTAAAGTATTTGCTGATCAGTGGCCTGCCAATATATGTTAATCCTGCAGTTATAACGACGATACATGAAATAACCAGCCAACGAAAGGGTAGTTTAAAAATATTCTTTTTTGAAGATTCAGCAGCAGGTTTTTGTGATTCAATAGTATTCCGTTTTAATAGGTCTCCATGAGACTTGCTCACATCTTTTTCAACAGGCAAAGGCTTATAATCCATGGGTAGCGGAATTTCTTCGTTCATAACTCCTTCATCAATAGAGAGGAGAGGCTCTTCTTTAAATTGAGGATTTGTTATCCCTTCATGTTGATTATCATCGATAACAATTTCAGGAATATTTTCTTTTGTTGTTTTTCGTATTTCACGCTGAGTTACTTCATGTATTTCTGATTGCTCGGGATCCAGAGAAGTTTGCTCGGTACTTTCAGTTTTATCAGGCGAAGTTTCTGCTTGAGAAATTTGTTGAGGTAATCGTTCAAATATTTTTTTAAAAGTATCAACTTCATTGATCTTTTGCCATTTCCCATTTGCATAGCAGACTTCATCATCTTGTCCTACTTTTTGTTCTTTTATCCAATTTTTAATTATGCTGCTGTCATTAAAACCGTAGACTAATCCGTTTGATACACGAATACGCCAAAGGGTAACGCTTTCTTCTTCAGGCAGCTTTAAAGAATTCGTAACAGGAATGCTTTCTTTAGGTACGCGAATGACAAATGTATACTGGCATTTTGAGCATTTTACTTTAAATTCCAAAGACTTAAGATTGTCTTCACTTAATCTATACTTTGTACTACATTTTGGACAGGTTATTTTCATGAATCTTCCTAGTCAATTTTTAATTATTTTATACTATATTTCTTTTAATAGCAACCTATTAGATCTTTAAGGCTTTTTTGCTTTTTAGTCTATTGTATATTATAATAAATACATATGCAGAGTTCGGCCATCGAAAAAAAAACTTTTCGTATAGAAGATATTCAAAAGATTAATCTTTTTATCGATATTCCGTCGAGTGTACTCTATATACTCCAAGATAAGGTAGAATTTATTCCCATCCCAAGAGATTCGGCAGCACGAACTTTTACGAATGAAGATTTAGATGTTAATAATTTTTATTTTCTTCTCAATGGACAACTTCGGGTATTTGGTCGTGATCAAACCGGCAAGGATCGTATCGTTAATTTCTTGCGTAAAGGTGAATTTTTTCTCGATAAACAATTTGAATGGAACCAAGAAAAAATAGTCAGAGCCGAAGCAATTGTCGATTGTTTACTGTTACGAGTAGGGAAAAAAGAAGTACAGGAAATTTGTGAACTTGCACCGGTTCTCTATGAAAAGCTCAATTATATTTCTGATCGTATCGACAAGAGATTTAAGATGTTTTCTGATGATCCCAAGAAGAAAAGTTTATTAAAATTCATTGTAGAAAATGAACTCACCTATGCCAAACGTCTTAAAGTAACGCTTCTGGACAAATGTATTGATTGCAATGCCTGTTACGATGCGTGCGAAAATCGTTTTGGTCATAAACGTTTATACCGAAATGAATTACGTTTTGGAATTATTGACGTTAATAGAAGCTGCCGGAATTGTTTTTATCCAATTTGTATTCCGCCTTGTGATTATGACAGCATCAAAATTGATACAAAGACAAAAGAGATTGTAATCCTCGATACCTGTACGGGTTGTAATGCCTGTGTTATTGCATGTCCATTCGATTGTATTGAACTTGTCCCTCGTCCTGATGTACCCGGAGGACAAAAAGCAAGCCTCGCTATTAAGTGTGAACATTGTCGTGGATATAAAGATGAAGCCTGTGTGACTGAATGCCCAACGAGCGCTATGACCCATGTCGATATGGTCGACTTGATTGAAAATGATAAGGTCATTGATTTTTTTATTGGAGGAAAAACAATTCCACATGCTGAATTCAGCGCCAAGTCCGTGCTACAAGATCAACCCTCAGGAAAACGGACGCGCCTCCAGAAAGTTCGTTTAGGATTACAAGTGGTAATTGCGATTTTTTATTTTGTAATCCTCGGATACGATTGGTTAATAAAACATTTTTTTAGTGATTATAAAGCTATAAACGACTATCTCCTTCAACTTACTTTTTTACCTGAGGGAATTTTAAAAAACTTTGCTGATAAACGTTTTATCCATATGATTGGTGATCTTGGCGCTTTGTGGTTTTTGGGTAGTCTGACTTATCCATTAAAAAGCGTATTTCCTAATCTCTTCAGAAAATATGTAAACCCTATTGGGTATCTTGATTGGCATATTTTTTTCGGAGTTATTGGTGCACTCAGTGTTTTTTTTCATTCTTCATTTAATTTTAACGGTTTGTTATCATCAGTATTGCTTCTTGTTTTATTCTTTACGGTACTCAGCGGCTTCTTGGGCAGATATCTCTATGTTTCATTACCCAAAGGCATTCGCGGGACTGAATTAAAACTTACCGAACTCGAAGCAGAAGATAGTGAGCTTACAAAAAAACTCGAGGTCTTTTTTATTGAAAGCAAACGACACAAAGATCTCGTGAATGATATTACTAAATTTGTAACGATCAAATATCCAGATCTTAACCTCACGGTTGATGATCTCAAGTCCTTTTTTAGATATAGTGGTAGGTTGCTTTTAGGAACTGTTCTTTTAATGATAAGCGATTTTATCCGCATAGTACGTATGCTCAAGATCAAACTCTTTTTTCCTAAGGATATTGCAATCCATAAAAAGCAGGTGAATCAGTTCATTTCGATTCTCAACAAAAAAGCGATCCTCCGAAGAAACATCGTGATTTTTGAAACCCTCAGGCAATTTACTCTTACCTGGTCTTATCTTCATAAGCCGGCAAGTTATCTTTTCATTGGGTTGCTTGCTATTCATGTCGTAACAAAGATCCTTTTTTATACTTAAAAGATTCGTATAAAATAAATTGTTTAAATCTCGTTTTTCCTTCCCGCAAGATGACTTCTCTAGAAAAATATGCTATAATATTGAATGATATGGTTTATGGACTTTAAACATATAACTATTTGAACTTATTATACTATTAAACTATGTACAAACC
>JAHFAK010000116.1 GCA_023250585.1 Deltaproteobacteria bacterium
TAATATAGCTACTTATAGCTACTTTGTCAAACCTTTGATATTGCTACTGTTAGTGTAAGGGTAATTGTGTAAAATTACTTGCACTAACTACTGTTCATATGTCGGTCCCCACCTTTTGTCTTTTGTCCTATTATTTTTTAGAAAAAACAACCCAAAAACAATTCTCCGCCTTACGTCTCTCAACTTCTTTGACCCATTGATTTTTATTCAATAGTTTTTTGATTTGCTGGAACCTGTAAGAAATAATTTTGTACGTGAGTGGTATTTATACTTCCGAAGAATTTGAGATTGCAAAAGGATGTTAATACCATTCGTACCTTCCCCTTTTTACTCGGTTTCGTGGATGGCACCTTCCCCTCCCTTTTCTCTAAATATGGCATATAGTTTGCATAATTACGTATCAAGAGACAATCTAAAGGTTATAAAGCAGTATGAAGAGAAAATTTTGCATAGCAATGTACCTAATTACAATTATTCAATTTTTACTACCGCTTACTCTTTATGCGAATTCTTGTAGAAAAGTCTTCCAAAGCGGCGGTACTAACGATAATCTTACACAAAAAATAGGGGAAGAATTTCGCTCATATTTACAATCGAAAATGGATGATACACATATGACTAAAAATCTTGGTGAGATTTCGGGAGAAAAAATGCTCTTACTTATGCGAGGAATTTTTACCCCTCATGAATATCCCATCACGCAGGATGATTTTTTTAGGCCAAGAGTGCGGCATACAGAATATGTTGATATACACTCCTTATCAAGTTATCTCAAAACAATAGTAGAAAAATTAAAAAGTGATCCAACAGAACGAAAAAAGCTTTTTTCATTTATTGGAAAACTTGAAGCCCACGAGGACGTGGATGAATCAGAAACAATCGTTCAAGAATTTGCTAATATTATGAATATCGATCTTAGTCAGAAAGAAAAACACTATTTCTATATTGGGCCCGGCGTTGAATTTGGTAAGGCATTGATTAGAGAAATTTCTCGTAAAAAACTTGATCTCCACATTACATTTTTCGATATTTCTGATTACGTTATTGAAGTATTGTCTCATATCAAAACCGAAAAAGATTTAGGAAAAAGCACCATTGAAATTCTCCAAGGGGATTTGACGAAATATAACTTTCAAAGCATAAAACAGAAACCTGATTACCTCATTTTAGCGCAAGTTCTCCATGACACGCATCTCAAAGGAGAAGAATTAAAGAAAGTACTGCAAACTTTTATTGATTTCTTGCCCCCTGGAGGAATTCTCCATATTAACGATCTTCATCATCGCTTCGCAAGCACGGAGACAATTAAAGAAACATACGCATTTTTTTCTGAAAAAAGAACAGGCATTAATGTTACTTCAAATGTCTATGAGGAATTAAAATCAGAGTATGATAGAACAATACATCCGTCTGTTTCGGTTACCGCGAAGAAGATCAATTGATTATCTGAAATAACAAATCTCTACAATGGAATCTTTCCTGATAATGAAGAGGAGCTCTTTCATCTTTCCGGAATAGTTAATTATACAGCTTCCACACTCTGTGCAGTTGTTTTTAACAAACCAACAATTTTTATTGAAACAAATATTCGCACAGTATTTATCCATGAATTTTTTAAGAATAAAAAAATAGTACCTGATAAAAAGCTGACCCTGCTTATTGAACAGACACTTGGATGTTCTCTCCTGACGGCACATCGAAATATGGCTCGAAACCTCTACTGGTCTAAAGGAAAAAGCAAACCTTATACTTAAATAAGGCCATTCCTGGCCGTCATGTTTTCCGTCCCAAAAATGAAAAGCCTCGTGTTCCTACTCTGGATTAAGACTATTCTTGCGAGTAGTGCTTGAAATTCTCCATATGCCTATACCCGAACGGACGGCAAGTAGCGTCACACCTATTTCCCCTATTTCCACCTATTTCCCACCCTTTTTACCCCTTTTTATTAATGAGAACTCTATTTTTGACGGCAAGCTGACGGGCATGTTTTCCTCACCAATCTAAAATTTCTGTCCAAGGTACTCCTGCCCAAATATCTCCTTCCATTAAAGGAAAATTAGTTGGAGCTCCCATGGGAGCCATTAAAGAAGCGTTTGAGAAGCCAAATGATCTTAAAGAACCTAATAATGATTTTGCAGCTCCACTAGTACCAGAATTACATGCCCACAACATAACATCCTCTCCTGCATATCCAGTGTGAATCATTAATTGTACTAATTCATCCGCAGAGACGAACATTGTTTGCTGAGCAAAATATACTACAAATCGCCCGGTTTTTTTTCCATGGAGTAAGACATGCCACTTGCCTGGATGTTGTTTAATAGTTTGCATCCATACAGAAGTAAAACTATCGCTTCCACCTAACAATAATGAGTCAGCTCCAAAATGATGACCAAAATTCAGACCTTCTTTGTTAAGAGTAACAGTTATTCCTTTTGTTCCTCTTATACCAGCTTTTCCAAAAGTATTTTCTATTAAGCGAGGCATCCTTGAATTATTTATTCCTTTGCCTAATGTCGCAATTACCTCACTATCTCCAGCTGTAATCCTTCCTATCTGTCTTACTCTCCCCACGACCATAGCGCCTCGAGCAATGCCGAGGGCCATTTTGGCGATAGGCTCAGCGGCGAGAATAGCAACTTCAGTAATGGGGTTTGGAAATTCACCGACATAATGACCCATGCGGTCCATTTCGGTGACACTCCAGATTCCGCCCCAATCAGTATCCCAATTGACCTGATCGCGAACTTCGTAGTTACTCACGGGTGCGACTGCGCCCGAGAGGAATCGTCGTAGGCTTGGATCATAATCGCCACTTGCAAGCTGCACTATATTCGCATCAGGATCATACATGCCTCCCGCATAAGAAAACGGCTGAACCCATTGATAAGAAGCACAGTTATTATTACATACTTCATTAAAATTCTGATCCCATTCCACGTGCTGTACAAGATCACCGAAAGGACTATACCGAAAATACTGACGAACAACTCCGCTATCTACATCAATGGCGAGTCGCACGCTTCCTCGCCGGTCAGTTATGAGTCGTAATTTCCTGCCAGTATCTTTGAGTATTACAAGATCCGGAGTCGATGGTTGTGATCCAAAGACAAAAACCTTTCGTATCTGATTATTTTCATCGAGTTCTGCAACGGGTGCTCCGCCTTGAATATACAGGTATTTTGTCGTTGCATTTCCTTCTATTCTCCGAATCCTATTGCCTGCACCATCGTAGTCATAGGTAATGTACTTGCCTCCTGCATGAACCGCATGCAGATTCCCTATAGCGTCATAGTCATACGTCGTTGGATTTACGCCATTTGTTTCCGATTTCTTCTTAATCTCTCCGCCAGGATAATACTCAATATCGGTATATTGCTTAAATGATTCTACTTTATTTGTTACATCATAGCTTCCAACGGTAGAACCACCAATGCTCACCGTATTTCCCGCATCATCGTATCCTATAAGTCCTTCGGTTGTAGTCGTATCTAGCTGAATTTGTTCCCATGCTTGTTTGAGTGGCCCGGTGGAATAATATGAATACGAAGAAGCTACACTTTGTTGAATCTTATTGTTCCCATTACTATCAGTTATGCTTACGGTATTCTTTTCTTGCCCAATACCTCTCGTTGTAGTTCTGAATGCAATAGCATACGTATAAACTACGGTATCTTTTCCATTCTTTTCTATCGTTGCTGATACAGATTTTAAAAGCCCCGTATGTGGATCATAGCAATACCAGGTCTTTACTTTCCCTACAGAAGTCTTGGTAATTTTCCACTTATTACTCGTATTGGTATTCTTACTCGGATTAGCTGGATCACAGTGATCATACCCCTCAGCAAGAATATCTACAGCATCTGCTTTATTAAGAACTCCGGTCATTGGATCATAA
Source organism: Deltaproteobacteria bacterium (assembly GCA_023250585.1). Taxonomy (GTDB): domain Bacteria; phylum Bdellovibrionota_F; class JAHFAK01; order JAHFAK01; family JAHFAK01; genus JAHFAK01. The sequence continues at coordinate 3,899 of JAHFAK010000116.1, forward strand.
TCGTAGGTAATAGAATCAGTATCATTAATTACAATAGTATCTAATTTGAAATCAGTCTTATTGACGGTGGCAGTGACACTACCGGTAAGCACTCCCTTCCAATCAGTTCGAAGAGTCCATGGCAACCACTCACGCATAAACGTCATTGTCTGCCCATTATTTGCTCCATTTATTCCAAACCTAACTGATTTAAGTGCCCCTATATTTACATTATCATCATCTTCATCTTCAGGTTCATAATAATCAAATTCAATGGTCCCATTATAGAGATAGCTTCCCTTACTAACCGTAATAACTTTTGGTACAACCGATCCTTCAATATTTTCATATCCATATTCTATGCTCTCCCCATTGGGACGATAGAGCTTATACGGTATGCCGCCTGGATATAGTTTGGCAATAGTTTTTTGTGCATCGGATGTTGGCAGGGTAACGGTATGTTGTTCTCCCCCGACTAAACTACTCTCGGCTTTATATGAAGCAGTACCCTGATATCCGTTAAGCCATGAAGTAACTTCTCGTTTTATCGCATTATCGCTTCTTCCCATTCCGGGAAATGGCGTATCAACCTCTCCCGAGGCTGGTCCAATAGGAGTAAAATTATAGAGCGTCGCTACTCCATTAGCGTTACGTTCTGTTATGGTCTTCTTGAGTAATGTTGAGGCAACCTCTTTTAAAAATCCTCCATCCGCCTCTCCTAATTCATTATACGTGTACGTTTCCCCCATATCATAATGGTACATCGATATGAGTTTATCTTTATAATACCCAAAACTTACCGGTGTCGCATCATCGGCTATGCTTGTTGTTCGGCCTTGTTCATCAAGGGTAAACGTAACCGGATAATCAAACCCAGGATTATTACACGTTATCGTACTCTTTGCTTTATCATACGTGCATGAATAGGTCTTCGTATCTCCTTCTAACGATACCGTAACTTCTTGCTTCGTAAGTCCGAACGGATTGATTGTTCCCGTATCATGATCTGTTTCAAAGGTCTGAATATCATCTATATTCACTGTCTTTGTAACAAGCTTCTTTGTTTGGTGATCATAAAAACTAAACGTTACCTTTTTAGGTATTTTTACCAAACTTCCCCAATACTGATGTGTATCTACAAAACTATGCGCCTTTCCGGTAACAACTCCCCTACTCGATGAGATGCACTCAGTATCTAAGATCGATTCCGTACACGTGGTATCGAGTTGTAAAAGATCATCGCTGATCTTTCGCGTAATCTGTCCTTCTTTCCCTTTTGTATACTCGACGGTAACGCTTTCAGATTCTGTGTCAGTAGCGGTGCTTGTTACTGAATACGTTGATTCATCAATGGGAGTCACTCTAACCGTATATCCCGTAGGATCAGTCAGTGCATTTGTTTGGCTGGTCGTTTGATCAAGTTCTATTGTCGATGTTTCGCCTGACACCCAACCATCAATACTATCGGCAATACCATTTTCTGAAAGATGCGGTGTTATCGTTTGTCCCTCGGGATACGTGACCCCATCTATATATCCATGGGAACCAATGGCAACGAGAGTTTCTTGACCATATTCACTCGTGATTCCTTGAACCGTACCATCAGAATCTCTTTCAACCGTCAGAACGATCCTCGGATGATAATCAGAAACATCAGTAATCGTGGACAGGTACTGAACCGTTTGTTCCTGAGCAGTTTCATTCATCACCGTATAATCTTTATACTGAAACGTAAGCATTGATTTTCCTAATGCATTCTTTATCTCAAGCTCTCTGCCATCTTTGTCAAAGATCCCTACAACACTACCCGATTCATCGGGTATCATGTACTGTTTACCATCAAAGGGTATGGAAGAACCTTGAATTTTACGTATGCGATTAATAATCGAATCTGAAAAATATATAGTCCCATCAATGTCTTCAAGAGCTTGCGCGGGACTGTGGGGATAACCCAAGAGTGCATTCTCTACTGATCCATGATCACCACAGGGATCGGTGCTATTCTCGCAATACTTAGTGTCTCCAAAGCCTGCGATTCTCGTTACTATGCCTTTCGTATTTACACGCGATAGTATCCCTTCCGTTGATTGCGATACAATAAGATCATCAGTTGCAGCTTCCTGAAAAACAAACTGCGGATAAAAAGTATTTTCTTTACATGTGCTATATTCAGCTGAACAGGTAGTGCCTCTACAATACTGGGCCGCACAATCGATCCCTCCGGCAAATCGATACACCATGCCATCAGTAACATCATATTCAAAAAGCACCGGTTGCAGGCATTTTTCTTCTTCGTCAGGGCATTTTCCTTCTTCTTGAGTATCTACAACAACATAACTAAATAGTAATTTCCCATTGTTAGATATCGCTAATGAATGAAGCTTGTTGTCAGTTCCGTGAGTAGTATCATCACAAATCCATTCACCGGTTTCATCGTAACAGTAATCAACTTTCAGTGATCTCCCATAAATCTCTCCGGGGTAGGTTGTATAACTCCCATCTTTCACTACTGCGCTCGTTTCTTGTATCGGCTCACAGGGATACTCAATACACCCAACCAGTGTTCGGAGACTACCTTTGTGAACACTCCGGATTAATGGCCCAATCGTTCGATAGTCATACAGATCATTCCCGACTGTTTCAAAGAGCACTTCCTGATCCGTAAAATACACCGTCCCCGATGAATCAACCGTGAGATACACGGGATTGGATAGCCGCAATGAAGTACCAGAACCATCGTAGTCATTAGTCCCTCGATACCCAGTACCCGCAATGGTCTTGATAGTTCCGGGCTTTCCATCTGCACTAACCGAAAAGCTTCTCACTACAGCTAGACATGGATCTGCATAATACACCGTAATGCTACCGTTTGATTCATAAATCCCTATACTCGTGGGACTCATTGAAACAGACGTTGCGGTGAATCCTTCTCCCGGAAGCTTTTTCGCAGTACTGCATTCACCGGTTTCGGTATCACATGCATAGGGAGAATATGCTGACCCCGTACCATTTCCACCAATCGTTGTTATGATTCCACTTATTGCATCTACTCTTCTAATGCGGGACTGAGCAACATCGGCAATATAAAGATTCCCC
>JAHFAK010000117.1 GCA_023250585.1 Deltaproteobacteria bacterium
ACAGAAATTAACAGTGTCTTTTTGTTTAAATCAATAAATCTCTCTCAAACAGAGAGAGAAGCATTCTACACTCTCGCAAAATCAACATATGGAAATTAAAATACTACCTGTAATACCTTAGTTATTAAGGGGTAAGTATGTACAGAAAAATATTCCTATCGACGTCGCTTCCATAATACTATTAAGAACAGGAAAGCGCGCTCGATAGGAATATTTTTTTGTACATACTTACCCACTTAACTCCCCCATTAACTGAGCCAATTACCTATACCTTTCCTTTTCCATTGAAAATTCAGACCGTATGTGATTGAATCCTGCCTCATGTATCAAAGATTCGTGGTAGTTTTTTTTATTTTCTGCGCTCTTTGGATATCTTTTATGAATGTTTCGGAATCAAAATACGTTGGTGCATCTGCATGCTTTCATTGTCATCAAGCGGAATATCAAGTTTGGCAGGCTACAAAGCACGCCTCTTCATTTGATAGTCTTTTGGGTAATGAAAAACAGAAGTACTACTGTTTGCAGTGTCATACCACAGACGGAGCGCAACATTTAGCAGGATTTAAAATAAAAAATGTGGAATGTGAAGCCTGCCATGGAATGGGAGAAGCACATGTTAAAGCTCATACGTTACAGGATAAAACACTTATTGCGGAATCAAAAATGACAATTCCTAATCGAGAGAAATTATGTTTGCGATGTCATGGCGATAAGCAATCAATGTCATTGGAAGCATTCGATTATACAAAAATGTGGGGAAAAATTATTCATGGAAAAAATCAAAAAAAATCTTAAAGATCTTTATATTCTTATTGGATCATTAAAATTTTTTATAACACTTCTTATTTTTTTAACGTTAAGCTCAGTAACGGGAACGCTCCTGCTTCAAAAACCACTTGAAGAGATAACTCCTTATGAGCGCTATAAAAATAATCTACCGCAGTCTATTATACAAATAATGGATGCAATAGGATTATTTGATGTTTTTCATTCTATTTGGTTTATTTCGCTATTAGTCCTGGTAGTACTCAGTATTATTTTTTGTACGATTGAACATGTTAAGAAAAAGACTCTCCCTAAAATACGCTTAAAACGAAATGTAGCATCTGTTCTCCACCTCCGTTACCGTTTGATTACGGAAATTATTAAATCTCAGTATTTTGGCGTATATGTTACTCACCTATCAATTATTATTATTCTGAGCGGTGCTATTCTCAATATCAATAAAGGTTTTGAAGGCAATTTGGTATTGCTTGAAGGGCAAACCAAAGGAAGTATCAATTTAAAAAATTCGAGTATTCTTTCCCTTCCTTTCCAGATTAAATGTGATGATTTTAATGTTGAATACTATGGAAATACTACGCGCCCGCAAGAATTTACATCGGCTCTGAAAGTTATAGAAAATGGACAAGTCGTCCAAGATGTTACTATAGAAGTTAATAAGCCGCTGATTCATCGTAATATTTATTTTTATCAATCAGGATATGAAAAAGCACCCATGGGCGACATGGTTCTGACCGTAAAGCTTAAAGAGGATCCAACATTTCACAAAGAGGCAACCCTTGTTGAAGGTTCAAGCCTTCAAATGATGATTAAAGGAGTATCGTATGAATTGCGTCATCTAGGCACTAATAATAATTTACAGAATATGGGTGAAAACGCTCAAGTCGCTCTTTTTAAAGATGGCAAGCAAGAAGCAGAGTTTCCTTTATTTAAAAATTATCCTGATTTTGATTGTCAATTTAGAGCGAAAGAAGGGCCATGCCTTACGGTTAATGATTTTAAAGAGCGCTATTTTACCGTCTTAAGTGTGGGATATAATCCTGGGGTTCCTATAATTTGGACGGGTTGCTTTTTACTTATTTCGGGGATTACATGGATATTTGTCACCTTTTCGCGAAAAAAGAAATAACATATACATAATCGAGGCATTACTAAACGAGGTGATTTTTTGTGGGCTTTGTGAATAAAGTTTCGTTCTATAAAAGCATTGCTACGCCGAATGATTTTCCAAATAATACTTTGCCTGAAATAGCATTTATCGGAAAATCTAACGTGGGAAAATCTTCGTGTATTGCTTCTATTCTTGGAAACAAAAAACTCGTTAAGGTGAGTAAAAAACCAGGTGCAACAAAATACATTAACTACTATTTGGTAAATGAATCATTTTATCTTGTAGATTTTCCGGGGTATGGATTTTCACGCGCACCTAAGGCAATTCACCAAAGCTATGAGGAATTGGCGCATGCTTATTGTAAAAGACCACATAACGTTGTTTCTTTTCTTCTTTTAGATTCGCGTAGATCTTTAGATGAGCGTGATATTGCCGGATATAATTTTTTGAATGTGCATAAAAAAAATATAGTTTTCATTATCACGAAAACAGATAGACTTTCTAAATCGTCGGTGCTAACGTATGCCCATACCTTGACAGATTATTTCTTCGTACATACAAATAAAATAATTTTTTTTTCTTCTAAAACAGGTTTTGGTAAAAAAGAAATTGAAAACATTATTTTAAAGGGGTTAGAGAATAGGAGGTAAGTATGCTCAAACTCACCACACGTTTTGTACTTTTTAGTTTTATTGTAAGTTTTTCGTTTGCCAATGCTAAAGAAAAAAATGACTTTTGGAATGAAGGAAAACTTGATATTGCCATTCATGAAGAGATGCGCGTTCCTAATTTTGCTGATTTAGCGGAAAAACTGAATCCTTCAGTAGTCAATATTAGCACGACCGAAATTAGAAAAGGACAAAATCCATTATACTATTTTTTTGGTAATCCTCGAGGAGATCACCAAAATCCATTTCATGATTTTTTTGGCGATGATTCATTGGATAATTTTTTTGGTGGACAAGGGATGGGACCTAAAGAATATACCCAACGTATAGATGCTCTGGGTTCTGGTTTTATTATGAGTAGTGATGGTTATATTATTACCAACAATCATGTGGTTGAACACGCCAGTGAAATAAAAGTTATACTCAAAGACGAAAAAAAATATGATGCGAAAGTAATAGGTAAAGACAAAGAAACCGATGTAGCGCTGATTAAAATTGATGCTAAAAATTTACCAGCAGCATATTTTGGTGACTCCGATAAGATGCGTGTTGGAGATTGGGTTCTTGCAATTGGAAATCCATTTGGATTAGGTCATACCGTAACTCAAGGAATTATTAGTGCCAAAGGTCGCGAAATAGGTCTTGGCAATTATGAAAATTTTATTCAAACCGATGCTTCAATTAATCCTGGAAATTCAGGAGGTCCCTTATTTAATGTTGATGGCCAAGTCATTGGGATCAATACAGCTATAGTTGCGGGAGGCTCCGGTATCGGGTTTGCTATCCCTGTTAACCTCGCTAAAGATGTTCTAAAATCATTGCGTGAAAAAGGTACAGTTATTCGTGGTTTTCTTGGCGTAAGTATCCAGAAAATTACTGAAGATATTCAAAAAGCATTTAAATTATCAACAACCCAAGGTGCATTGGTTTCTGATGTTGTCGATGATAGTCCAGCCGCTAAAGCAGGAATTCAAAAAGGTGATGTCATCACTGAATTTAATGGAAGGGCAATACATGGTGCTCCTGAATTGTCACGTTTGGCAGCTGCGACACCTGTTGGAAGCAAAGTATCCGTAAAAATTTTACGTGAGAGCCAACCTAAATCACTCATGCTTACCATTGCAAAAAAACCGAAAGATTTTGATTCACTTGGATCTAAAGAATCCGAAGGAGGTGCTCCTGTAGAATCAAAATTAGGGATAAGCGTTGAAGAATTAACTCGAGAACTCTCACAATCTCTCAACTACAAAAATGAAGAAGGGGTTGTTGTGAGTAATGTCGATTCTAATTCAGATGCTGCCGTTAAAGGCATTAGGCCGGGAGATTTAATTAAAAAAGTAGGTAACAGAACCATTCGATTTTTAGCTGATTTCAATGCCTCAATGAAAGGCCTTAAGAAGGGAGAGGTTATTGCTCTTTTAGTAAGATCATCCGCAATGCCAAGTACACGATTTGTTGTTTTGGAAGTAGAATAACGACCGAAACGCGACCGAAACGTGCCCGGCAACTTTCAGTCAATTTTCTGACAAAAAGGTGCATGTACTTTTTTGTTGATTTTTCGACCGGAAGTTGCCGGGCACGTTTCGGTCCGTTTCGGTCAATTTTCGAGCATTCGATCAATTGCCTTCTTTGCGCGTACGCGGATATCTTCGGGTACTTCAATGATATATTGATTATTTCGTAGAGCATTGAGCGTATCTTCAAGTGTAATTTCATTCATGTGTGGGCAACGAATACTACATAAGCGAACCATTTCTTTTTCAGGATTCTCAGCAATGATATTATCAGCCATACTGCATTCAGTAAGCAGGACATAGCGAGGGGCATTGGTTTTTTTAATATGTTCTATCATCTTTGTTGTACTTCCTGAAAAATCAGAATGTTCAACAACAGCGGGACTGCATTCTGGATGTGCTAGAATCATGACGTCGGGAAATTGTGAACGAAGATTTTTGATATCATCTACGCTGAATTTTTCATGAACTTCACATTTTCCATGCCAGCCAATGAGTGTATACTCGAAGTTTGGTTGCGATGTTGTAATCTTGAGATCTTTTGTGGGGAAAATGATATGTTTATTAGTTTCGCGGGCAACGTTTTGAGCGAGATATTCATCAGGAATAAAAATCACCGTTTGGCTCTTAAATGATTCAACTATTTTATGTGCATTACTTGAAGTACAGCATGCATCGCATTCGGCTTTGACATCTGCATAGGTGTTAATATACGTAACAATCGGAATTCCCGGAAATTGATTTCGTAGTGTGCGCACATCTTCTGCGGTAATACTTGCTGCTAGTGAACAACCGGCTTTTTGTGCGGGCAGTAAAACAGTTTTATCAGGATTGAGAATTTTTGCTGTTTCAGCCATAAAACGTACGCCACAAAAAACAATAGGATCCGCATTTGTTTTTGCAGCGGCTCGTGCAAGCTCAAGTGAATCACCCACTATATCAGGGACAGTTTGAAAAAGGGCGGCCTCCATATAGTTATGTCCCAAAATAATTGCCCCACGCTCTTTCTTTATGCGATTGATTTCATACACAAGTTCAGCTTTATAGCGAATATCAAAATCAGGTAAAAGAGCACCTAATTTTTGTTGCATGAGTGTGTATGTCTCCTGTATGCTATATGTTTGTATACTCATACTAATGTATATAAGCCGGATGAATTCTACGGTCAAGCGAGGATACAATGAATAGTATAACTCAATTTCGTAGTGGCCTTTCGCATAGCCTTTCGGGATTTCAAATACTCAAAGATTATCCTTCTATAAAAAAATATCTGTATATCCCTTATCTCATCTGTTTAATTTCTGTAGTGCTTTATATTATTCTAGCCTGGACGTATTTTGGTGACGTGTATACGTATCTTTTAAAATATTTTGTCTTCTTTGAAATTAAAGATCCTATGCATTGGTATGAATATTTTTTTTATATTTTTTTAATTATCATTCGCGGTAGTGCACATATTATTTTCGGGCTTTTTCTTTTTGTGCTTTCAATTATTGCAATGTATTTTTTGACAGGCATTCTATCTTCACCTTTTTTGGAACTTATCTCCGAGAAAATGGAAAGCGCTTTAACAGGTAAAGAAGAAGAGGTTCATGTGCTTACTATGATAAAAAATAGTATGCGTTCTGTTTGGTATGAAATTGAACGTTCGATTTTCTTTATTATTGTTCCTCTTTTTTTCTTTATCATAAATTTAATTCCCGGCATTGGAAGTATTCTCTATATATTTCTAACCAATTTTTTTCTCATGTGGGTATTTGGTTTTAATTTTGTCGATTTTTCTCTTGCACGAAAGGGAATTTCATTTAAAGAACGGCTCAGTTTTGCGCGTAAAAACTTATGTGCACTGCTTGGTTTTGGCGTTATTTGTGTTGTACCGTTTGTTCCACTTCTCTGTATGCCCATTCTCGTGGCTAATGGAACTAAGCTTTTTATTGAATTAACTAAAGAACAGTAAAAAATTATCGATTTTTTCCTCGCGAGAAGAAAAGGTATTATTCCTATCAAATTCAGATAACGAAATTGGTTTGTTATAGGATATTTTTATTCTTTTTTCTTTTTCATTACGAACTTCGTGTTCTATTTCCAAAGGTAGAAATACTAAATCAGAACCCGGATGAATTTCATAATAGTGATATAACAGTGTTATCAGAGATTTACGTGCTGAGATGAGCTGGACATATTTTTCAGAAATAATGTAGGACAGATAGAGTTGTATGAGTCCTTGATACGTATAGTCTTTAGGAGAAATTTTCTCTTTAACGAAATACATGCTCAGTTTGTTTAAGAGTGGACGAAGCGGAAAAACATTCCACATATTCTTTACGGCTATCATTGGTAGTGTAAGCTCATGTTTATAGCAGAGATATGCAATGATTGAGATATCGCTGAATTTTTTATCTTTTACGGTAAGTATGAGAATTTGAGAATGATTCCGTTGTTTAATTCTCTCAAACACTGATGGGTCATAGGAAATTTCTTGGTAGCGCCTTTTTAAAATAAATCCTATGGATGAATAATACATTTTAATAATCCACGCGTTGTAATCAGCCGCAAGCCCGTGAATTGTACGGATTAATTGTTTTGCAATAGTATCGAGTGAATTATTTGAAAGACGTTTTTCTTGGGTAATAATTCTTTGAAATTGCTCATCATTAATAAGCGCTTCCAGCAGTAACTTTTTGCCTCGGTGAATATACACGGCGCCATAACTTCGCATACCTTCGTTACTCCTCGTCTCGTCACTGCG
>JAHFAK010000118.1:0-1782 GCA_023250585.1 Deltaproteobacteria bacterium
TGATAATATGGCCCTTGTTCCCGTGGTTTTGATCGCTAAGCTCACCAGTTCGATCACCGCACTTGTGTACTTTTTTTACGAAGATCAATACTTTGCGTATCTGCTCATTTTTATAGTCGATTTTCCTATCTTTATTGCGATTTACTATTTTTATCTAAAGGCACGAAGATCTACACGAATTTTTAGTTAAAAGTTTGGCATACAAATTGCTTTTCGCAAGCTCTATATGCAAAGCAATAGTTGTGTTGTAATCCTCTATTATATTCTTTCTTTACTTATTTTTGATGAACTTAAGCATTCCTTAGCACTATCGGTTCTTCTTCTTGTTGCGATACAAATTGTCATTCTTATACTGCATAAACTCAGTAAACAAAAAAGTCCACTGCTCATTGCTCTTATAGAAATAACACTATTTCTTGGATTCTTTCACTATTATCTACAAGAAAAAGAACATAAAGAACTCAAAGAGAGGGTTGAAATCTATCATTTACTCAAACGAAAAGCGCTTTTTGAAGGCACTGTTATTGATATTCCACAAATAAGCAACGGCAAGTCTCGAATTAAAGTGCTTCTGGAATCTTTTCAATTGAGTAAAAATGACAAACAACCAATCCACGCAGTCGTCTTTTTCTATAACAATAAAGAATTAAAAATTCATCATCATGATACCATTACGTTTTTATCACGCTTGTACGAAATTAAAAATTTTTCGCTGGACTTTGATTACGTTCGCTATTGTTTTCGAGAGAATGTACAGTATCTTGTCCGAGTGTATTCAAGAAAAGATATCAAGAATATATCTCATCCACCTCAACGAATATTTCGATTTCTCGACCAAAAAATTGCACAACTTCATGAGTTTTTAAAAAATAATGATGAAACAGGCATTATTAAAGCTACGATTCTCGGTGATAAAAGCGACCTTGATGAAAACATTAATGAAGCGTTTAAGAAAACAGGCACTTCGCATCTTATTGTTATTTCGGGTTCGCATATTGCATTCCTTTTTTTCTTCATTTCTCTGCTCATTACAAAACTTCTTTTTGCCTTCAGAACTTTTTCAGGTTCGTATTCTTATAAAAAAAGTGGCTATATCCTCACCTCAATAGTATTACTCATGTATCTTCATTTACTTAATTACCCTGTTCCAGCCGCACGAGCTTTTATTTGTATCATAGTATATATAGTGACGTATCTTCTTGATATTCGCGTATCTCGACTGAGTATTATCTTTTTTTCCGCATGGCTTATTTTATGTGTAGAACCAACCGCTTTGTATGGAGCTTCATTTCAACTGTCATTTATCTGCGTGCTTGCAATTGAATTAGTTGGATTACCACTTATAACATGGATGAATAATAAAAAAGTAAAAAGCTTGGCAAGTCAGAATAAAATACAAAATATAATAAAAAAAATACTCACGTATTATTCTGATCTCTTGATTATATCCGTATGTATTTCCATATGTGTGCTTCCGCTCAGCTTGTATTACTTTCATTACATCAATATTTTCAATCCAATTTATAATATGATTGCGATACCACTTTTTAGCGTTATTATTGCACTTTCATTTTGTTTTTCTCTTCTATTCTTTTTTTTACCACTAACGCTTCAATACTTTTTTCTCAATGTTATTAAAGCTATCATTATATTTCTGTCCAGAATTCTTGATTATTGTAAGGATATTGTGATTGCAGAAACTCCCCAGTTTTCCTATCAATATGTAGTGGGGTGCTATATATTCTTTTTCATAGTCGCCCTCGTGGGGTCTCTTTACAAAAG
>JAHFAK010000118.1:1882-6823 GCA_023250585.1 Deltaproteobacteria bacterium
AGATAACAAAGAAGGGCTTATGAAAAGAAAGAGAGAAAAAGTTATTATTATCGTAGGTTTACTTGTATCCATACTCGTACATCTCACGTTACTGCTTTTTACTCCTATTAAATTTGCCCAAGCATCTAAAGATACTATGATGAATTCCCCGCCTTCTACTATTAAAGCTTTTTTAGCAGAGCCGCCATCGAGATTAAATAGTGATAAAGAAAAAATGAGTATTGTTGATTTAATGGATGATTCAAAAGTGAATCCTGCAAAGCCAAATAACTCAAAATATCTCAGTGATAAAGATAGAACCGTAGAGAAAGAAACAAAAGCAAAAAATCCCACGAATATACCAACGTCCGCAGAAATTATGCACAAAGGATCTTCAGGGAAAAATGAAAAAGAAGACGGCGAAAAAAAATCTAAAGACGATACAAAAAATGCAGATGCGTCGGGTGTTTTATATTCGCAAAGAATACAAGAAAAATCAGGTCAAGAAGGCGATGAAGCAATTGATCTATATCCTGATTTAGGAAAACAACTGCCAAGCAATCGTCCCTATGATCCAAATTATTTAGAAGGATTAGAAGAAGGCGAAAAAACACAGCTCAACACTCGTGAATTTTTGTATTCAAGTTATTTTACGCGAATCAAACGTCAGATCTCCAGTCATTGGGATCCTCAAAAAGCTTTTCAGGAAATGACAAAAAAAAATAGCTCTCCTCGACATGATATGATAGCAGAAGTCACAATAACCATAGATCGCGCAGGAAATTTACGTGGGCTTGATATTGCAAAAAGCTCTGGAGAAGAAGCGTGGGATCAAGAATCGCTCCATTCTATTCGTAGCGCAGCCCCTTTTCGCAATCCGCCTCCTGAAATGTTTGGGAAGAATGATCTCTACACTTTCAACTTTGGTTTTATCGGCAGCCTTGATTCTAATTTCTTTTACAAACGAATCGAAAGAATGTATTAATCAAAAGGTGGGGACCGACTCATGCGCTCATTAAGCAGGAATCATCTTCAATAATAGAATGCCCCCTACTAAATGAATTCATAAGTCGGTCCCCACCTTTTGATTTTATGATCTGAAACTATGAAAGCATTAGAAGTTGAAAAATTAACAAAAATTTACGGCGACCATCTCAAAGCTGTTGATGATGTTTCATTCAGCGTAGACAGTGGAGATTTTTTTGCGCTGTTAGGACCAAATGGAGCAGGAAAATCTACAATGATCGGAATTATTACTCATCTCATAGTCAAAACAGCAGGCACAGTTAGTATATTTGGCCATGATATTGATGAAAATCCGGGCCTAGCTAAACAATATATCGGAGTAGCCCCGCAAGAATTCAATTTTAATATTTTTGAAAAAGTTTTCAACGTTCTCATCTATCAAGCCGGGTACTATGGCATTGCCCGTACAGCCGCAAAACAAAAGGCGGAAAAATTATTACGGCAACTCGATTTATGGGATAAACGGAATGTCATCGTTAAAGAGCTTTCCGGTGGCATGAAGCGGAAGCTTATGATTGCCCGTGCGCTTATTCACAATCCAAAGCTGTTAATCCTTGATGAACCAACCTCGGGTGTTGATGTAGAAACGCGCAGAGAAATGTGGGTCTTCTTAAGTGAATTAAATAAAAGTGGAACAACGATTATATTAACAACACATTATTTAGAAGAAGCTGAGACACTCTGCCAAAAAATTGTTATCATTAATCAGGGAAAAATTGTGGAAAACACAACACTCAAAAATCTTTTGGCAAAATTAAAAAAAGAAATATTTCTCATTGATCTCAAACACCCCGTTGATACTATTGAACTGCCAAACCAGTTTAAATTTACTAAACTTGATGATAGAACAATTTCATTTGAAGTATCGAAAGATCAAAATTTGGCAAGCGTGTTTGAATATCTCAATAAGAATAACATTCATATTTTAAGTTTACGAAATAAAAGTAACCGGCTAGAAGAATTCTTTATAGAACTAACGAGCAAAAAATGACAATAGTCCAGACATCCACTGCACTATATACTATCGCAAGTAAAGAAATAGGAAGATTTCTGAGAATTTGGACGCAGACTCTTCTACCCAGCGTAATCACTATGGTCATGTATCTCATTATATTTGGAACATTCATAGGCAATCGCATTCATGTTGTTGAACATATAGACTACATTCAATTTATTATTCCAGGACTCATCATGATGTCTGTAATCACGAATGCATACACCAATGTTGTCAGCTCATTTTATTTGGGCAAATTTACTCGCCATATCGAAGAGCTCCTTGTTTCTCCAACTCCTAATTACGTTATTCTCATTGGCTACACTATAGGAGGAGTGTTACGCGGGTTGGTCGTTGGAATTCTCATATCTATAATTTCACTCTTATTTACAAAAATTTCTCTGTATAATATTCCTCTTACGATTCTTTTTATTCTCTTAACCTCTATACTTTTCTCACTCGCCGGCTTTCTTAATTCACTATTTGCCAAAAGCTTTGATGATATTTCATTAATTCCCACATTTATTTTAACACCGCTTTCTTATCTTGGCGGCGTATTTTACTCAATCGATCTTTTACCAAAATTCTGGCAAGTCGTCTCACGCTGCAATCCGATTCTCTATATGGTTAACGGATTTCGCTATGGCTTTTTAGGAACTTCTGATGTGAGTGTCATGGCTGGGCTTTATATTCTTATCAGCTGCATTGCTATACTATTCATAACTAATCTCATCCTTTTACGAAGAGGTTTTGGAATAAAAACCTAATTGAATGAAAAAATATTTTTGTTCAAAACATTTTTTTGTTCCTCTCATTCTCATTACACTTTATTCATGTGGACTGCTTTTTTTTTCGCTTCTCAATAGTTTTAGTTTTGAATATAATTTTTTTCTCACGATTCCCGTATCATTAATTTCAGCCTATACTGCCATTGCTTTTAGCAAAGTAACCGAAGATAGAAGTACCACAAAAATTTTATTGATAAACTCTCTATTGCTCACTATTCCTCTTGCGATTATTTCATTTCATGATCTATTCACGGTTGTTTGCAATTATTGGTATGGTCTTATTCTCTTCTTTCTACTTCCGGTTGTTTCAATGCTTTTTGCAACGGGAGTTGCCTCTCTTATTTCACTTCTTCGCATGAGGATCTTGCTTGGCTATCTTGTGTTTGTTGCTATTCTCATTCTTTCGTTCATGTATTCTATGTATCTCTTGCTTACTCAACCCCCCATATTTATGTATAGTGCATTTTTAGGATATTTTCCCGGCGCAATTTATGATGAAACAATCACGATAACCAAAACTCTTGTCATATATCGACTCTTGATTCTTGCATTAGGAATTATTTTTATACTTTTTTATATCCTTAAAAAATCTACGCCATTCCACAAGATTAGAGCGAGTATTTTAGCAATATTTTTTATAGCTGCCGGATATACACTATTTCATGGAGACAGCATTGGCTTTTCAACTTCATGGAATTATCTCGAAAAAACATTAGGTAAAAAACATCGTACTCCTCATTTTGAAATCATCTATGATCAAAGACTTTCGGAACAAGCTATTCAATTGATTATCGATGATCATGAACAATTCTATGAACAATTAAAAAAAACACTGCATACCGAACCAAAGCTTCCAATACACTCTTACATTTATAAAGATGGTAAACAAAAAAAACGTCTCATGGGCGCGCAAGACGTCTTAATTGGAGATTTTAACAAGCGTGTAATGCATCTGAATTTTCAAGAGCCACCAATCGAAAGTCTCAAACATGAACTTGCTCATATTTTTTCATCTGCTTTTATGGGCGGAGTTATCCAAACCTCATTAAATATTGGTATTGCTGAAGGCTTTGCTACAGCTATGGATCCATCGTGGGGAAAATTGACACTGCATCAATGGGCAAAAGCATTGTATGAATTAAAAATGGATCTGCCGCTTGAAACATTATTTCACTCATGGGGATTCTGGAAATATCAGTCGAGCAAAAGTTATCTTTCCATGGGTTCATTTTGCGCATTTCTCATAGATACATATGGAATTGAAAAATTTAAATTATTTTACAGCACATTGGAATTTGAATCTACATATGGCTTTCCACTTTCCCAAGCAATCAATGAATGGAAAACTTTTCTCACTACAATTGCGATATCAAAAGATGAAATTGCCTACGCAAAAAATACATTTATTCATAAAGGAATTTTTGAAAAAGTTTGCCCACATGAAGTTGCTTATTTGGAAGATAAAGGCTGGGAGCTCTACCAAAAGGAGAATTATCAAAATGCATATAGCTCCTTTGAATCAGCATATGAAAAATCACACCACTATCCTCTTCTTTTACACAATATGATTCGAACAAAATTTTCCTTGAAAGCATACGATGTAGTCATCAAACTTTCAGAAAAGCTCATTGCATTGGATGTTAGTAAATACTCACATGATTTCGCAGAATTATATATTATAAGAAGCCTCATTGAAACAGGAAGAAATGAAGAGGCAAGAAAGAGAATGGAAGGAATGTCAATTT
The DNA here is from genome assembly GCA_023250585.1 of Deltaproteobacteria bacterium. GTDB lineage: Bacteria > Bdellovibrionota_F > JAHFAK01 > JAHFAK01 > JAHFAK01 > JAHFAK01. The sequence goes on from JAHFAK010000118.1 coordinate 6,415, forward strand.
CTCCTCTTGATACACTCTATAATCAATTCAAATCGACACAAGAAACATTTAAGAACTAAGGGCCCTCCTAAGTTATTTCTTTTTCAATCGGATCAATTTAATTATATCCTTATAAACAAAAGCTTCTTCTATAATCTGAAAATTTTCCTTTCTCACATATTCTATAGTACGTCGATCAAATCGTGCACCGTAAAGGGCTTCTACATACGGACTTAGAAGTTTCATCCAAAATTTTCGAGTCCAATGTTTAGAGTACGTATATTCAAGTACAACGATTGTTCCTCCGGGTTTACATACTCGTTTTATTTCTCGTAACGCTTGTTCTTGAAGCGTATCAGGAAGTACGCAGAATAAAAATGTAGCAACAACAGCATCAAAATAGTTATCAGGGAAAGACATATCGAGGACA
>JAHFAK010000012.1 GCA_023250585.1 Deltaproteobacteria bacterium
CTTGTTCATAGATCTGCATGAGCTTTTCAAAAGTTCTCTGATAGGAATCTTTTGTTTCTCCGAATAAAAATATATCAGTATCAGCCGCAAGTCCTCGTTCAACTATTTTTTCGCTACTATATCCTTCACTAATGCCTTTCATTTCTAATGCATCGGTAATAACAACTCCTTTAAATTTCAGTTCTTTTCGTAAAATATTTTTTATAATTACTTCTGAAACGGTTGCAGGATAGTGCTTATCGATAGTAGAATACAAAACATGCGCGGTCATAATCATCGGAATATTATTTTTTATAGCTTCTGAAAAAGGGATAAGCTCGCGTTCCCGTAATTCGGGCAACGTTTGTGTTACTTCAGGCAACGTTACGTGGCTATCTTTATGTGTATCGCCATGGCCGGGGAAATGCTTAGCACATGCAATAAGATTCTTTTTTAGAAAAATCTCTGCCTCAAGATTTCCCACGTCAGCTACAATAAAAGGATCGTGTGAAAATGCTCGCCCACGTTTACCAATTATAGGATTCTCAGGATTCGTATTGATATCATAGAGTGGAGCAAAATTGAGATTAATGCCTACTTCAATTAATTCTTCTGCAAGTGTTTCAAATATTTTTTGCGCAGTTTTTTTTCCTTCTTTCGTATATATTTCTCCAATCGTTTTTGGGGAAGCAATAGCAGTAAAATCTTTTTTAAATCGCTGTACGGTGCCCCCCTCTTGATCAACGCTTATAAAGAGTGGAACATCTTGAGTAAGATTTTTTATTTCTTTAATCAATTCTTTAAGCTGCTTTTTACTTTCATAATTTCGCTCAAAAAGAATGACTCCACCAAAAGGATACACGGCATAGAGTTTTTCTAAAGTCTTTGCATTCTTACCTTGAAAACCAATGATACACTTTTGTCCTATGAATGTTTTTATGTCCATGTATTCATTATTCCATGTGGCTCTTTGGATCGAATCGATCTCGGAGCGCATCACCAACAAAGTTAAATCCAAGTACCGCAAGCATAATTGCAATACCAGGATATGTAGCAAGATGAGGAAAATCTAATAAATGTTGTCTTCCCTGATCAAGCATTGCACCCCAACTTGGTACGGTTGGAGGAGCGCCAATTCCTAGAAAGCTTAACGCTGCTTCGCCAATGATAGCTCCGGCTATACCAAATGTAGCAGCAACGATTAGAGGGCCAAGAGCATTGGGAAGAATATGATAAAAAATTATTCTCCGCCGGCTGGCACCTAAACTTTGAGCAGCTAATACATGATCAAATTGTTTCAGTGAAAGTACTTGGCTTCGAACAATTCGCGCGTAACTTACCCAACCAGAAAATGAAAGCGCAAAAATAATATTGTAAATACTTGGTTCCATAAGCGCAGAAATTGCCATTGCAAGTAAAAGACCAGGAAATGCCATAAAGATATCCACAGCACGCATAATCAATTGATCAAATATTCCACCCAAATATCCTGCAATAGTTCCGAAAAAAGTTCCAATAATGAGCGAAATCAAAACTGTTGAGAATCCTACTAAAAGAGAGGTCTGGGCTCCATAAATTATTTTCGAAAAAATGTCAGCACCGTTTTGATCTTGCCCGAAAAGATGTTTTGAAGAGGGAAGACTAAATGCTCCCTGTAAATCTATTGTTCGTGGATCCTCAGAAACAAGAAAGTCAGCACAGATTGCCGTAAATATAAGCACAGTAATAATTATAGTTCCCACGAGCGCTAATTTATTTTTGAATTTAAAAATATTTTTCATATCTGTAATCTCTCAGTTACTCATATCTTCTTTTTATGGTGTGCAGTTAATGCTGATATTTTTTTTCTGACGCTAACCGCTCACCGAATACCGCTAACCCAGTCTTATCCTCGGATCTATGATTGAATACATAATATCCGTGAGTAAATTTACAACAACATAGGTAAATGAAATAAATAAAACACATCCCTGAACCATAGGATAATCACGTCTTTGCAATGCTTGCACAATTTCTCTTCCAATTCCAGGCCATGAAAAAATACTCTCAGTAATAATACTTCCGGCAAGAAGGACGCCAAATTGAAGACCTAAAACCGTAATAATGGGAATCAAAGCGTTCATGAGCGCATGTTTAAAAATTACTCGTGATTCCCTCATTCCTTTTGCCCGTGCGGTTCTAACATAATCATTCGTGATGACTTCAAGCAGACTTGATCGAGTCATACGAGTAAGAATTGAAGCAAGCGCTGCTCCTAATGTTACCGAAGGCAAAATCATATGACTTATTGTTCCTCGGCCTGAAACCGGTAACCAATCCAAATGAATTGAAAAAAAAATGATGAGAAGTGGCCCTAACCAAAAGTTCGGCATAGAAACTCCAAGAAGTGATACAAACATCGATACGTTATCGACAATAGAATATTTTTTTACTGCTGCGAGAACTCCTAGCGGGAGAGCAATAAGCATAGCAATGATCATCGCTGCTATTGATAACTGAAGTGTCGCCGGATAGCGTGAAAGTATTGTCGGAAGCACCGGTTTATTCGTAACCAGTGAGGTGCCTAAATCACCATGAATAAGATTCCATACATAATAACCATATTGTACGAAGATAGGTTTATCCAAATGTAAAGCTTGACGTAATACCTGCTTATTCACATCGAGTGCTGTTTCGCCTAACAGAATATCAACAGGATCTCCCGGAACAAGATGAATAATAAAGAATACAAGTGTAGATACTCCCAAAAGAATTGGAATCATCAGCATTAATCTTCTTAGAATATAATGAAACATTATTCTGAAATTGATGAATTTATTAAACTTTGGAAATCTCCTGATGCCGACAATGTATAATTTTTCACTCGCTTGTTAACCACTGCATTGTTTTCTTCATGCCATAAGAAAATATAGGGCAATTCATCAGCAAGTATATTTTGTAATTTGGAGAAGATTTCTTTTTGCTTTCCTCTATCTAATTCTTTACGGCTTTGATCAAGGAGCTTATCAACTTCAGCATTCGTATATCGTCCACGGTTTGCTCCATTGGGCGGAAAACTTTTGGTATGGAAAATATAATATAAAAAATCCGGATATGCGACAAAAGGCCATTTCAGAGAGAAAAGATGGAAATTTCCTTCTTGAATATCGGTAAAAAATACACCCCATTCATGGGTTCGTAATGAAAGCTGAATTCCTACGTTTTTCAAATTATCAATATAGATTTTTGCGATATCAATTCGTTCTTTTTCAGTGGATGTTTTGAAGACCAGTTCAAAACGTGCCTTCGGACCGTCTCCATCAGGATCTTTATATCCAGCTTCATCGAGGAGTTTTTTTGCTTTTTCTACATTATGTTCATACGTAGAAACATTGGGTTCATATGCCCAATTAATAGGACCTAAGGCACCCCGAGCGAGCGTGGCATGCCCCTCAAATTTATATTTTATGATATCTTCTCGATTAATCGCATAGGCTATTGCTTTTCTTACTTTTGAGTTCTTGAGCATTGGATCATTGAGATTAAATCCAATATAGGTCAAACTCGCACTTGGACTATACATTACATTTACTTTATCACTATTTTTAAAACGTTCTAATAATGTCTGTGGAAGAGCGTTTTGAGTTAAATCAATAGAGCCTTTTAAAAGCTCAAGCATGCGAACGGTAACATCAGGAATCACTTTAAAAATCAGACGATCAATATGTGGAGGAGTTTCAAAATAATTGGTGTTTTTTACCAGATATACATCTCCACCATCGAGTTGTTTTTCAAATTTAAATGCACCTGCCCCAATAGGATTTGTATTAAATTTATCTTTGAGATTTTCAGCAACATGCTTTGGAATAATACCAAAGACGAGTATCTGCTCTTCAAACGGCGCAAAAGGCTCATTGAGCGTAATCTTGAGAGTATACGGATCAAGTACTTCAATTTTATTAATTTTTTGAAATCCACTGGCGTGAGGTGATTTAAGTTCTGGGTCCATAATAGATTTAAAGGTATATTCTACATCGCTTGCCGTGAGTTCTTGGCCATCATGAAATCGAACACCCTTTTTAAGAGTAATCATATAGGTCGTATCGTTGAGAGTTTCTATTTTCTCAGCAATCAACGGCTTTGGTTTAAAATTTTCATCGAGCGTTACAAGCCCAGGAAAAATAAGTTTTCCTATACGAATTGCATAGGCATCTGTTGCAAACCGTGGATCAAGATTTGCAGGAGCATTTTCGATACCAATGACGAGTTCATTATTTATATCTTTTTGTAACTGTTTTCCTTCTTTTTTGGTGTTTGGACAAGCAGTTATTCCCACCAAAAACAAAACAAAAAGAAACCTATACATTTTTATATATATCATATGAATACCTCTCTAGATGGACAGCATATATCGTATATTGTAATAGTACCGTTGTAATAAAAATTTAAAGAATATGCTAGGAAAAATTGAAATATGCTTTTAATAACCCTTGAGTGGAACTATCGTGATTCTTGATCTTCTTCTCGCTCATTTCTACGAAAATATCGCTTGCAATTTTTTTGCCAAGTTCTACGCCGAATTGATCAAAGCTATTGATACGCCAAATAAGTCCTTGTACAAAAACTTTATGCTCGTAAAGAGCTAAAAGTGACCCTAAAGCTCGGGGCGTTAATTGCTCAAACAAAAATGTTGTACTTGGCCGATTTCCTTCAAATCGTTTATAAGAATTTTCATGCTCACTTCCAAAAGCCAGTGCTTTGGTTTGACCAAAAAAATTGCTCATGAGCTTTTCATGATGTTCACCAATCTGGACTAGTGGTTTTTTGAATCCAATAAAATCAAGAGGAACAATTTTTGTCCCTTGGTGGAGTAATTGAAAAAATGAATGTTGGGCATTTGTACCTATTGCGCCCCAAATAATGGGGCCTGTTTGATACTGTATAGAATTACCTTCCATATCTACGGACTTTCCATTACTTTCCATATCAAGCTGCTGTAGATACGAAGGAAATAACCAAAGATAATTACTATAGGGAATTACCGCATGAGTCTCGAGTGCAAAAAAATTATTATACCAAATACCAAGTACTGCTAAAATAATAGGAATATTTTTTTCATAAGGAGTATTTAAAAAATGCTGATCTGCTGCATGAGCTCCATCTAAAAGCTCGCAAAATCGATCAAAGCCAAAAGCACATGCGAGGGATAACCCAATTGCAGACCATAATGAATATCTACCTCCGACAAAATCCCACAGAGGAAGAATATGCGCTTCATTAATACCTTCTTTTTGTGCTGCAGCTTTATTAGTAGTAATGGCAATACAATGATTTTTTAAATCATGTTTGCCTAACCACGCTCGTGCAGTAATAAGATTTTGTAAAGTCTCTGCTGTCGTAAATGATTTTGAAGCAACAATAAAAAGTGTGGTTTCAGGTTTTAGAGATTTCACTACTTCATGAATGTCCGCTCCATCAATATTTGCGACAAAATGCACACGAGGTCCGTTATGATAAAAACGAAGCGCTTCATACACTATACGTGGACCAAGATCAGAACCGCCGATACCGATATGAACAATATCCTGAATCGCTTTGCCGCTACTACCCTTCCATTTTCCATTGCGAATTTGTTCTGAAAGAAGATGGACCCTATCGAAGCTTTTTTGAATTTCAAGAATAATATTCTGTCCATCGACGAGAATTTCATGAGTACTCATATTTCTGAGCGCAGTATGTAAAACGGCTCTATTTTCAGTTACATTAATTTTTTTCCCAGAAAACATATCAGCTATGCGTTCTTTAATCTGAGCTTTTTGCGCAAGATCAATCAGTAAATGCATTGTCTTATCGGTTATACGATTTTTTGAATAATCAATTAAAAGTGAAAGATTTGGATCATGAATTGAAAATGTATCGAAACGCTTTGTATCTTTAAAAAGATCTCGGAGATGCACAGAACAAATCTCTTCGTAATGCTTCGCAAGAGCTTGCCATTCTGAAGATTTGTCTACGAAATATTTCATAAATTTACAACGTGTTTCAAATTTTTTATATTTTCAACAATATCCCCTTTAAACACCGCATTTCCTGCAATAAGATGATGCGCGCCTGCATCCACAACGCTTTTAATAGTTGTTCCATTAATTCCTCCATCAACGCCAATAGGAATTTGACGATTATATTTTTTTAAAAGCAGGGCTAATTCTTTAATTTTTTTTATTGATTCAGGAATAAATGATTGGCCCCCAAATCCTGGTTCAACTGACATAATCAAAACCATATCAAGTACATTAAGGATGTCTGTAATTTGAGAAACTTCTGTTTTTGGTTTAAGAGCAATTCCAACCGATATGCCTTTTTTTCTCATTGCTTCAAGCGTAGGAATTGTATCTTCAAAGGCTTCATAATGAATAATAATGGTATCCGATCCTGCTCGAACAAATGCATCAATATATTGATCCGCATTTTCAATCATAAGGTGGCTTTGCAGTTTGAGTTTTGTCATTTTACGAATTGATTCAATAACAACGGGACCAATAGTAATATTAGGAACAAAATGGCCATCCATAATATCTAAGTGCAACATTTCTATGCCTGCTTTTTCAACTAAACGAATATCATGCTCTAAATTTGCAAAATTTGCTGACAGAAGAGAAGGAAGAATTTGTACCTTATGCATAAGGCTTAAAAAGATACTATCGAGACTATCGCATGTCAAAGGTGTAAAATTTTCGTGGTTTTACTTTTACGTTTGTATCATTATATAATAACAAGTACCGACACAAATTGATATTCAATACAACATATTGAAATTATTATTAAAAAACATATATTAAAATAGATAAAAATGGCATATAATTTGCAGTATTTTATATGATATGAGCGATACTCGTGACAAAGAGCCAAATAAGATTGATGAAAAGAATGGCGAGAAAGAAGCCGTACCAGGAAATGGTCATGGATCCAAATCTCTTTTCGGCCGCTTTGACCTCCTGAAACTTATTGCAGTTGGAGGCATGGCAGAAATTTATAAAGCTCGCGATACCGAATCCGATAAATTAGTTATTATAAAAAAAATCCTTCCTGAGTTTTCACGAAATAATGAATTTTTGGTCATGTTTCTTGATGAAGCAAAAATTCTTTCCCAGCTTTCTCATCCCAATATTGTCCAAATTATCGATTTTGGCAAAGTAGGCATGAGCTATTTCATGGCGCTCGATTTCATTGATGGAAAAAATTTACGAACACTTCTCGATAGACTCGCAAGTTACGAACAAAGTCATATTTCTCTTGATGTAGCAGTTTTTATTATCACACGGATACTTATGGCATTAGAGTATGCCCATAATAGAAAAGATGCAGAAGGTGATCATCTCAGAATTATTCACCGAGATATATCTCCAGACAATATACTTTTAAGTCTTCGTGGAGAAGTGAAAATTATTGACTTTGGAATTGCAAAATCACGAACCAATTCTTCGGTTACTAAAATTGGACAATTAAAAGGAAAACTCGGCTATATGGCTCCTGAGCAGGTGCTCGAAAAAAAAGCAGATAACCGAAGTGATATATATTCAGCTGGTGCAGTTTTCTATGAAATGCTTACGGGCCGCCGCATGATTGATTTAGAGTTGAGTGTATCGGTAAAAGACACCTTTAAAAAATTGAATATTGTTGCTCCTCGTAAAATCAATAGCGAGATTCCAAAAAAAATTGAAAAAATTCTTCTAAAAGCTGTCGAAAAAAATCCAAAAAAACGATATCAAACAGCCACCGAATTTTTAATAGATATTATGGAATTCTATGGAGAGCTCGAATATAAAAAACTCACGCAAGAGCGCATTTCACAGTTTATCGGAGATACATTTCCTGAAGAAAAAAGCCGATGGGAAAGAGCAAAGAATAGTATAGAAGAACTCGATTACAATTACTCTCATGAATTATCTCAAGTGTATAAGCCGACAAATATACAATTCAAAGAACCACAAACAGCGAGTAAAAACGAGCTCACTAAACAATTGGGAAATATTCCCCTCGATATTAACACAAAAATTAAATTTCAAAATGAAGTTGCTGATAACACTACAACGTACACGATAAAAAAATCGGCAAAAAAATGGAAATTCAGTTTTCCTTCAAAAAGCTTCATTTTCTTTCTGATAGCTCTAGCCGTTTCAGGATATGTTCTGCTCTCGAATCCAACGACTATTGAATTTTTCAAAGAAACAAAACAAGAATTTATGGCAAGCGTAGCTCTTAAAAAAGCAGAAAAATTATTTAAAGAAAAAAAATTCTCCGAAAGCTTGAAGTATTATCGTCAAGCAGCATCGGTGTATGATGAAAAATATATGCGTATTTATAATCGATTGTCAGAAATGTATACACAACTTGAAGATAAAGATACACAAATTGAAAAATTTCAATCACTCGTCGATAAAAATAAAACATATCCCTATATTCATAAACAACTGGGAGATATTTATTTAGCTAAGGGAGAAAAGGAAGAAGCTCTTAGATCGTATACGTTATTTTTAGAACTTGCTCCAGAAGATTCGGCAAAAGACAGTGTTGCCAGACTCGTTAAACAACTTACGCCACCACCTCCACCACCGCCTGAGCCTGTTGTTATAACTGTCATAGAAAAACCTGTTGTAGAGAAAAAAATTACAGAACCAGTTACAAAGAATACTCCAAAGAAAAAAAGTTTATCTAAAAAAGTAACGAAAAAACAGACGATCAAGCCACCGTTACCTTTTAATTATACTGACCTCGCACAAAAAGAATATTTTAAAGGCAATTACAAAAAAGCAATTGATTTTTTCAAAAAAGAACTGGGAAAAAATCCTCAAAATGTACGAGCTCATTTTGACCTAGCGCGATCCTATGGAGAGCTTTCAATGTATGATCAAGCTATTATTGAATACAACAAAGTTATTGCTTCAAAAAAGATGAATAAAGAAGCTCGTAAACAACTGGGATTGCTCTATTACGAAATTGGCGAACCTGGTCGAAGCATTAAAAACCTTCTACAATATTTAAAACTCGAAACCGACGAAATTGAAAAACAAAAGGTTAAAAATCTGATTAAAGAAATTCAGACTTAATATTATGGACACCTCTCATACCAATGTTTTTTTGGGAACCTTTACAAAGGTCCAGATGCAAGGCGCACGCAAAGCCACAACCGGAGCATACTCTGATAGTATGTGAGGATTGTGGTTTTGCGTGCAACGATGCAGGTGGGCCTTTGTAAAGGTTCCCTTATCTATAAAAATACTTCAAGATGGGTAGAAGATTATTCCAATAATAATAAATAAAGATTATAGAAGTATTCGAAATCATATGGACAACAATGCCCGAAATAATTGACTGCGTTTTTATATAAAGAAGTGACGTCACAATCCCTAAGAGAAGCGCACCCAAATGCCACTGGCCATGCACTCCCATAAAAACCATGGAAGACAAAAGAATCGATATTAAAACATTATACTGTTTTAATAAACTCGCCAGAAAAATTCCGCGGAAAAAAACTTCTTCGACAATAGGAGCAATAAGCATCAAGCTCATAAGATAGATTGGTGAAAAATCTAGAGAATACTCATGTCCCATGCTTGAGAAATAATATTCTGCTATGAAACTTGCCCCTGCTAAAAAAGCACAGAGTAAACACCCTAAGCTTAAGCCAATAAAGATATGTTTGAAAAGCCGATGAGAGCTAAGTCCTATATCTCTGAACGAAATTTTATAGTAAAGCTTAAAAAAAATAACCACAAAGAAAAAATAGAGTTGAGGGAAAATATAGGTTAAATCAGGATGATTTTGCCACACATGAGACGTAATAATAGTCAGTGAAAGATAGGCAATGATAGTAAACAATGGAAACGCTGGTTTCCATGAAATGATCATAGACTTATTCTTGTCTCATTATATAACGAAGAAGCGTTCGGACTGGGCAACCTGTTGCCCCTTTGGGGAAATAACTGCAATTGTCTTCTGCCCACGCAGGTCCTGCAATATCTAAATGCATCCATGCAATCGAGTCATCTACAAATTCATACAAGAATAGAGCGCCTATAATTGCGGATGCTTCACGAGGACCAGTATTTTCCATATCAGCAATGTGGCTATCAATATGAGCTCGATATCTTTTGAAAAGAGGTAACTGCCAAAAAGATTCACCAGTTTCTTTTCCAAGCGCAATAATTGTTTGCGCAAGAGTATCATTATTGGTCATAACAGCAGTTACTTGGGTTCCAAGAGCAACTACAGCACCACCAGTAAGCGTAGCAATATCAAGCATTACATCGGGTTTTAATTTATTCGCATAACTGATACAATCAGCTAAAATGAGTCTTCCTTCGGCATCGGTGTTAGTGATTTCAACGGTCTTGCCACTATGCATAGTAATAACATCACCCGGCTTATAGGATTTTGAATCAACTAAATTTTCGCATGCTGCAAATATACCCGTCACGCGCACTTTTGGTTGCAACTTTCCAATTGCTTGCATAACTGCCAAAACCGAAGCCGCTCCACTCATATCAATTTTCATCGTGAGCATGCCAGCAGATGTTTTAATATCAAGCCCACCTGAATCAAAGGTAATTCCTTTACCAATAATACAGATATGTTTTTTTGCTCCTTTAGGATTATAACGAATATCAACGAAATGCGGTTCATATTCGCCACCACGTCCTACCGCTAGAACACCGCCCATTTTTGCTTTTTCTAATTCTTTTTTACCCCACACCTCAACGGTCATATTAGAAAAATTTTTCAGTTTAAGAGCTTCTTCAGCTAAATAGTTAGGCGTCGCAGTACATGCAGGTTCGTTAATCATATCACGGGCAAAATTTGTGGCTTCAGTTGCAACTTCAATATACTCTTCAATCTGCTTAAGATTTTTTATTTGATGTCCAAATGGTGGGATAAAAGCAAATTTCTTTATTTTATGTACTTCTTTTTGTTCTGTTTTATATTTTTTAAAAGAATATTCTCCAAAAATTAAACCTTCTACAATTGATTCTATGACTTGATCCTCTGGTAATAGGGAGATAAGCTCATCTCGTAGTAAAACAGTAAGATGTTCTATTTTTTCTTCCTGAGTCATTTTTCGCAATTTATAAAACGATGCTCGTAAAGCAAATGGATCAAGCTCATTTTTTTGTCCCACATATAGAAGATATATTCTCTTTATGGATTTAATGAGACTATAATCAAGAAGAATAGCTTTTCCGAATCGAGCTTGGAAAAAATCTAAATCGATACTTCCATTTAAAAATGATTTAAGATCTTTATCCAAAATTTTTATATTTTTTTCCCCATGAAAGATTGGGACCACTAAAAGATCTGTTGAGAAATTGAGAGCTTTAGTTGAAATAATTTCTATCATAGAACACCTTTAAAAAACTTTTAATTATGAAAGTTAATACTTTAATAATACCAATTTCTGTTAATAATTTCAATAATATATTTTGTTATCGAGGATTTTTCTGGCTAATTGAGTATAACAACTTGTAATTATTAATAAATACCCTTAAAAAACCGATCAAATCTAATGGAGTGTCTTTCGCTATCCCATGAAAACCAAATAAAAAGCGCTCTGCCAACGATATTTTTTTCTGGGACAAAGCCCCATTCACGAGAATCTGCACTGTTGTCCCTATTATCACCCATGACAAAATACGATCCAAGAGGAACGGTGACAGGACCAAAATTTCGTAGATGCCCAACCATTTTCAAAAATTGTACATCATGAGTAACATTGAAAAACTTTTCTTGATAGATATCCGGCATTTGTTGAAAATCTCCACTCGAACCAAGTTCATCCGACGCATCTATTGGTATTTTTATCCCATTAATGTAAATATTTCTATCCTTCACCTCCACTACATCGCCCGGAAGACCAATCAGTCGTTTAATAAAATCAAGCTTCTTATCAACTGGATATTTAAAGACAATGACATCGCCACGTTTTGGTTTATCATAGGTAAAAAGATTGATATTCGTAAAAGGGATGGGAAGCTTGATACTATAGGAAAGTTTACTGACCATAATATGATCGCCAATGAGTAATGTTGGAATCATTGAGCCGGATGGAATTTTATAGGGAGCTATAAGAGCGGATCTCACGAGCAACGCAATAACCAACGCAAAACCAATATTTTTTATAAATTCTCCAATAGCTTGTTTTAATTTTTTATTTGGTAACATTAGATAATACCTCTTGTTTTTATTTTCATTGTGGTTAACGTTTCATCAAGGGTTTGCACAGCTTTTTTCTTTACTTCCTCTTCACCAATCCTAAGGATATCACGTAATGATTCTTTCTGATTTTCAAGCACCCGTCTTTTTTCTCGAATAGGATTTAAAAATGTATTTAATATTTGAGCAAGTTCTTCTTTATGTGTCCCACAGCCCAGGGTTCCCTTTTTACAATCAATGCGTGCTTCTTCGACGCGCGCATGATCTTGCGAAAATGCTTTGTGATAAATAAATACCGGGCATGTTTCCGGATGGCCGGGATCATCGACATGAACTTTTTCTGGATCAGTGAACATTACTTTTACTTTATCGTTTACTTCTTTTTCACTATCGGAGAGATAAATACAATTTCCTAAACTCTTACTCATTTTGTTTTTTCCATCAATACCAACTAATGTTTCTACCTCTCCGATGAGTGGTTCAGGCTCAGGAAAAATAGGTTTATAGAGTGTATTAAATTCTCGAGCAATTTCTCTGGTTAATTCGATATGTGATTTTTGATCCTTTCCAACGGGAACTAAATCTGCTTTAACAATTAAAATATCGGCTGACTGTAAAATCGGATAGGATAAAAGTCCCATGCTCGGATGAGTTATATGCAAGGATTGCATCATGTCTTTTAAACTTGGAATTCGTGAGGCTCTTGGAACGGTAACGAAGTTCGAAAAAATACATGCGAGATAAGGAATTTCTGTAATTCGTGACTGACGAAAAATACGAGCTTTTTCCGGGTCAATACCGACTGATAAATAATCGAGAAGAATGGCTTCACAGTTTTTTGCCACTTCTTTACTCATCTCTGGCGATGTAGTTAACATGTGCAAATCAGCAATAATAAAATATGACGTGTGTTCTTTTTGAAACTGTAATCTATTGAGAAGACTCCCCAAATAATGGCCTATATGTAACTTTCCTGTTGGTCGATCTCCGGTAAGTATTACTCTTTTTTCTCGCATAGGTTCTATGTAAAATTGTAAAAGGCTTATCTTAGTAATAACTCAGTTAATGGGAAAAATGAAGATGGATCCCGTGGTCAAGCCACGGGATGACAAACGGGAAATACTCTCAAATTGTCATCCCGCGGCTTGACCGCGGGATCCAGTTCCATAGAGAAATTACTTAATCACTCCCATTTACTGAGCTGTTACCTATCTTATAAGAACTATTTAGACAATTCAATTCAAATTTCTTATAGTAACAGCTCAGTTAAATGGTGGAGTTAGGGATTACTATACTCAGGTGCATTCAAATGAAAAAATATGATTAAATTATTCTATTACTATTTTTTTCCCCAACGACTATTTACTACATTGATTCACTTTATAGCTCATCTCTCATATCCAAAAACATGTGTACACATTTTAATTTACAGCTATTCAAGAATCTATCGGATTAATACTTGTGGTCTACAGTTATCATCGTATAAAACACTCAATGATTTTTTCATCCGGCAAGGAAAGAATATCATTGATGCTCAATCTGATGTAATTGTATCTCCTGCTGATGGACAAATTGTAGGATACGGAAAAATCACGGAAAATAGTATTCTGCAAGTTAAAGGAATAACGTATACATTAGAAGAATTGCTGGTGAATGAAGAACTTGCTCGGCAATTTTTCAATGGAAGTTATGTGAATATTCATCTTCGTCCTTTTGATTATCATCGTTTTTATATGCCTTTGTCTGCTTCAATTCTCGGTTACGGATATATCAGAGGAAAACTCTTTCCCGTTAATTATGGATCAAGAGCGTATGTTCAAAAACTCTATCAACGGAATGAGCGACTTATTACTATTTTAAAAACTCCGTATGGAAAAATTCTCGTTATTAAAATAGCCGCACTTGGAGTTGGTGGAATAAAAGTAGCATATACAAATATTGATAAAGAATCCCAGAACACCCCGTATCACTTCTTGCAAAGTCCTCAATTTCTGAACAAAGGAGATGAGTTAGGTTATTTTGAACTTGGCTCAAGTATTTTAATGCTCTTCGAAAAAAATCAAATCACTTTTGATTCTACAATAGGTGAGAACAGTATTATTCAGTATGGAAAAAAGATAGGATCCCTCAAACAGATTTGATTTTTTTATCTCCATACGTAATAGTATATTGGCTCAGTTAATGAGGGTTATGAGGGATAAGGGATGTTTACAAAAGTATTTCTTCTCCCTCATAACTGAAGCATTACTTAATAGTCTAATATTATTAATAGGAGGTTTTCCGCTTATGAAAAAATGTTTATATCTTTTTTTATTTTCCTTTTTATTGGTTAGTTGCACTAAAAATGATGATCAAAAACAGAGTGGGTTCAAAAATCAGAGCTATCATACTAGTGAAGGTGGCTCATTGACATGGAAAGCTCCTACAGGTTGGGGAGAAGAAGTTCCAGCTTCTTCCATGAGAAAAGCTCAATATCGTTTACCAAAAGTAGCTGAAGATACTGAAGATGCAATGGTTGCAATTTTTTATTTTCCAGGACAAGGAGGAAGTGTTCAAGATAACCTCGATCGATGGTATGGCCAATTTATTCAACCAGATGGAAAATCGACAAAAGAAGTTGCAAAAGTTTCCAAAGAAACCGTAAATAATCTTCCACAAACGACCGTTGATGTTTCCGGAACTTATGCTGATCAGATGCGGCCAATGGGGCCAAGTACTCCAAAAGCTGGATTTCGTCTGCTTGGAGGAATTATAGAAACAGGTTCGGGACCTTGGTTTGTAAAATTAACAGGTCCTGAAAAATCAGTTGAACACTGGAAAGATAGTTTTAATGAATTTATGAAAAGCTTTAAAGGATAATTATAGGACTCTCTGAAAAACTCACATTTAAGAGAACCTTCTACAAAGGTCCAGATGTAAGGCGCACGCAAAGTCACAACCGGAGCATACTCAGATAGTATGTGAGGATTGTGACTCTTGTGTGCAACGACACAGATGGGCCTTTGTAGAGGTTCCTATCGTTCTAGATCATCAAGGCGTCGTTCAATATTATCAAGCTTTTTATGTAAATGAGAAATGTTTGTTTGAAGGTCGGTAACCTTTTTCATCTTCGTTAATGTCGTCTTAATTCGTTCATCAATCTTATTTTGAATTTCATCAACACCACGTTGAGCTGAATGAATAAGGTCTTTAGCTAAATTTTTTCCTTCAATTTTTGATAATTCACCTTGAGCAACAAGACGTTCAATATATCGTTCTGCCTCTACTTTGGCATTGTGAATGTTACTCACACTTTGGGTAACATACTTTTGCATGAATTCATATACTGAGCCGCTGCCACTTTGAACCATATTTTTGAGCATGGTAATCGGCATAATACTTTTTTTGTATTTCTCCTGATCATAGAGAATTTGAGTAAGAATGATTGCGGTTACATCTCCCTTTGTTTGATTATCAACGACTTTAACTTCCTCACCGGTTTTAATTAATCGTGCGATATCATCTAAGGTAACGTAACAACTGGTTTTTGTATCATAGAGTTTTCTGTTTTGATACTTCTTAATGATGCGAATGGGGCTATTATCAGCCGCTTTTTTGTAGTGTCTTCCCATGGAAACCTCCGTAAAAATTGTTATTAAAAATGTCAAATATTCAGCTGTTATTTATAATAAAATAAAGGGAATGTCAAGTTTATAGACTAAAAATGCGTCATAAAAAAAGCTATTAATCTTGTTAAAGTGCACCTCTAATAACTACGTTTTTTTGGGAACCTCTAAAAAGTGTCCAGATGTAAGGCGCACGCGAAGCCACAACCGGAGCATACTCGGGTAGTATGTGAGGATTGTGGTTTTGCGCGCAACGATGCAGATGGGCCTTTGTAGAGGTTCCCTCTAATTTGAAAATTTAATAACACCTGAGAGATTATTTTTATCGGTGAGTTTTGCTGAAATAGTCGCCTCTTTATTTCCTATTTTAGATTTAAAGTCTTTGAATTCAGATAAACTGTTTGATTTTCCACTAAAAGACCCTTCTGAGGTATTTTTACCGGTAATCGTAATGGTACCCGATATTTCTTTTTTCTTAATATCGACTTTAAGGCTCATCACAATTTTAGTTTTGGATTCTTCTTTCTTTGCTGCTTCCTCGTTCTTTTTCTTTTCTTCTTCTTCCTTTTTCTTTTTGTCTTCGGCTGCCTTCTTTTCTTCTGCAGTCTGTGCTGGGGTTGATTCAGCTACTTCAGCAAATGCAATACTCTTTGATCCGGTGCTTTCAGCTTTCCGTGTAAAAGATAGCGTATTTTCTCCACTACCATTCCACGTAGCAACTTCGGTAGTCCAAGTTCCGCTTAGACCATCTCCTGATCCTCGCGCTTTATTATTATTTGTATTTTTACATCCTCCAAAAACAATAAAGAAGAGCCCTACAACAAGTAAAAGCAATATATATTTCATGATATTCTCCATAATATTCTTCTACACTTAAGATATAGCAAGATTCATACCAATTTTATAAGATTTTAATATTTTTTTATTTAATGATTTCTTATGGTTACATAATTAACCGTAATAAAAACAGAGAGAACCGACGTTATAGAAAAAAAAGACGGGGAATATATGTCCCAACGAAGGGTTTTGTACCAGCTCAGTTAACGGAGGAGTTAGGGAGTAGGAATATTCTCACAAAGAATTTATATCAACGTCTCTTCCATAAGACTATTAAGAACGGGGTAAGCGCGCTCGATATAAATTCTTTGTGAGAACATTCCTACTCCCTCATAACCGAAGGAATACGAGGTTTTATAAATAATGTTTGATTTTATCTTAGCATCATTCAATAATATGCAGCTAATGTGTATTATAGACATGAGGAGAACTTATAATGGATCAAGAAATTAAAAGAAATGTAACATTGGGCCGAGAATCTTTTGAAAATAAAGATTATATAAAAGCTGAAAAGTATTTTAAAGAAGTACTTAAAAAACGTCCTACTTTCGCAGATATCTACAACATGTTAGGGCTTATTTATCACGAACAAGGAAAATTTTCAAAAGCATTACTCTCGTTTGAAAAATCTCTGAGCCTTAATCCTCAATATACTGAAGCATCATTGAATTTATCAGTTACCTATAATGATCTCGGACAATACAAAAAAGCAAAAGAGGTTTATAATAAAGCAAAAAAAATTTCCCAGCGAGATACAGGCGAACTTGATCCATATATTAAAGGTAAACTTGCAAATATGCATGCAGAAACGGGAGATGTATATCGCTCCATTCGTATGTATAATGAAGCCATCACTGAATATAAAAACGCCCTTATCTTACGACCAAAATATGTCGATATTAAAACTAAACTCGGAGATACCTATCGTGATCAAGGAGATCTTGAAATGTCCATCAAGGAATATCTCGATGCAAAAAAAATTAGCAAAGAATACTATCTCATTGGCGTTAATTTAGGTATAGCTTATTATTCAGCAGGTAAAATTTCAAAAGCTATTGAAGAATGGCAGAATGTACTCGATAAAGATCCAGCCAATAAATCAGCACGAATGTATTTACGACTCGTAGAATCTTCCAAAGAAAAAGCTCTCAAAAAAAGAAACAATGCTGAGAATCAAGAAAAGAAACAATCAAAGAAGGCAAAATCAAAGAAGTAACATCCATGATCCTTTAATCCCATAGCAAAGGCCTTTAGACCGTGTAATTTATAAAGGCTGCGTAATAATTTGACCTAATTTGTAATTAATAAGTACTTCAAATCTTCTGAAAAAATCGAGACCGATCAGAGCTTTAATTCCCCACGATTTTTCAAAATGTGAAACATAGACGGGTAAATTTTCAACAATCTGAGAACAAATTTGAATTTCAGGAATTACAACTTTATCATATTTTTGCGTTTGAAAACCTGGTTTAAGTTGGACATTTTCTTTTTTGTAATTTAATAATCCCATAAATTGAAGCGCTTCATCAGAAAATTCAGTTAAAGGAGCGCCTGTATCGAGAATAGCTTCAAATTCATACGATACATTATCTTTCGTTTTTAAAAAAATTGGAAGAAAAATATAGCGGAGATCTGAATTAAACGTAGTTATGCTTTGCATGTGTCCTCCACCCACCTGGGAACTGGCTTTCTCCAGTATACTTAAACGCTCCAGATTCTTTTAATGCTGGTGGTTGAAAGACTTTTGTGTCATCTTTTGAATGCCTGACAACAATACCTGATATAAGCTGACCTGATGTATCATGTTTACAATCAATAATTAAAAGCCACTCATCGGGAAAATGTTTTTTCATTTCCTCCCATGTCATTCTTTCTTGTTTCATCATATTACTCTCATCTCTAGGCGCCTACTACTTCTTTGCTGCTTCAACTTTTTTAGGTTCTTCAGGAGAGGTTTTTGACACTACTTTTTTAACACCAAAATGATCATATACTTTTGATTCAAGCGATTGAAGTGTTTTAGGATTTTGTAATAAAAATGCTCGCGCGTTTTCTTTACCTTGGCCAATTTTTGTGCCTTCAAAGGCATACCATGACCCTGTTTTTTCGATAATATTTGCAGTGGTAGCTAAATCCAAAAGATCCCCCTCTCGAGAAATTCCCGTTCCATACATAATATCAAACTCAACTTTTTTGAATGGAGGAGCCATTTTATTTTTTACTACTTTTACTTGGGTTCTATTGCCAATAACATCCTCATTTTCTTTTAGAGACGCAATTTTTCGGATATCCAGTCGTACTGATGCGTAGAATTTAAGTGCATTGCCACCCGTTGTTGTTTCAGGATTACCAAAAAACACACCTATTTTCATACGAATTTGATTAATGAAAATTACAATTGTATTTGTTCTATTAACATTTGCAGTTAATTTTCGTAGAGCTTGAGACATGAGTCGTGCTTGTAAACCCATATGTGAATCACCCATTTCACCTTCGAGCTCTGCTTTTGGCGTAAGCGCTGCAACTGAGTCTATGATAATTACATCAACCGACCCGCTTTTAACAAGAATATCGGCAATTTCTAGCGCCTGCTCCCCTGTATCAGGTTGGGAAATCAAAAGCTCTTCAATATTGACACCCAACTTTTTAGCATAATTAGCATCAAGAGCATGTTCTGCATCAATAAATGCACATGTCCCACCTTTTTTTTGAGCTTCTGCAACTACATGTAATGCAAGTGTCGTTTTTCCTGAAGATTCAGGACCAAAAATTTCAATAATACGACCTCGGGGAAGCCCTCCAATTCCTAAGGCTATATCCAAACTAATCGAGCCGGTCGAAATGACGTCGATGTCAGTATAGAGTGCTCCATCTTCACCTAACTTCATAATTGCCCCTTTCCCATAGTTTTTCACTATGGTACTCATGGCAAGATCAATTGCTTTTTCTTTTGTTGATTCTACTGCCATACCTATCCCTCCATTTTATGTAATCCCTCAGTTATTAGGGAGTAGGCATGTTCTCACAAAGAATTTCTATCGAGCGCGCTTACCCCGTTCTTAATATTTCTATGGAAGCAACGTCGATAGAAATTCTTTGTGAGAACATGCCTACTCCCTTACTCTCCCATTAACTGAGCTGGTACCACTTTATTGTGATAATTGTTGTAATAAAAACTCTAAAGCACTATACGCTGAAATAATTCGTAGTGTATTTCGATCTGATTCGAGAAAGTTATATTTTTTATAATACACTTTTCCTAATAAGTCTAATCCAAGATAGACTGTCCCCACTGGTTTTGTTGCACTTCCTCCATCGGGTCCAGCGATTCCCGTTATCGATAAACCAATATCAGTTTTTAATACCCTTCTAATATTTATTGCCATTGCCTCTGCTGCTTCAGCTGAAACTGCGCCAAACGAATCTATAAGTTCATCAGGTATTGCCAACAAATTTATTTTTGATTCATTTGAATAAACAATCATTCCGTAGTGGTAAAATGCACTGCTTCCCGGCATCTGGGTAAGAAGAAATGAAAGATAGCCAGCAGTACACGATTCGGCTGTAGCAATCGATAAGCGATGCTTCGTGAGAATGTTAAAAACATCAGTAACTATTTTTTGTTTTTTATTTTCATGCATAAGTTAGTACCCAGTTTATCGAGGCAATACATCAGTGTCTAGAACTCATTTCACTGTTCGGTAATCCCTCCGAAGGTGTGAAAGAATCAGATTTCGAACGTGGTCCCTCACGTGTCATTGCGAGGAGGACACGTTTTCTTGTCCGACGAAGCAATCTCAAGCAGGTTCGGGATAAACTCCGCAATCGTGCATATTTAAGAAGAGATTGCTTCAAACCCTTCAGGTTTTCGCAATGACAGTCGAATGGGATATTTCAGTTTCCTATCGCTCTTTTTCAGAAAATGGAGCTCTCTCTTCATTTCTTCACACCTACTCCCTTACTACCCCATTTACTGATCTGTTACCTCATTTCACTGTTCGTGCAAACACATATCCGTATATTTTCTTTGCCCCGCCTCTTTTCAAAACCTTTGCACATGCATTCAGCGTTGTACCAGTTGTATATACATCATCGACAACAAGAATGTTTTTTCCCTGAAACATGGTATCATGAGAAAGCGTAAGCGATGTTTCGATCTGATTATGACGTCTTTCTTTTACACCTAATCCAACTTGAGCAGTTGTCTCATGGTTTTTAATTAATGTATCCACAAGAGTAATTTTATATTTTTGTGCAATACGAGAGGCCAAAATATATGACTGATTGAAACCTCGACTTTTGAGTTTTTTCTTTGTGAGGGGAACAGGAACAATATAATGAATCTTTGCTATAGGAAACGATATATTGGTACTCATAAGAAAACTCATATATGTCCCAATGCTGTAATCTTTTCCATACTTACATTTTTGAATCAGTGCTTTTGCAGTTCCTTCATATGACACTAAACAAATTACTCTCTCAAAAAAGAATTTTTTACGCTCACATTCTCCACACGTATAATCGACAGAACTATCGGTATAAAATGGATGGCTACAGCGAATACATCGTGGTTTGGTAATAAAATAAAGTTTTTGATAACATTCATTACATATGTATGTCTCCACATCAGATAGATTTGTTCGACAATTGATACATTGTAATTCAAAGAAAAATCTAAAAAATGGTAAAAAAGCTTTAAAAATGGGAAGTTGTACCATATGCAATTTAGTATATTCAAAAACCATGCCAATTTTATTGACTAATAAGAAGCTTTTTGGTGATAATTCTTTAAGGACTCTTTAGAAAAACTCGTAGTTTAAGGAAAATACTATGGAAATCTATGGAAGCTCATCGAATGTTTTTCGATTGGTTACAGATGCAGGCCCGGTTGTAAAAGTCGTGCTTTTAATTCTTCTATCATTTTCAATTATAAGTTGGTCAATCATTGCGGCAAAATATCGTTTATTAAAAAAAGCATCGCGAGAATCAGGAAAATTTTTGGAAATTTTTTGGAATTCGAATCGTCTCGACCGAATTTATGAGTCTTCAAAAAAACTCTCCTACAGTCCTTTAACTGAACTTTTTAAAGCAGGTTATATTGAACTCATTAATTTAAAGAAAACATCATCAAAAAAAGAAATGAAAGAAGACACCGAACACCCAGCTCCAGCAGAAGGAACACTCACAACATATTTGAGTGGAATTGAAAATATTGAACGCTCACTCAAGCGTGCACGCACTGAAGAGTTAACAAATTTAGAAAAACTCGTTCCCTTTCTCGCCACGACAGGAAGCTCAGCTCCATTCATTGGACTTTTTGGGACAGTCTGGGGAATCATGAATTCATTTATAAACATTGGCGCGACTAAAGATACATCACTTGCCGTCGTTGCTCCAGGTATTTCAGAAGCCCTCATCGCAACCGCAGTAGGATTATTTGCAGCGATTCCTGCCGTTGTCGCTTACAACTATTTTGTAAGTAAAATTCGGACTCAAGCAAGTGAGATGGATAACTTTGCTGCAGATTTCCTCAATGTTATTAAACGACATTTCTTTTAATTGTATTCATCGGATAACATTCTATGATCGTATAACATGCGATTCTTTCGTGATATTGAGATGTCGAAGTACTAATTTTTAGCAGCTTCTTTTTTTGTAGTAATCACGAGTTCGCCTCCTTCGCCAGCAAATTTACGAAGCGTAAGATTTATAAGTGTTTGATAGGGGATTCCTTCTTTTTGAGCAAGTATTCGATAAAACTCTAAAATATCAGAATCCAATCGAAGTGTTTTTTGTACTTTCTTCGATAAAATTTTCCTCTCACACCGTGATCAAAATTATACTCCTTCTTCATACTGCTTCCTGTAACAGCTCAGTAAATGGAAAAAATGAAGATGGATCCCGTGGTCAAGCCACGGGATGACAAACGGGAAACACTCTCAAATTGTCATCCCGCGGCTTGACCGCGGGATCCAGTTCCATGGAACCCCACGGCATATGCCCTGGTACTCTGCGAATGCGGATAGAGAAAGATTTCTCGCTTCGCTTCGAAATGACAAATCACAAAGCACACTTTAATGATCACTCTCGAAATGTCTTTTAAACGAATTATTGAGAACCTTCAATAAATCATTCACAAAAACTTCTATAAAAAATTTACAGAGAACTATACTTTTTTGCACAAAAAAACAACATAGAGTAACTAAAGTATTTAAGCGTATCTCAGGCATAATTAAGATTTTTATTAAGAAATATATAGTAATTTTAATATCTTATCTTATCTTATCTTATCTTATCTTATCTTATCTTAAAAATAATGCATGTTGGCATAATACTTGCACTATTTGTACGATGATGCATGCATAATTATTTGTAGTTATTTTTAAAATTTTTTTTAGGAGGAATTATGATGAAAAGATTTAAATTAATGTCTCTTATTGTAGGATCAGTATTCATGGCATCAGGACTGAATTATGTACATTCAATGGATCATTTACCAACTAAACCAATTGAACCAATGACTGATGACATACAACCGCCTGATATTAATGATGGTAGTTCTGATGAAAATTGTGAAGGTCAACACATACCTGTGAAAAATCATAACCCTAACAATCCAGAAGCAGATCAAGGCTTATCTAATTGGTCATGGAATGGTGAAGGTTATGTTGGGGTAGCAACCAACAGTGATACTTTAGGTTCATCTCAAAATGTTTTTAGAGTTATCAATGCAAATAATTCTGAAGATGAATATGATGCTCTTGGAATGCAGCAAACGTTAACTCTCAGCTCAACAGAAATAGATATGATTAGAAGCGGTGAAATTGATTCTGTTAGCTGTATAGGATGGTTTGACTTTGTAAAAGGATCTCAAGGTTATGGTTACTTCTATATCGATACAATCAGTAATTCTACTACGATTGACTCTGTAACTATAGTATTAAAACCCGCCTCAATTGACCCAGATGAATATCAAGTTCTCAATTTTGCTAACCTCACCAAAGGTAGTAAAGTAGCTAATAAGATACTGATTAAAGTTCAAGCTAACGACGGAGCACTCATAGATTTTGATGCAAGTCAATGTACTTTCTTTAGAACTGAATGTAAATAATAAAATCTACCAAAGGGAGGAACAAAATAATTTGTTCCTCTTATCTTTTGATAAAAAAATTCATCCTATAGGAATAATTATTTTGCTGGACGTACGCTGTGTCTTTTTCTTTTGCTTGTATGAATTGGTTTTTTCCAAATTTCATAGCGACCTGAAGCGATTTCTTTTTCAGCGTGTTTTAACTTTTTGAGAATATTAGGCTCGTTTTCGAGAATATCTAATGTTTCAAGAATTGCTTCATATTCATCGAAGGGCAATAAAGCACTGATAGGAGATCCATCTTTAATAATGATAAAGGATTCTCCCAGTTCTTCCGTTCGACGAGCCAATTCTAACAATTGCTGTTTTGCTTTGGTAATACTCAATAGTTGTGGCATATTCTACCTCCTAAATTTTTCATATACCTCTTTTCTATGTTGAATTCTCAAAATTTCAACAACAATCTCTGTATTGCGAATGACATAGAGAATTCGGTACAAACCAACTCGATACGACCAATATCCGGATAAATCTCCCTTGAGCATTTTGCCAATACGAGGATCATGACTTAAACGGTTAAACGCATTTTCAAGTTGTTGCTTATATTTACCTGTTAAAGACTCATAAAAATCTGTCGCTTGGGGTGAGAGTTTTAATGTCCACATTTATGGATATTATAATTGTAACCTTTTAAAAAGTCAACCTGATAATATGCTCACCTTACCCCAGTTTTAAAGAGGAAGTCGCAGGTCGTCATCCCGCGGCTTGACCGCGGGATCCAGGGGGTTCACTAATGGGATGCTCTTCACAGTACACCAGTTTACTACTATCGTATTTTGAGGTGAAGGAATCTGCTGCCTTATTCTTGTGTTGCCAGATTATTTTGGGAAGATCTCCCACCAACATATAAGGTACCGTTTTTCTTGCTCGCAAGAATATACACAAAAAAATTCTTCTCCATAACTTATTACTATGATTACTGGATCCCGCGGTCAAGCCGCGGGATGACGATCAAGAAGATTATAATCTAAACTGCGGTATGCTGAGGATAATATGATACAATACAATTTCTTGAAAAAATCCTCATGGAAAAGATATACTTTAGAAAGGAGGATTAGTATATGAAAACTCTACGTATTCTTGCTCTGTTTTTTTTCTGTTCTTGTCTTATACACTGTTTAGGTTTTGACCAAAGTAAAAACAATGTTATAGACGAACCCACTGAAAGTACTGTGCCAACGACTACATCGACAAGTACCACATCATCGGTAGTCACTGTATACAGAAATGCGATAGCAACCGATGATGAAAATCTTGGAGTGTTTGTAGAAGGCAAAAATCTTGGAACAGCAAAAGAAGCATATTTAATTGAAAACGAAAAACAGTACCCGTGTTCCGTAACAAAACTAAATGAGACAACGATTTTTGTTACGTTCCCTTCCACAATTCCCGAAGGATTTTATATTTTAAAAATAGTTCTTCCTGTTGGAGAAGCCTTCACCCAATTTTATCTCACGAAAACAATCATACCAAAAGATGGCCTAAACTGTTGGGATCTCAATACCAATGGCATTCAAGATTTGGAAGAAGATATAACCGGAGATGGCATATGGGATACTGCAGATTGCAAAGGAATTGATGGGCAAAATGGCCAAGATGGCAGTAATGGTACAAATGGAAAAGATGGAACGAATGGGGTAGATGGACAAAATGGTCAGGATGGAATCAATGGCCAAGATGGAGAGAATGGAGAAAATGGTGAGGATGGAGCAGACGGTAATGATGGTAAAGACGGGACTGATGGGACAAATGGACAAAACGGGGAAACTCTCTACCTTGTTGATAAAGGGAATTGCACGGCCGGAATTATCATAGATCCGACCTGGACTGTTTATAATGAAGACGATGAGGCATTATTTTCGATTAGTACCAGTAATCTCGATGTACCGGCAAAAAATATTTATTTCACTTCGTCTGATTGTACCGGAACTTCCTACATAGAAACTAATTACGTCGTACGCTCAGGAGAGAAAAAATATTATAAACCGCAAAATTATACCCCACAGGCTTTAACTGCTAAAAGTAGAATAAAATTGGGAACCGGAGGATGCGAGACTGTATCTCTAGGAAAAAGCTACTATGAAGCAAGCGTTTTTACACCTTCATGTACATTCCCTCTTTCAAATCCGACTATCGAAATCATCACACAATAATCGGTGATTCATTACCCAACGTCAGAACGAGCAGACCAAGGCGCGACGAAGTCGAGGAATGAGGCGTACACGATAGTACGCTGCAATTCCGAGATGAGGAGCAACAAAGGTATGCGACGTTATGACGTTGGGTAATTATTGTTCATGAAAGAATGATTTAAGAATATATGTAAGAATCTTTAGTCTTTCGATAGGATGTAATTTTTTCTTTTCAATAAGTCCATCATAGCGACTCATTAAACGAGGTATTTTTTTACCAAGAATGGTAACGATCTCTTCTACATCAGGCAGAGATTCATCAGCATGTTTTTCTTCAAGATTCTTTAAATGGTTGATGAGTTCTTGAGCATCAACAGTACCTAAAAGATTTTCTAATTTAGCTTTATATTGAAGACCTATCATATTTTGAATTATAGCACAGATTTATTCCTTTTTCAATACTGCTTGTGCAGACGCCAATCGGGCTATAGGAACACGAAATGGAGAACAACTCACATAATCAAGCCCCAGTTTATGTAAAAAGAAAATTGTCTTGGGATCACCTCCGTGTTCACCGCAAATACCAATCTTAAGATTCTTTTTTTTCCCTCTTCCTTTAGTAACTCCAATTTTCACCAATTCCCCTACTCCTTTAATATCCATTGAGACAAAAGGATCATCGGGGAGGATTTTCTTTTCTACATACGCAGGTAAAAATTTTCCCGCATCATCACGCGAAAATCCATACGTAGTTTGAGTTAAATCATTGGTTCCAAATGAAAAGAAATCAGCATAGTCAGCAATTTCATCGGCGGTAACCGCAGCACGAGGCAACTCAATCATTGTTCCAATGGTATACGCAACTTTCACTTTATATTTTTGGCATACTTCTTCTGCTATTTTTATTGAGGATGTTCTTAAAATATCTAATTCTTGATACACTCCTACCAGTGGTATCATAATTTCAGGAATAACTTTAATGCCTTCCTTGGTTAACTCACATGCAGCTTCCATAATTGCCTTTACTTGAATATCATATATCTCAGGATACGTAATTCCTAAACGACAGCCTCGATGGCCCAGCATTGGATTGAATTCATGAAGATACGAGAGTTTAGTTTTCACTTTTTCTACCGGAATTCCTGACTTTTTGCTAAAATCTTCTATTTCTTTTTCTTCTTTAGGTAGAAATTCATGGAGAGGCGGATCAAGAAGTCTTACCGTAACAGGCAAATCATACATAGCACGAAAGATACCCAAAAAATCTCCTTTCTGCATGGGCAGAATTTTATCGAGTGCTTCTTTTCGAGCTCCGGCATTATCGGCAAAAATCATTTCCCGTACTGCAAGAATTCGTGATTCATCAAAAAACATATGTTCGGTTCGGCATAATCCAATGCCTTCAGCACCAAAGTCTCTTGCAACTTGTGCATCATGAGGAGTATCAGCGTTTGTTCGTACTTTCATGGTTCGTATTTTATCAGCCCAACTCATAAGCGTTTGGAAATATTCATCAAGCTTTGGTTTGACCGTCGGAACAGTGCCTTGCACAACTTTTCCTGTAGAACCATCGAGAGTAATAGAGTCACCTTTTTTAATAGTAATGTTTCCAACACGAAATAGTTCTTTTGAATAATCAATTTCAAGAGCTCCACACCCAGCTATACAGCATTTCCCCATGCCTCGAGCAACAACAGCCGCATGCGAGGTCATTCCTCCTCGGCTCGTAAGAATTCCTTCTGCTGCATGCATACCATGGATATCTTCAGGCGATGTTTCAATACGGACCAAGATAACTTTTTCTCCATCATTCGCCAACTTTTCAGCTTCATCTGCATTAAAAACTACTTTTCCGGTAACCGCGCCCGGCGAGGCAGGAAGACCAGTCGCAAGAACTGAATACTTCGCTTTCGGATCAAGCATCGGATGTAAGAGCTGGTCCAATTGATACGCATCAACTCTCAGTAACGCTTCGTCTTTTGTAATAAGACCTTCTTTTTCCATATCTACAGCAATACGCACTGCCGCTCGAGCCGTACGTTTTCCCGTTCTTGTCTGTAAAAGCCAGAGTTTAGC
>JAHFAK010000013.1:0-12144 GCA_023250585.1 Deltaproteobacteria bacterium
TGAATACTATGAGCAGTTTCTTTCCATCGTTCATAAACGTGTAAAAAATGATCTATCTCTTGAAACACTTCGAACCCTTGCTGATGGTCGTATTTACACGGCAAAGCAAGCAGTAGAAAAAAAACTCATTAATACTACCGGCTATTTTGCTGATGCTTTTGATAAATCACTGGTGCTTGCTCATATTCTTGATGCTCAAGTTGTTGCCTATACGTATTATCCAAAATCAAAAACAAATATTTATGCCGCAAATATTCAAGATACCACTTCATTGATTAATGTTACATCATTTGAAAAACATCTGCCGAAGTTAAAAGCTGGATTCTATTATCTCTGGTTACCGGAGAGTATAGAGTAAAGCGAGGATCAGTTCCTCCTCTGGGCTAAAAAACAATTGTGTACTATTTTCATACTTATGAGATGAAATTCCTTTACCTTATAGGCATTACTTAATTTTTAGTAATTATATCAGTTAGTTATTTTAAAATTATTGGCTTCAGGCTTGCATACTTACCTACAATGAGGAGGAATGAACTATGAAAGAAGTAAAAGTTACGGTCATTCTTATCGTTATTTTTTTAGTCTATAGTAGTTGCGGAGGAGAAACTGATACGAAAACTACAGATTCTTCAGAACAGATTGTAAATTCAGACGATTCACAAGGCAATAATGACAATGGCAATTCTTCGGATATAACCAATGAGCAAGGCGAAGAGAATTCTCCCATTGTTCCTGTAACGACTGAACCAGACGATGATGCTGATGGTGTAATAAATGACAAGGATAACTGTCCCAAGATAGCTAATACTGACCAAAAAAATACTGATGGAGATTCATTAGGTGATGTATGTGATGCATGCCCAAAAGACTCTCAAAATGATGTAGATAAAGACGGTGTTTGCGGAGATGTCGATAATTGTCCTTCAGTAGCTAATGCTGATCAAAAAGATAGTGATGGAGATGGAATCGGAGATCTGTGTGATGATTCTCCCGTAATTGTAGATACTTCTATTGATGCTGATGCCGATGGAATAACGCTTTCGAATGGAGATTGCAATGATTCTGATGCCACTATTTATCCTGGAGCACAGGAGATATTCAATGATGGTATAGATCAGAATTGTGATGGTAAAGATACAATAAATAATTTTCAACAGGAATTCTATGTGGATAGTACAAAGACTATACGTTTTAGTGAAGGAATAGGCTATTCAAAACCAACATTTGCTGACATAGATAAAGATAAAGATTTAGATGTGGTTGTGGGAAGTACGGAAGGCACAATTACTTATTTAAAAAATAATAATGGTAAATATGAGGAGCAGCGGGGGAGTAATAGCCCATTTAGTGGAATCGACGTAGGAAGTTATAGTGCACCGACATTTGCTGATGTAAATAATGATGGAGCTTTAGACTTAATAGTTGGAAATATTGATGGGATAATAAGATACTTTCAGAATACTAATGGAAGTTATGTCGAACAAACAGGAAGTAATAATCCATTCTATGAAATCGATATTGGAGAGTTTAGCACCCCAACATTTGCTGATATAGATAACGATAAAGATTTAGATCTTATTGTAGGTGAATATGATGGTTATATTAATTATTATGTGAATGATAATGGAATCTATATTGAACAAACAATTGATGATCCTGGCCAATATTCTACGG
This sequence comes from Deltaproteobacteria bacterium, assembly GCA_023250585.1. Lineage (GTDB taxonomy): Bacteria > Bdellovibrionota_F > JAHFAK01 > JAHFAK01 > JAHFAK01 > JAHFAK01. The sequence goes on from JAHFAK010000013.1 coordinate 1,675, forward strand.
CGAAAATTGCTTTTAGCCCATTCTCTGGAATTGATGTAGGCACTTTAAGTACGCCGACTTTTTCTGATGTGGATAAAGACGGAGACTTGGATTTAATCGTCGGTGAATCTGATGGTTATATCAATTACTATAGAAACAACAATGGAACGTATCAAGCGGTAACGGGAAGTAGCAATCCTTTCAATAGCATTAGTATTCAGGGCAGTGCTCCGATTTTTGCAGATATGAATAATGATAAAAATTCTGACTTAATTGTTGGTGGTAGTAGCGGTACTCTAAATTATTATAAGTATGCTAATGGAAGTTATACCATACAAACTGGTACTGCTAACCCATTTAATGCAATTGATGTTGGTTTTTATAGTGCTCCCACATTTACCGACATAGATAACGATGGGGATTTGGATTTAGTAGTTGGAAATAGCGTCGGGATAATAAAATACTTTAAGAATAATAATGGAAGTTATGTCGAACAAACGGATAGTAATAATCCATTCAATGCCATAGATGTTTCCTATCACAGTACGCCAACGTTTGCAGATATTGATAAAGATGGGGATCTAGACCTTGTTCTTGGAGAAAAGGATGGAATTTTACATTACTTCAAAAAAGATAGTGGGAAATATGTAGAGCAAACTGATACTGCTAACCCATTTGATAAAATTGACGTAGGTGATTATAGTGCTCCCACATTTACCGATATAGATAACGATGGGAATTTTGATTTAGTAGTTGGTAGCGAATCTGGGTTTATCTCTTTATATACATATAACAAAAGTACGAAGAAATATGAAGAACAAACAAGTGCGAGTAATCCATTTGATGGAATTAATGTAGGTTATGATAGTTATCCAGTTTTTGCAGACATTGATAATGACTATGATTTAGATTTAGTAATAGGAAATTTTGATGGTTCTATCCATTATTATAAGAATATTAATGGTAGCTATGTTGAACAATCAGGCAATAAGAATCCGTTCGGTACAATCACAATCAATGGAGGTGATAGTACCCCAACATTTGCTGATATAGATAACGATGGCGACTTAGATTTATTTATTGGTGGTGTGAGTGGTGGCGTGGCATTCTATAGAAATAACCTGACTTATAATTAGATTAAGAGAAGAAAAGCAGAAGTGGAGCTGACATATAAACAGTACATTGAGTGGAGGAGCATTAAGCAGCGTAACGAATTTCTTTGAGATGTTTTTCAAAAGACTGTAGCATATTTTGAATCGACATTGTTTCTTTTTCTTCGAAGTATTGTTCTCCACATTGAGAGCAGACATATGCGGGGATTTCTTTGATAAAAAGATGATACCCTTGTCGATCAACGGTATAAGAAACCTTTGATTGTTCCATTTCGCCTCTACAAAACATGCATTTCATTTTTTTCTCCTTTTTGAAAAGTTATTCTCCCATTTATCTTCCGAAGGGATATATGTTGTGACGATAACGAGATAGTCTTCTTTTGGTGAACATACAACATGGAGAGGTCGAGTATGTCTTCTGGATACACTGTACAAGAGAAAACTATGTCTTCTTTTATCTTCTGGATAGTCTTCAATTATTATACCATTAAAAATTACATCTCTATACTTCGTCTGTAGTAACAATTATTTCTTCATCATTCATTTCATTGAGAGCATGTAGAGTATATAAAATTTTCTTCTCAGCAGCTTTTTTAATTAATATCCGTTTATCCATTAATTCTAGTATACGTATCTCGATGTCAAAATCAACGTCTATCTATACCTCACCTTATCCCAGGTTTAATAAAATCTAGCTGGTTGTCGGCGTTTTCTTTGAAAGAATTCTTGAAGTAATTTTTTTGTTTCCTCTTCTAAAATGCCTCCTTCAATTTTCACGGTATGATTGAATTTTTTGGAAAAATCATTAATAGAATAAAAACTTCCCCAGCGTTTGTCTTTGCAGCCAAAATACACATGCGCGATGCGTGCATGAATGATTGCGCCCGCGCACATGATACATGGCTCGCACGTTACATATAAACTCGTATCATTGAGTCGCCAGGATTGTAATTTCTTCGAAGCCTTTTGTATTACTTGTATTTCTGCGTGTGCAGTCACATCTTGTTTTTGTTCGATGCGATTATATGCCCGAGCGATAATTTTATTTTTGTAAACAAGAACAGCTCCAATTGGGACTTCATCTAGAGTAAATGCTTTTTTAGCTTCCTTGAGCGCAAGAAGTATAAAATTGGTATGAATGTTCATATACTAAAGTTATTGAAAAAATACATTCATTTCAATATAAACATGACCAAGGAGAGTTATACATGAAAAATAAAATGCTGGGCAAATTACCTAAGATTGCACCAAAAGATGTTTCCCAAACTGAAAACTTTGTCGATTTTGTTGATAACTGCTTTCAAGCTTATAATGGAGCACGGCTACGCGAGGCATGCCAGCTTTTTGCGGAAAAGATGGTCGCTGATGATTCAGTCGTCGGTATTAGCCTTACGGGTGCCCTTACACCTGCAGGACTCGGCATATCAAGCCTTGTGCCGCTGATTGAAGCTGGATTTATTGATTACATCGCTTCAACCGGAGCAAATCTTTACCATGATGCACATTTTCCTTTAGGGTTTGATTTGTATCAGGGCTCACCGCATTTAGATGATGTCGTTTTGCGAAAAGATGGAGTGATTCGTGTCTATGATGTTCTCTTTGATCAAAAGGTATTATTCGATACCGATGCATTTTATACTCACCTCATCCGACAACCGGTGTTTCAGAAAAAAATGGGCTGCGCAGAATTTCATTATGAACTTGGACGATTCGTTGATGCACGAGAAAAAGCTTTGGGCGTGAAAAATATCAGCGTTTTAGCTGCGTGTTTTCGGAATGAAGTTCCCGTATATGTGCCATCAGTAGGGGATAGCACGATTGGCATGAATGCAGCGTTGACAGCGCTTGAGGGATATAAGATTCAATTTGATCCGAACTTGGATGTCAATGAAACTGCGGCAATTGTTTATCATGCAAAGAAAAATAATATGAAGAGTTCTGTATTTGTGTGTGGCGGTGGGGCACCAAAGAATTTCTTGCTTCAAACCGAACCATACATTCAAGAGATTTTAGGACTCAAAGAAGATGGCCATGATTATTATATTCAGATCACCGATGCTCGTCCTGACACCGGAGGGCTTTCAGGTGCAACGCCTTCGGAAGCGGTAAGCTGGGGAAAAATTAATCCCGATAAATTGCCCGGGACGGTTGTGGTTTATACCGATACTACTATTGCACTTCCGATGATTGCACATTATACACTTTCAAAAAAGAAAAGTAGGCAGAAGAGAAAATTCTACAAACAGCTTGGTAGTTTTGTCGAAAAAATGAAAAATGACTACATCAAAACCAAAGGATAACTCTTTATCATTTCGGCCAAATAAAAAATTAGGCCAGCATTTTTTGCGAGATGCTACGTATCTCGATAAAATAATTTCATCGTTACATATTCAAAAAGAAGATACGATCCTAGAAATAGGACCTGGTGCAGGTGTGCTTACCGAAAAGCTTATCCCTTTGTGTAAAAAAATCTACGCTATCGAAATTGATAGATCACTTGTTGAGCAGTTAAAAAATAAATTTGGAGATTACAAGCATGTAGAAATAATTCATCGAGATATTTTACAGGCTGATTTTAAAGAGATTGCCAAAGGAAATATACTGCGTGTGGTTGGCAATCTACCCTACAACATTTCTTCACAAATTGTGTTTAAGATAATTGAAGAACAGGCAGTAGTTCATGATGCAGTCTTGATGTTTCAAAAGGAATTAGCCGAAAAATTTACGGGCGTTGTTGGGACAAAAAAATATGGACCAATAACTATTTTTACTCAGCAGTTTTTTGAGGTAGCGCATCTTTTTGATGTGCCGAAGTCAGCATTTTATCCTGTGCCAGAAATAGTATCTTCGGTGTTGTCTTTCATCAAAAGAAAGAATCCTCTGATAATTCCACAAGATCAACAGGGCTTTGAACGATTTGTAAAAATTGCTTTTACTCATCGAAGAAAAAAACTCCTTAACAATATTAGAAATTATTCTACAAAGGATATTGGGGCTCTTACTAAGCTTTTTGAGAAATTTAATATTTCTATACATGTGCGAGCAGAGGATGTGCCTATTGCAGAATTCAATGTTCTCTATGAGGCTATAAATAATGACGTTACCACATAAACATATGGGCTTTATTTTGAATAAGATTCATTATGGAGAGGCCGATATTATTCTTAAAATTATCAATGAAGAAGGAAAAAAGTTAACCCTCTTCGCAAAAGCAGCCAAGAAAAGTCTGAAACGTTTTGCGGGTGGGCTTGATTATTTTCATTTATACTCTCTTGAATATACAAGTGCCAAGCATGGCGGTATGGGAAAATTGTTTACCACTTCAATCATTACTTATTACGACACTATTAAAACTGATCTTACTCGTTTTGCTCTTGCCAATGTTTTCGTTGAATTAATCGATCATTTCTTAAAAGAAGATGATAGCGAGAAAAAGTTATTTCACCAAATAAAACATTTTTTTGAGACGTTACAAACTACTGCTCTGCCTTTGGACGTATATTGTAATTCTTTAATGGAAATTTTTCGTATTCTTGGCTATGGGCTTGATCGCAATACTGATATTCAAAACGCTCTTCAGCAGAGAGAGTGGAATCGGCTTTTTCATGTCTTTAATGAACATATCCTTGTACATGGACAAAAAGAACTCAAGAGCCTGACCTTTGCGAAGAAGATCCTTTTTCATACTTGATTAAGTTTCTACATATTCGATAATATATGCGTTAAACTTAGTATAAACGCGGAGGATCTCGTGTGAATAAAATTGTATTTTGTATTGTATTTTTCTGGGTAATAAGCGCTGCGGCAACAACTATTGTAGTAAAAGGTATGGATAAGTCTGCGCCGGTTTATTCAAATCCCGATAACAAAGATGTGCCTATCACTGAAGTTGCACCAGGAACGCGATATGAAGTTCTCGATACTCAAGGTGAATGGTATAAAATTTCAATCAAATTTGAAGAAGATTTTAATATTACCGGTTGGATTCACAATTCTTATGTGACTGATACGTCACTTATTGAAGAACCAAAAACCGACATTCAAAATATGCCAGCGAATCCAGATTGGGATTCTTATGACAAGAAGAAAGTAGAAGAAAAAAAAGAAACAATAGAACCAAAACAAGAAGAACCAACAAATTTTTGGAGTGGGGTATTGTGGAAAAAGAAAAGATCACAAGCGCGGCAAGCAGAAATTCAAGTACAACTAGGCACACAAATTAAAGATTATACCTTAAAAAATGCTTCCACGGGAGCTGATCCAAACCCTTCAACCATCATTGATTATAACCAGCCAAAGGCCTTTTTATCAGGTCTTTCGGGCTCTGTGTATTTTTTAAGCTTTGATAATTTTGACATAGGCCTTGATGGCTCATATACCTTTTCGTGGTATAGATACGACGTCATTATTAATAACAATCAAACATCACAGAATATTACCAGTTATCTTCATACGATAACGACGAATGTTAATTTACGGTATATTATTCTTGAGAAAAAACATTTTGTCAGCGTCATGCCACGGCTTGGATTTCGTCTTCTTTCATTTCAGGGAGATGATGCGCAAGATAATGGTCAGCCCGTCTTTTTTTCAGTAAATAACACTCTTGTTGGATTAAATGTAGGACTTTTAAATGCGGAATATTTAATGCCCCCTCTTAATCCTGATGTACGTTTTGGGTTTCGGGGATCATATGATGTTGTAATAAAACCAAGTTATTCAGAGAGTAAGGTTGACTCTGATGGTGATGGACAAGCCGATGATGTTATTACAGGTGAGGATCCAAGCACTGCATTTTTCAATCATATTTTTGCCATTAGTTTTATAACATATTTTTATAAAAATTATAATGCGGAGATTGGTTATCAATTCTCCGATTTTGATATTAATTTCTCAGGGACTGGTTCTCGATTAAATTTTCCTATTACCGATGGTCGAGTGAACGATAATTATCACAATATATTCTTGAAAATAGGATATCTCTTTTGAGTCTTAATACTAAGTTGCATGCAAACGCTAACTGCGTTGGCTTCGTCGTCGGCTCCTCAACGTACTCATTATGTACGTTTGCGTCGCCTTCTCCTTGCCGACGTTTATCATTTTGAATGCAACTTAGTATAAGGAACCTCTGAAAAACTCGTAATTAAAGGTCCCTAGAATCGTCTTCTTTTCCGATAGCTTCCTTGATTGCAGCCAGAACAAAGGGCAGGGCGTTCAGGTGAAGGACGGTAATAAATAGTCGTTTGTGTGCCACAGGCAAAACAGCTCACATGATAATATCGGTTCTTTTGATTTCCTGCTTCTCGCCTATTACCATTATTGTCATGCTCATCTCGACTATTCTCTTTTTTTCTACCACGACAGGTGGGGCAGCGTTTTGGCTCTTCATATCCTTTTTCACTAAAATACTGTTGCTCAGTTTCAGTAAAAGAGAACTCTCGAGCACAATAAACACATCGTAATAATTTTACAGCCATAATTTTATTAAGTATAGCATATCATAATTTGCCGAAGCAATTACTACTACTAAGTTGTATTCAAACGCTAACTGCGTTGGCTTCGTCGTCGGCTCCTCAACGTACTCATTACGTACGTTTGCGTCGCCTTCTCCTTGCCGACGTTTATCATTTTGAATGCAACTTAGTAGTATATCCGAAAAGCAATGACTAAAACAATATGCCTAGGGCCGGACTCGAACCGGCACGGAGCTAGGCTCCGAGGGATTTTAAGTCCCTTGCGTCTACCAATTCCGCCACCAAGGCCCAGCATGAAATAAGAGCGAGTATACCGTGGTTGCTTCCTCGTTTCCTCATTCGGCGTAACTAACAGTACGCCTTATTCGTCGACTTCGTCGCGCCAGTCTATTCGTTCTTATTTCATGCTGGTAATTTATAGTTTTGAAATGAGTTCTAAGTCAATAAAATACTTTATTATTTTTGTCCTTTATCCTACTATGCGCGCATATGAGGCGAGCGATTACTTTAAAGCCTTTGGTAGGGAAACGTATTGTAGTTACGCGAGCGCAGGAGGATGCTGCATCATTGAGTAAACTTTTGCGGGAAGCAGGTGCGGAGCCTTTTGAATTCCCAACCATATCCATCGAAGAAATTGAACCGAACAACCAACGTGATGCTCGTATACAATCTATTAATGACTATTCATATCTTATTTTTACGAGCCAGCATGGAGTAAAATTTTTTCTAAAACATTTTGTACGATTTCATGAGATACAGAAGCTGCAGGATCTCACCGTTATTTGTATTGGTACACAAACGAATAATTGCTTGGCTTCATATGGCATTAAGTCCGATTTTACTCCGCGTCGTTTTCAAGCTGAAAGTATTGTCGCATTTTTCAAAAAAGAAACAATGATTGCTCATAAAAAAATTTTAATTGCCCGTGCCCAAGAAGCGAGAAATGTAATTGAAATGGGGTTACACAAACAAGGCGCATCGGTTACCGTTCTTCCCCTTTATAAAGTTACGCTGCCTCAAAATTCAGAAAAACTCAAAGAGATATTTGTAGAAAATCATATTGATCTTGTTACGTTTGCAAGTTCAAAAACGTGTAGTAATTTTTTTCACATACTTGGATTAGAAAATAAACGTTATCTTAACGAAACAAATTTTGCTGTCATTGGACCAATAACTCAAAAGACATTGCAGAACTTTGGTTACAGCAAAGCAGTAGTACCAAAAAAATATACTATTCCGTCACTTGTAGAAGCGATTTGTGATTACTATGTAGAGGTGCCCTAAAGTTGAAAGGAAAAAAATGATATTAAAAAGACGACCGCGCCGTTTGCGAAAAAATAATGCTATTCGTAATCTGATGGCTGAAACAAAACTAACGCGCGAAGATTTTATTATGCCACTCTTTGTTATTGAAGGAGAGAATAAACAAGAGGCAATAAAATCGCTTCCCGGGATTTCACGTATGAGTCCTGATGTAGCAATGAAAGAGGTAGATGAGATTGTCCAATTAGGTGTTCAAGCACTTTTGCTTTTTGGTATTCCAGAAACTAAAGATGTTCAAGGATCATCTGCATATGATAGTAATGGCGTCGTTCAAGAAGCGATAAAAAGAATCAAAGATCGTTATCCGGATTTGTTTCTTATTACTGATGTATGTCTTTGTTCCTATACTGATCATGGTCACTGTGGAGTTGTGCAGGATAAAGTAATTGTGAACGATAGAACTCTCGATATTCTTGCCAGAGTTGCCATCAGCCATGCACAAGCAGGTGTCGATATGGTAGCTCCTTCCGACATGATGGATGGAAGAGTAGGAGTTATTCGTTCTGTGCTTGATCGTGACGGGTATGAACACGTTGGAATAATGTCATATGCAGTAAAATTTGCCTCCAATTTTTATGGACCATTTCGTGATATTGCCGATGCAACGCCCATATTTGGAGATCGGAAGAGCTATCAGATGGATTATCGCAATGCAGACGAAGCGCTACGTGAAATTAATTTAGATGTGGAAGAAGGTGCGGATATAATTATTGTTAAACCTGCTCTTGCATATCTTGATATCATTCGCAGAATAAAAGATACTATTAACATTCCAATTGCAGCGTATAATGTAAGTGGAGAATACAGCATGATTGATCTTGCAGGAAGCCATGGTCTTATGAAGCGCGAGGAAGCTTTTATGGAAACATTGATTGCAATGAAACGAGCCGGGGCTTCAATTATTATTAGCTATTTTACTAAAGAGTTATTGCGCAAGGACCTTATATGAATTTACTGTCTAACTGGCGTGAATCGATTATCTCTCGAAGAATAGTCGCAAAATTTATAGACCTCCTATTGGTTTTTATTGGAATGTCAATTCTCTATCCCTTTGGATCACTCTGTGGCATTGTGTATATGCTTGTATCTGATATGATTTTTTCGGGGCGCAGTGTCGGTAAGAAACTGATGGATATTGTAGTGGTAACCACAAAAAATGATCCCCTTGATCGCTATCAATTAGTTTTACGTAATCTTCTTTTTAGTGGTACGTTTTTCTTTTTAGCATTTTCTATTATTGGATGGATATTATTTTTTACCGTTGGACTTTTCTTTATTATTTTTGAAATTTATTTAATGATTACCAATGACAATAATCAGCGACTTGGCGATATTATGGCTCATACGAAAGTTATTCTGAAAAAATGAATTTTATGAAACACATAATCCTTTTTTGTATTTTAAACATAATGACCGATATCTTTAAACATCCACAACGCAAGAACGGAGAGACAAAGGCACGACGAAGTCGAGGAATGAGGCGTACTCTTAGTTACGCCGCAATGACGAAACGAGGAGTAACGAATGTATGCGAAGTTATGGCGTTGTGTATAGTTCTTATTCTCGTTGGATGTGCAAAGCGTCCTGATGGTAGAGATAGTTCTCTTCCTAAAGAAATAGAGAATAATCCGGTATATAAATTTGCTCTTATTTTTGATAAAAGCTTATCGGAGGAAATAAAAAATCAAATTCGTAGTGATATACAAAAAATACCTAAAGTTGAAATTATGAGTAAAGATAAACTCGATTATCTTTTAGAAGAAAAAGAAATCACCTGGGATGCGCTTATGAAAATGAACGAAGTTGATTTTTCGTTACGTGATCTTTCATATATTGCAATCTTCTCTCATAAAAATGGAAAAATATATCTTCATGGCCTTAATTTTTTAAGCGGTATTGTTGAGGAAGTATCCGTAGATTATGAGCTGAAAGAAAAAATCAATTGGCTTCGTGGAACTCGAAGTGGCTGGATTTACTTTGACTCAGATCCCTATGGAGCGGAAGTTTTTGTAGATTACAATATCGTGGGGTATACGCCACTTCTTAAATGTTTTAAAGAAGGCAGTTATGACGTTGATCTCATCTATAAAGGCTATAATTTTCTCAAACAGAATGCTACTATCCCCTCAACCACATATCTTTATGGAAAAGTCGATCCATCATATGTAAAAAAAGAAGATGAATTTGGTATGACCTTTAGTGAAAAAATGCAGGCGGGTTTTGTTGCCATAGTCACGATTTCGTCTATTGCTCTTGCGATTATTCTGCCGATTGCGTTGTAGGGTAGTAGTTTAAAATCGAATTATTTTCCCAAATTTTTTAATTTCAGCAATAAGGGGACTGATCCCATTTTTATATTCTTTGATTGAGAGAGGAAAAGGTTCAATATCGTTGTCAATATAGCGACTTTGTTTTAAAAGATACTGTAGCTTACGAATTGCATCCTTCCCAAATTTTGGAGAAATAATACAAAGATCTATATCGCTATGTTCATGAGCAGTGCCTTTTGCATAAGAACCAAAGATAATAAGCTTTTCTATTGGTAATCCATCTTTTTGAATATGTTCTGCAAATGTTACCAC
>JAHFAK010000013.1:12244-26054 GCA_023250585.1 Deltaproteobacteria bacterium
TTGTCGTTTCTTCGGTCTTATCTTCAACACGTACTATCAGCAGTCCTAACGTTATAGGAATAGTATCATGAAAGAATTGATCACTCTTAAGAGATACTTCAAATGTATTTGCATTCGGAGTGAGTGTATAGAAGTTAGTTGAAGACGGTTTTAAAGTAATTTCTGATGCTGTTGGAAAATCAAGCGTTATAATACCATTTATCGAGTACGTAGTTCCATCAATAGTTCGTTCATTTTTTGCTAATCGAATGCCGCGAATCTGTCCGGTGAGTTTGTCTTCTTCGGTATCATCAAAGCGATACGTCTCATTGAGACTCGTGCTATCAAGTGCAACTGTTGCAAGAAAACGTGGATAGAGAAAATCAATTTTTTGATCTTGCGTTGCTTCAATATTGGTAAGTCCCGTAGAAGCTGAAGTCATAAGTGAATTCAAAAATTCAAGGCTATCACCTGATATAAGATTTGCTGTGGTATCAGAATAGGTCAGCTTTCCTTCTCGTTCGAGTAAGTATCGTAAGAAAAGATATCCAAAGGAGCGTTGTTTTTCGCTATCGAGGCTTGAAAAAAGAGTAACGTCACTTGGGCTTGTCAAAAATGAACTCAAAAGAATGTAATTTGAGTTTCCATATCCAACGATATCTTCAGCAAGTTGGCTCATAGCTTCATCAAGCCAGGGCGATTCTCTCGTTACATTCTGATTATGCGATGAGATAAATGGTCTAACGACCTTATAACAAAAATTTAAAAGATGTTGATAGTTATGAATAATACTCGCAATAATTTTATCTTTTGAAATTTTAGTTGATGGAATTGGGACATAGAGTATTTTTTGTTGATTGGACGTTGGATTTACAATTGCATCAAAATTCAATAAATCACCAGAATTAAAGAAACCCAATTGATCGCTGTCATTGAGTAAAGACGTAAAGACGATATTTATTTTATTGTCGATCATGTTGCCATCAGGTAAAAAAATCGCATCTTCGTCGAGGCATGTTCCATAGACGAGATCCATTCGTGAAAAAACAATATCATCAAGAGTCGTTAGTATGTCGGTAAATGTTTTATCCTGAGTTTTGTCGTCAATTTTTATTGAGGTCTCATCAACAAAAAAAATTGCACGATTTCCCAGATTTTTTGCATATGCTGTGATGGTTGCCTCTACCGTATCTCCATCGCGAGAAAATTTAAATGTCTTTTTATCATTTTGTGAAATGCTTCTTTTAGCACTCGAGGATTTATGCGATTGTTTGCTGAGAAGCTTCTCGATATTTGTTATTTTGGCAGTGTTATTTTTATTGATATTTTTTTCAAGGGCAATGGTGTTACTAATCAGTGTAGTTTGTGTTGAAGTCGTTGTATCCGTAGTTGTTTCCGTTTCAGCTTGTAGAGGCGCTCCATCAACAGTTGCGGTGGCTGTTACGGTGAATTGATTTACCGGCATTGAAATTTTATCTTCGGTAAGAAGAATATAAGGCATAGCGATGTATGTTTCCTTTTTGGTTAGTCCTCCTTGAGATACTAAAGCTTCAATTTTATTTGTTTCATCGCTTTCTTTAAATTCTGCAATGGTCAAGCCACCTTTTTGCGAAAGATCTAAGTCTTCCGAGTTAGCTGAATTATTCGTTGTTGAATCAACTTCACATCTTAAAAGTAGTAGAAGAAAGCAAAATAAGATGTTTTTTTTCATTATAATACCTCCATGATAGACTGAGTATTATTGCTGTATTGCCGAATAAAATCAATACTGAATCCTCTCGCTTGACCGCCTCGTCCATCTTAATTATAAGAGAAATCATGAAAATCAATCTCTCCCAAAAGCCTTGTAAAATAATGGGAATCCTGAATGTCACTGATGATTCCTTTTATGATGGCGGCAGGTATACCTCAATCGATACTGCAATTGAGCGAGGGAGGACTCTTGCGAAAGAAGGTGCTGATATTATTGATATCGGTGCTGAAAGTACAAGGCCGGGAGCGATGCCGATAAATGTCAATGAAGAATTACAACGATTAGTGCCTGTGATCCAAGCTCTTAAAAAAGAGATTCATATTCCCATTTCAGTTGATAGTTATAAACCAGAGGTAATACGTGAATGCGTACCCCTTGGAATTGATATGATTAACGATGTTACGGGGCTACGAAACAAATCAATGGTCGATGTGGTCATAAAATCAAAACTCCCTGTGGTGGTCATGCATATGCGCGGTACGCCACAAACAATGCAACAAGATATTCATTACGATGATGTCGTTAAAGAAATTTACACTTTCTTTGAAAAAAAATTACATGAGATCGATTCTGCTCATGTTATCATTGATCCTGGTATAGGATTTGGAAAAGAAGTAGATCATAATCTTTTAATTTTGAAAAACCTCAGCGTGTTTAAAACACTTGGCTGTCCTATTCTCATTGGAACAAGCAGAAAGTCATTTATTGGAAAAGTTCTTGAGCTCCCATCGCCAATTGATAGACTTTCAGGAACACTGGCATCATGTGTGTATGCATATCTTCAGGGAGCGAATATTTTACGAGTTCATGACGTCCGTGAGGTGAAACAAGCAATAAAACTTATCGAGGCAATTGAATATGTATCTGACAAAAAGATTTAGCTTTGAAGCTGCTCACAATTTATTGAATTACTCAGGTAAATGCAAAAATCTTCATGGGCACTCCTATGCTTTAGAAGTAACGGTTATTGGTGAGCCTGAACATAACGGTATGATAATGGATTTTTATGATGTGAAAAAGATTGTTGAAGAAAGAGTAATTGATAAACTTGATCACACATATTTGAATGACATTATTGAACAATCAACTGCAGAGCGTATTACACTCTGGATTTGGAACGCTCTTTATAAGGAATTACCATCACTCTATGAAATTAAATTATTCGAAACAGAAGATTCATGGGTTACGTATCGGAGTAAATAAATGCTTCATGATGTGTATCTTTCATTAGGTTCAAATATTGGAAAACGAGAAAAATATATTGAAAGAGCCATAGAAGATCTTTGCGCTGTTTCAACTATTCAAAAAAAATCAAAAATTATAGAAACTGATCCGGTAGGGTACGAGGATCAAAATAAATTTTTAAATTGTGTAGTATTTGTAAAAACACCATGTGCACCTGAAGAACTACTTCAAAAAATAAAAAAAATTGAAAATGATCTTGGCCGGAAAAGGCTCATCCATTGGGGTCCCCGAACAATTGATGTCGATATTATTTTTTATGATGATTTGATTTTAAACAGTGAAGTATTGATCATCCCGCATTCACGAATGCATGAACGATTATTTGTTTTAGAATCGCTTGTGGAAGTTAATCCTGATTATATACACCCAATTTTCAAAAAAACAATTAAGGAATTATATAAGGATATTTGTCATTGCGAGCGCAGCGAAGCAATCTCATAATTTTTTTCCCATAAGATTGCTTCGCTGCGCTCGCAATGATTTTTATAGCACATTCATATTGAAACGTTATATTAATTCACCAACAAGATAGCTTGAACCAGCGACAACAATAAGGTCATTCTTATCAGCTATAGTGCAAGCATATGTATACGCTTTCTTTGAATTTTTTATAAAAACATCATCAGATCTTTTATATCGTTCTATATTTCTTTGGTTCCAGCTTCTTTCGATCTTTGGGATTGTAAAAATAATCGTATGTGCAAGCTTTTTAATATGTGCGACCATTTTTTTATGATCCTTGTCATGCATAATTCCTAAAACGACAATGAGTTTTTTATAGCGAAGATCTTTAATGGCTCGGCAAAGCGTTTCAATACCATTTGGATTATGAGCTATATCAAAAATTACTGTTGGGTTTTTTTGTATTTTCTGAAAGCGACCAATAATGGTCGAACGAAAAATCCCTTCTTTGATTGCTTTTTGAGATATTTTGAAGACTTTTTTTTCATTAAGTATATGAGCCGCATTCATGCCCAGTGATGCATTATCTTTCTGAAAATATGGTGAAAGATTTTTAACAGGAGAACTAGTATGAAAATCTTTGATCGGTATAAAATAAGCTTCTGTAGAACGGCAGTATTCTTTGAATATTTTTTGTAAGTCCTGTCGTTTTTCTCCTGTTATAAAAAGCGTGTTTCTTTTTACAATTTGTATTTTATCTTGCGCGATTTTTTGGTGGGTTCTTCCCAAAATTTCGGTATGATCTAAATGTATATTTGTAATGATGGCAAGCAGAGGGTTGGTGACATTGGTGCAATCAAGTTTTCCTCCCAATCCAACTTCTAGTACGGCAACATCGACTTTTTGTTTCAAAAAATAATAGAAGACAATTACTGTTTTGAATTCGAAATATGATAATTTAATAGGAATTTTCTCTTTTAATTCCTGTACAAGTTGACTAAACATTTTTTTTGAAATCGGCTGAGCATTGATGCGAATCGTTTCAGTAATTTCTTTGACGTAAGGAGAATTATATAGTCCTACTCTATATCCAGCTTTATACAGAATCGTTGCGAGAAATGTCGATGTGGAACCTTTGCCATTCGTGCCTCCCACAAGAATAGTTTTCAATTGCTTGTGCGGATTTCCTATAAAGGCAAGAGCTTTTTGTATAGCATCCAGGGAAAATTTTTTTTGAGAAGGTCCAAGATTAATGACATATGACTTTGCTTGTTCGAATGTCATATTTCTTCAACATAGGAAAGGAATTCATGTTCAGAGATAATACTGTTTTCTAAGA
This sequence comes from Deltaproteobacteria bacterium, assembly GCA_023250585.1. Classification (GTDB taxonomy): domain Bacteria; phylum Bdellovibrionota_F; class JAHFAK01; order JAHFAK01; family JAHFAK01; genus JAHFAK01. The sequence goes on from JAHFAK010000013.1 coordinate 16,963, forward strand.
GAAAAGTTATGAGTAGCTGGAATCGCTTTTCAATTTCTTTTTCATCCGTAGGGCATTCTTGACGTAAGATTTCAAATGGTTCATTTATTTTCATACGATGGAATTCGAAATCCTTTTTTATTAAGTAGACGTATTAATTTCTGCAGTTTTTCTTTTATAGAATTATGGCGATTATTTTCATCTGAGACATTTCTTAAGGCAGTTTCTAATGAAAAAAGAGCATTAAGAAGAAATGAATTCATCTCATCCTGAAAGTTGTCTTTTTGAAAAATATCAAATTTAGCATTTTCAATTGATTTAATTGTCTTCTCAAATATTTTTTCTTTATTGGTTTCAATGGGCGTGTATTCTTTTGGTTGGAGCTGGGTATTAAAATAGTGGTTAATTACTTTGGTGAGAGCCTTTTCTGTATCGAGAACAAAACGTATTTTTCCCCCCAGACTTTTTTTTATAAATTCCAGGGTATCGCTTTGAGAGGGATCTGCAATGCAGATAACAAAGGATTTTTCAGTTTCTTCGACAGGAAAAAATGTATATTCAATAAGTATATTTTTTGGAAAAAGACCAATAAGCTTCTCATTGATTTCTTTGTCTGCGATACTGATTCGAGGAATATGAAAATGTTCGCTTAAGAGTTCGGTCAGAAATTCTTCATCAAAATATCCAAGCTGAAGCATGGTATGTTCAAGTTTTCCTCCCCACGTTTTTTGTTTTTCACGCGCGGTGGTAAGTTGTTCTTCCGATATAATGCCCGCATCAATAAGTATGTCTTCAAATTTTTTTTTATTATTCATCTAAATTCCGTATTATAGCATCACCGGGAATAGCTATGTCAAAACGCTTTTTGTCGAGTGTTTCTTCGAATGTTATATCCGTAAATTTCATAGTAAGTGTGGATGCATTCATATGATCAATAATTTCTAATTCTTTAGGAAATGCCTTTTGAGAAAACTGAGCATAGTTTTTGTAGAAAATTGTCATTGATTCTTTTTGGTCCTCGTACAAGATTATTCTGGTGATCTGGAGTTCTTTATTGATATATATTTTAGTTGTGAGATCCTCTAATAAAATTTCTTCATTCACCGGAGTAATTTTTTTGGTGTTATTATCAAGTAAGAGTAGGGGATTAGACAGCAGGAAGTATAAATTTTTTAATGTAAGCTTAATATTAAAAAGACGATAGAAATTTTCTTTTGTGGATTTGCCTTTATAGAGGGTATTTTCACGAGGATAAAAGGCATACACTTGATGCTTTTGTAATTTTAGTTGATAGACAATGGTGCCAAAAAAATGAAAAGCATCAATATATAAAAATTCATCTTTTTCCAGTGCAATAAATGCATTCAGTCGGGATAGTTTTTCTTTATTTTTATAAGAAATCTTGGCGTGTCCTCGAAGAGTCATAAAGTTTGGAGAGTATATTTTTTTTTCTATTTCTTCAGATGAGTCTGAAATATTCAATGAATGTGTGTTCGGAGAAATATGCTTTGGAGCACAACTGAGAGAACATATGCAGATGAGCGATGTCAGAATGAGCAGACCAATGCGCGACGAGGAGTAATAAAGGTCTGCTAAGTTATGGCATTGTTGATAATTCGAATTCATAATAGTAAATAAAGCGTTGGCAGCTTGGGCAGAAATGCAGCTTATCTCCTCGTTTTAGTTGATTATAGATCTGATGAGGAATTCCCATAAAGCAGCCGTGACAAATTGTATCTTTACAGGGAACAACTGCTATGCCATTGCGATTTGTGATCAGTAAGTTATATTGAGAAAGAATATCGGAGGGAATATGTTTAGTAAAAGCTTCGCGTTCTTTTGCTTTATTACTGATTTGAAGATGTAAATCCTGCTGTTTATCTCCCAATGCTTCTCGTATCTTTTGTAATTCAGTTTCAAGATCTTTAAGCGTTCCATCAGGATTCTCATGCTGTTTTTTGGTGCTTTCGAGCTTTTCAATAATTTCAAGAATTTGTTCTTCAAGATCCCCTATTATTTTTTTTTTGGTTTCAATTTCGGTAAGAATGGCGTGGTATTCTTCATCAGTTTTTATTCGGACAGCTTTTTCTTGGCTTTTTTCTTTATCACTTTCCATTTGTTTGAGTTCATTTTCGAGTTGCCTTTTCTTAGTTTCAATTAAACCAAGATAATTTTGAAATGTTGCTTCTTCTTCTTTTATTTTTTTGATTTTATTTCCAATTTCATACAGGCGTTCTTTTTCTTTTTCTTCCTTTTCCTTAAGATTTTTTATTTCAAGATCAATTGCCTGTAATTTTCCAAGCTCTTTTAACGTTTCCAACACAAACAAACCACCCTTTCTGTCAAATCTTAGTGCCTAACAGTGGGCCCACCTGGGATCGAACCAGGGACCAACCGGTTATGAGCCGGTGGCTCTACCACTGAGCTATAGGCCCATTCTTAGTTATTAGTTTTTAATCGTTATTTATTATAGTTTCATTCTATTTCTATCTACTAAAAATTCAATTTATTCGTCAATAAAACTCTTGAGTTTCTTGCTTCTCGAAGGATGTCGAAGCTTACGTAATGCCTTTGCTTCGATTTGACGAATACGTTCACGAGTTACATCAAAATCCTGTCCAACTTCTTCAAGAGTGTGATCATATTTTTCGCCAATACCAAATCTCATACGTAATACTTTTTCTTCCCGCGGAGTAAGGGTTGCGAGAACCTTTCTCGTTTGCTCAGAAAGATTAGTATTCAGTATTGCGTCTGAGGGGCTTGTTACTGCTTTATCTTCAATAAAATCTCCGAGATGACTATCTTCTTCTTCTCCAATCGGTGTTTCAAGTGAAATAGGTTCTTTTGCAATTTTTAATACTTTTCGTACCTTATCAACGGGAAGGTCCATTTTTTGTGCGATTTCTTCTGGTGTCGGTTCTCTGCCCATTTCTTGGACGAGTTGACGAGACGTACGAATGAGTTTATTAATTGTTTCGATCATATGAACGGGAATTCTGATTGTTCGTGCTTGATCCGCAATTGCTCGCGTAATTGCTTGTCGAATCCACCATGTTGCATAGGTGCTAAATTTATATCCACGGCGATACTCAAATTTATCAACTGCTTTCATGAGACCAATATTTCCTTCTTGGATTAAATCAAGAAATTGTAATCCACGATTGGTATATTTTTTTGCGATACTTACAACCAAACGTAAATTTGCTTCTACTAATTCGCTTTTTGCCTTTTCAGCCATGAATTCAGCATTCTTAATAGCATAATAGGTATTTTTGAGTTCACTGACGGGTTGATTAGCTTCTTTTTCAATTGTTTTTATTATTTTTTGCGATTCAGCAAGCTTTTCTCCGGTTTGTTCTATCTCAGCAAATGGTCGTTTTAATTTTGTTTCTAATTGTTTTTTTGCGCGTGGATTTCGAGCAGCTTTAATTAAATTCTTAAGTTCTTTATCATTGGTCAACTTATATTTTTGAGTTATTTTTTCTAGGACTTTCTCTTCTTTTTTAATAGTAACAATAAAATTGTGAAATTTTTCAACAATCGTTGTAATTTGTTTTCGTGTGAGGTTAAGTTCCTTAAGATGATTGAACATGAGCTTCTGATTATCAGTCATTTGAACATGTAAATTTCTTTTTGAACGAAGTGATTGAGATTTCTTTTTCAGATTATTCTCGAATTTTTGATTACTGAGGTAGAGATTTCTGATCTTACCAATTAATCCAAAAATATGTTCTTTAAAAGCTTCATGGTCAATTTCAAAATCATCATCTTCAATGTCTTTAACAATATCACGGAGTTTTATTTCATCATTTTTTAATTTATCAGAAAGAGTAAAAATTTCATTAAGTCCTATAGATGATTTCAAAACAGTTTCTAAGATCTCGTTGTTACCTTTTTCAATTCTTTTTGCTATTTCGACTTCACCTTCTCGTGTTAAAAGGGAAACGCTTCCCATCTTTCGTAAATAGAGACGAACAGGATCATTTTGCCGTACTTCTTCTGCTGGTTCTTCTTGTTCTTCTTCCTCGGCAGCCGCTGTTTCAACATGTTCATCTGCATCGATGCTTTGGATATCAGATTCGAATGCTTCATCGACGAGTTCAATATTGAGTTTATGTAAAAGAATCATGATCTCATCGATTAATTCAGCTGAAATCATATCAGAAGGAAGAACATCGTTAATTTCTTCAAAGGTTAAAAATCCTTTATTTGTTCCAAGCTCAAGGAGTTTTTTAATTTCTTTTACTTTTTCTAATTTAACTTTCATTTTTTATCCTTTAGAGAAAGATTTAGTGATAGAGCTTTGCTTTTTTACAAGCAATTCCTGTAATAATTTTTGATCATTGTGTCTCTCAGCGTCTTTAATAGCCTCGAGTATTTTTTTATTGTCCGCAACTTCTTTTTTCTTTTCTAATTTTGTAATTGCAGAAGTATAGAGAACATCAATTGTTTCAGTCTTTATTTCATCATCATCAAAAGATAGTTGAGTGATAATATATAAAAAGCGCGCTGCATCTTTTTCTGCTATAAGAGTTTTGAGAGAATATTCTGCTCTATCTCTTTGTTGTAGATAGGTTAGCAGATCTTTTATTTCTGGTGTACTAAAATATTCTATGACTCGTGAATCAAGGAGTTTGTCTAAATACTCTCTACTTGAGAGAGCGATCTTGACCAGAATTTTTTCAAGTGGAGGAATAATAAGATTTTTCCGCGGTTGCAGCGGAGCTGCAAATACGAGTTCTTTCCTTGAAGTTTTTTTATTTAAGAGAGCGCGAAGCGTTTTCGGCTCGACTTTAATAAGAGATGCGGTTTTCTGTAAATAGAGGTCTATCATAACTGGATTAGTAGATGCTTCTACTATACCAACAATATTTTTTGCAAGTTCTGATTTTGCAGTCACGGATGGATTTTTTTTGATGTTACATTCTATATAATATTCAAACAGATCACGTGCATTGTTAATATACTGGCTGAGCGCTTCTTTGCCCTGAGACAGAAGGAAAGAATCAGCATCTGAATCTTTCGGCAAAATACAAATTTTTGCTTCGGCTTCATGCTGAATAATTAATGGAAGAGAGCGCAACATCGCATTGATTCCTGCTTCGTCTCCATCTAAAAGAAAGAGAATATTTTTGGTAAAACGTGTAAGAATTTTGAGATGCTCGTGAGTGAGTGCGGTTCCAGAAATAGCAACTGCATTGGTAAAATCAAAGCGATGAAGCGTAACAACATCAAAATATCCCTCAGTAAGAATCACATAATCTTTATGTACAATTTCTTTTTTTGCTTTATCAATACCAAAAAGCGTTGCGCTTTTATTATAGAGTAGTGAATCGCGCGAATTAAGATATTTAGGCATTCCGCTGTCGAGTACTCTTCCACCAAAGCCAATAATCTGGCTTCTTTGATTTTTGATAGGAAAGAGAAGTCGATTACGAAAATAATCATAGGGTTTATTTTCCTTGCCTGTAAGAACAAGGCCTAATGTCAATGCACGAGTAAGGTCGCTTTTATCATCTTTCAGGTGATTTGTTATATACTGCCATGAATCAGGAGCATAGCCAATTTCAAAGCTTTCAATCTCTTCATTGGTAACTTGTCGCTCTTTTAAGTAATTTTTTACTTTTTGATGACCTGCTAGATTTTTTTTATAAAGCCCACATACTTTTACATTGAGACTTATAAAATCGTTGAGAGAAGGTGACTTTTTTCGGTCTTTATCTAAATTTACGGTGATATTGAATCTTTCCGCCAAAAGCTTTAAGGCATCCATAAATTCAATATTTTCAATTTTCATGATAAAGTTAATGGCATTTCCACCAACCCCGCAGCCAAAGCAGTGATAGATTTGTTTTGTTTCACTTACTACAAATGAAGGAGTTTTTTCTTCATGGAAAGGGCAACGGGCTTTGTAGTTTGTTCCCGATCGTCTGAGTCCTATATAGTCATCGACCACGGATACGATATCAACATGATCGAGAAGCAATTGAACTTGTGAATTAAAATCTGACAAAGGTAACCTTACAGATTCACGTGTCGGAACAATAGTCCGATACAGTGTATAAAATTTCTTTATCTTTTTACAAACGTTTTTAACGCGCGTTTACGAGCAGCTTGAGATTTTTTCTTTTTGCGAATGGATGGCTTTTCATAGTGCTCGCGTTTTTTTGTCTCGGAAATAATGCCTGCTTTTTCACATTGGCGTTTAAATCTCGAAAGCGCAATTTCAAATGATTCACCGTCTCTGATTTTAATACCTGGCATGAACTCTTCACCCTCTCTTAGGAAATGATAAATAGGTTAACTAACGTATAAAAAAATACTTATATGTCAATAGGTTATAAATACTTATGGTTTAAGTATTTATAAGATTTGAGTCAATTATCTTAGTGCCTAGGCAAAGTCAAGAATAAACAAACAATAAGTGTATTACTTCAGTATGAGGGGGTAGTATGTCCCACTCATTTGAAATAATAGCCAATCCCAATTCCTGCAAAAGGAATCGTCAGTAAGTCTACAAAGAGGTCATTAATATACGGTTCCACTTCATCAGGATTACCATGGACTTTTATGGTTTTGAAAACTCCAAGCTCGCCGGAGAGAGCGATATTTTTGTTAATAAAATAACGATAGCCAATGCTGCCGCGAACATTATGGGAATAGGTTTCGAGCAGAACTTCCGATTGTGTGAGGATTAAGTTTTGTCCTTCAGGACTTTCTATCAAATTAGGGAACATAAGCGATAAGGTGTCAACGCCAATAAAATCTCCACCAAAACCAAGAAAGGTATAGCCGGCAGAGACGAATAATCCATTGGCACGCAGAGGAAAAAACTTGAAAAGGAGAGAGATGCTCATTGATGAATCAAGACTTTTTTGAATTGTGTCTTGGGTTTTTTGATCCCAATTACTCCCAAAAAGAGCTGCAGCTTGATTCATCGAATTTGTATAGAGAAAAGGCATATAGCCAACATCAAGCCCAATATTAAAAGATCGATTAATATCATAATCGAATAATATGCCGGTTGAAAGAGGGTAATACGTTGTTGCAGAAATCCCTAATTGATTCCAATGATTAAATTTCCATGAAGAACAACAATATGAAGCCTCAACTTTCTGATTACAAATAAAAAATAAAGAAAGCATAAACGCTATTTTAAGCTTCATAGAGACCTTTATAATATGAAGTTTGTTTATGATGCAAGATAAATGACGTATTGGATAAATAATAGTTGGTAATTAGCTGAAATTAAAAGAAATTTATGTAGAAGCCCATTTCAATAGCAAATTGGAATATAAGAAGATTAGGAGAAAGTGGCTCTAAATACACTACAGTTTGGGTTTCAAGGGTGCTTCCTACACGATCATTATAAGGAATATCGATGCCTGCGGCAAAGTAAAGGCCCACGAGACTATGATTGACAAAATCTCCAGAGGCATCTCCTGAGTCATTGAGTAGATATTGGGTGGCTGGTCCAACGGCAATATAAGGGTTTACTGCAGACGTTTTATTTTCAACTAAAATAGCGTTATTATCATTTGCTAAATACTGAGTCTGTTTTTCTGCCAATGGATATAATTTGATAAGCAATCCGGCGAGAATAAAAAAGTATTGGGAATTTAATTCATCGCTGGTAGTTAATACCCATGGTTTAGAAAATCCTAATAAGAAAACAATATTCGTTCGATTAGAAAGACTAAATTCAAATGCTTCTTTAAATGAAGCACCTATAACATGAGTTCTACGAGAGGACTCATCGACCATGTAGTAATTAAAAGCAGGAGCGATAGCATAACGATTTACATATGCATATGAACGTTCTGATATAACACAAAAAATGAGTAGTATACTAAGAAAAGAAAATATGCTGTGTATGTACTTCATTTATTTATATCAGGTTTAGGATTTTGAGCAGCTTGCGGATTTATTTTTACTCCTGGGGGTGTTTGTGGAGGCTTTTGGATTCCTGGTTGTGCTGGTTTAACTCCTTGTTGAGAAGTCGTTGTTGCCGATGCTCCAGTTGTAGGAGGAGTTGTATGTATTGTTCCTCCATTAGGTTGCTTTGGTGTTACAGCTACGTCAGCAGGCTTGGTTGCCTTTTCGATGTCGAGTTCTCCATTGCGAATCATTTCTCTAATTTTGATAACAATTTCTTTTTGAGCTTTTATGATTTCTGCTTGGGGCGCATTTTTTTGTTTATCCATATCAAATTTGAGCATTTCAGCTTTACGTTCAGGCAGGATAGAAAGAACTTTTGCAATAAAATTCTCATCTACACCAACTAAACTCGTTGCAAGAGCATTTTTTGAGACGTCTTTAATGATAATCTTTAATGCTTCTTTACTTAAGCCTAAGAGATCATCGAAAACAAAATATGCTTTCTTGATTTTCTTTGCCAGATTTGGATCAAATTCTTTTATGGTGTTGAGTACAAAGCTTTCATCTTTAGAGTCGAGATGATCTAAAATAGAGACAAGGCTATTAATACCACTTCCCGGATAGAGGTCAAATTTTGGTATCATGAGTGATTTTTCAGCCAAACGTTTTGTTACGGCATTTAAAATATCTGAATTAATATAGTTTATATTGCCAATTTCAACGGCGATTTCACTTTTTTGTTTTGGCGAAAGCTGTCCGACTAATTTTGCTGCTCTGTCAGCTGGCAGATACGTCAATAAAAGAGCAATAACACGTGAATCTTCATCTTTAATGAGATAAAAGAGTTGGTAATCAGATAATTTTTTAATAAATGAAAAATGGGAAGCCTCTGTACCCTCGCTGAGTATATTTTGTTCATATTTTTTTGCCACAAGATTTGCTTTGAGTTTGGAGAGTGCATTAATTTCTTCCTGAATATCCCAATTATCAACGGTATTGTAGAAGGCTAAAATTTTTGCTCGTTCCTGTGAAGCAACATCAGCAAATAAATTCATCGCAGTATCGATACCAAATATTTTGATAAGAGAGGCCGCTTGTCTCAAGCCATTTTCTTCAATTACCCAATTCGAGATAATTGTAGCGAGTAAATCAGGACGAGAAAAACATTGATTAATAACATCTTGTTTTAATAAATCTTTACTTAAAATTTGTGTTTGTTCAGCCGTGCTTGGTTG
>JAHFAK010000013.1:26154-27866 GCA_023250585.1 Deltaproteobacteria bacterium
AGTAATACAACGCCAGCGCCGATAATGATTAGAAGATCTTTGCTAAGTAAAGGTTGTGATACACTGGTTGGAGCGCCAGGAGTAAGCGTTTGTGGTAATTCTCCTGATTGTGCTACTGTTAATGCCTCGGCTAATGGAGTTATTTTTGCAATAACATTATCACCTTGGCTTACGTTAAGTTGGGCAATTTGTGTTGCTCGACGTTTAATAATATCAAGGACCTCAGGAGATATCTCGCTTTCAATATAAAGGCTAATCGATTTTTTATAATTATTTGGATTAAATTCAGTCTCTGCTGGTGCAGAATCATCAGGAAGAGCAATTATTGGGGTTTCTTGTGTTTCTTTACTCAGCATGCCAGGTAGAGGAACGCCAAGATCGCTCATTCCTTCTTTTTCTCCAGGAAGATCTTCTTTTACTTCGGTATTTCTTTTTTCAATATCGACAATAACAATAAATTTCTTTGGACCGAGAATTTCCGTTAATTCATTTTTTAGTTTGTCTTCAAGAAGCTTCTCGTAATCCAGCTCTTTTTGAAAATCGGCATAATTGGCAAAAAGAGGTGACGTAAAAAGTACTGATAAACAAACAATCGAAATAAGCTGTATTTTTTGTATACGCATATTATTAATTAGTTACTCGTGGCTTTTTTGCCAATATTTGTTCCTAACGTTGCCCTTAATTTATTATATGCCCTCACTACGTCAAGGTTTGTTGGATCTTCTTGAATCGATTTTTTCCAAGAATCAAGCGCTGACACATAATCATTTTTTTTGTAATATATGGTCCCTTGAACTGCATAGGCGAAAGCAAATTTATTGTTAATACTTATAGCTTTAAATGTTTCAACTAATGCTTCATCGAGAAACTTATCGCCTGAACCTAAAAGCTGTTGAGCTTTAAAAATATGCTGAAGAGCTCTATTCATATTCAATTGATCTTTATCAAAAGCTGGATTACTTGTTCCATCATCAGGCATAGGTACAAGTGCTTGGTCTTGTCCTGCAGATGTATTTTCATTAGAAGATTCCATCGGCATTGATTTGGGGGTTTGTTGTTCTTTTAAAGCACGAAGTTCAGTTTCTGTTTCTTCAAGGCGTCTTCGGAGCGCCTCAAATTCTTCAGCAATAAGCTGTGTTTCTGGGGATTTAACATTTTTATTCGAATCGCTATCTATTTTTTGATCAAGTGTTTGTATAGCCTTTTCTTGTGGTTCTTGAGGTTTAACTATTTGAGTTTCAGTAGGTTCTTTTTTGGAGGTAATCATATCCTCACTTTGATCGAGTTTTACCTGCAACGATACATCTGTTCCGGTAAAACCACCTATATTAACTTCTTTACTGGTATATCCGTCTTTTTCTAGGATGACTTTACTTGCAGGACTTATATCATTGGTTTTGTCATCGAATGAAATAGGGGTATAGCCTTTAAAGACCTTATCCCGGCGGGTTTGATAATATACTTTTGCATTGCCAGGGTCAGAATTAATATGAAATGTTCTCACGGAACAAGAAAACAAGAGGGGTAGAACTAGTAAAAGTACCACATAATATATAGCTGATTTCTTCATATTCCTCAATAGTAGTAAATAATTACCGTATTTAGACACCTTACACTCCTTACTTTAATAGTAACAAATTATAAGATACTATTCAACAAAAAAGAAGTAATTTTTTAATGGGTTATAAAAATAGTGAAAATAGTTGAGTTTG
>JAHFAK010000014.1:0-11639 GCA_023250585.1 Deltaproteobacteria bacterium
ATCTTTGACTATACATATGATATGAAACTTGCTTTTTTTTAGTGTTTATGAAATTAATGCATATATTTGAAAAATTTTTACAAATAACTATAAGCTATACCTGATATTAATATTGTAACCTATTAATATTAAAAGTAATTAATGAGTGTTAACATTGGCATACAATTTGCAATTAAAGAAGAGTAGATATTGTATCGTAATCTAGGAGGCCGAAATGAAAAAGTATATTGTCGCTATTTCCTTACTCGCTCAGATGAGTTATTTTGTAACTGCATCACCAGCGAAAGCAGATGTTAAAGAACCAACTTTTTTTGATAATTATGTCAAAGAAGGAAAATATAACCTTGATGAAATTCAAAGTTCTATTTCGCTCATAACAAAATTGCTCTCACGCGCCACTGCTGAGAATGAAACAGCAGATCTGCTGTTTAAATTAGGAAAACTCTATACCATTTTGGCAAATGAATCAGCCGGAACCAAAGATGAATTGTCATATCGACAAAAAGCGATTTCACATTTCAAACGAGTCATTCGTGATTATAAACGTTTTAATATGAGAGGATATGTTCTCTATTATTTATCACAGAATCTATACAGAATGGGTAATCAAGAAGAAGCAAAAACAATTAGTACGTATATTTTAAAAAACTTTGCGAGCTATCCATTCATTGATGAAGTAAATCTTCTTCTTGCTGAGTACTACTTTGATAAAGGAAACTATACTACTGCAACAAAATATTATTCTGAAACAATCAATAAGAAAAAAATTAAATCCAGCGTTTTTGCGCTCTATAAAATCGGGAAGTCATTTGAAAAGCAATCGATGTATCCGAAGTCTCATGTGGCTTATAAAAAGTCTATTGAGATTATGGCTAAATATCCTGGTTTGCCCCAAGAATATAGTAAAGCTATGAAGGGAGCGGCGCTTAATTCTATTTTATTTGCCTATGCAGAAACAAAAGATGTCGCAAGCGCAGAAGCTTTTTTCAAACAGTACGAACAAGGTCATGAGTATCGTACGCTAATGAAAACCTTGGGAGATATGTTCGATAAAAAAAATGAAAGCTTTAAAGCAGTTGAAGTATACAAAAAGATTCTCGAAAAAGATCCTTATCATGCAGAGAATCCAAAGATTCATTTTGCAATGATTAAACTTGCAGAAAAAATTGATATGAAAGTACTCGGAGATGATTTAGCTGTACAATTCATCTCGCTTTACAATCCAGTAAGCAAATGGGCAACAACAAATAAAAATAATCAAGATGAGTTGAATTACGCTTTCCCTAAAGTCGAAATCATGCTCCGTAATATTGCTTTTACTCAGTATCAAAATGCAGTTACTGCTAATGCTTTAGAAGGATACAAGCGAGCATATGAAAATTATTCCAAATATATTGAGTATTTTCCCGGTATTCCTTATACCTATACTGCCCGATACTATAGAGCAAATTGTGAATATCAGCTCGATGATTTTGAAAAAGCTAAGACACATTTTACTGAACTCGTAAATTTAGAAGGAGAATTTCGCTTAGATTCAGCATATAAAGTTGTAGTGATTAGTGGAATACAAGCATATGGCAAAAATTTCGTTCTTGGTCAGAATATTTTTAATTTCAGAATAGATGAAAATGCGAATAAAGTTCAGCCTAAAGAAAAAATGACGATTCCGGAAAAGGAAACAAACCTTATTGCTGCATGCGATACTTATGTCGATATTGCGCAATTAAAAGATGAATTTGCAAAGATGCTTTTTCTATCAGGTAAAATCTATTACAAATATAATCATTTTGATGAAGCAAACAAAAAATTTACTGCAATTATCAATCAATATGAACGACGAGAATTATCAGTTCAGGCAGCACGTCTCGTGCTTTCTTCCTATCGATTACAAAACGATTGGACTGGTTTAAATACGCGTGCGAAAGAGTATATTAAAGTTGAGAAGCTCGCAAAAGGAGCTTTCCAAGAAGAACTTGCGAAAATTATCGAAGAATCAACATTTAATGAAATTGCTGAACTCGAAAGACAAGGTAAACTCTATACCGCTGCAGAAAAATATGAACGTTTTACTGCAGAGTTTCCGAATTCCACTCTTTCAGCTGAAGCCCTTTATCTTGCAGTACGAAACTATACTAAAATTAATGAAAAACAAAAAATGGCAACTATTGCTACTGCATTATTTAAACAATATAAAGACACTAAATTTGCACCATTAGCGATTAGAGAAGTTGCTCTTTATTATGATTCCATTACCAGTTTTGCTCAAGCTGCAAGCTATTATGAGTTACTGGTGAAAAATTATCCTGCCGATAAAGATGCTCTTGCATCAGTTGAACGTGCGGGACTTTTACGAGAAAGTCTGCGGGATTATCCTAAAGCAATTGAAAATTATACGTTGTATTTAACGATTGCTTCTTCGTCTAAGGATGTTCCACAAGTAAAACTCAAAATTGCAAAACTCGCATTAAAGACTAATGATAAAGTATTATATGACAAGACAATTTCTGAGTTACTTATTAATCCAGATGTTATGATTGCATATACCGCTGCAGTTATAAGCTTAGAAAATTACTTTAGTGATAAAGATTCAAAGAATGCATTGACCACGTATCAGGCAACAATGAATCATTTAAAAATGCAAAAAGCGGATAAAAAACTCCTCGATACTTTTGACTCAGAATATGCGATATTAGAAGAAAGACGTATATATAATGATTTTTCAGCTATGACGATTAAAGGAACATTTGATGAACAAAAAACTGAGCTGGGTGAAAAAGAAAAACTGGTAAAAAATGCTGAAAATTATCATAAGGTAATCGTTAACATAAGAAATGATGACAAACTTTTTGAATCTTATTATCGTATTGGGGCTATGTACAAGTCGGTCTCTAAATCTATTTACGAAATATTGAAAAGTGCAGAAGCTGAAGACGAAAAGAAATTTCCTTTTAGCTTACAGAGCGAATTTGAAGATAAGGCTCTTACGTTAGAAGATAAAGCTATCAAAAATTTTGAACGTGCAATTGAAATTGCACAAACAGGTGATACAATTTCTGAATGGGTCCGACTCGCTACGGTTGAACTTGAAAGTTATAAACCTTCAGGGCTTGTAGCATTTAAAGATCCAAAAGTTGAAATCAAAATTTTAGAGTCTGAAGTACTCCCTGATAATTGGTTTATTAAGGAGCTTCCGTAATGAAACAATATATAATGATATTTAAATATGTGGAGGATCACATGAAAATTACCAAGATAATTCTGAGTATAGCCAGTATCTCTTTCATTGTCGGATGTGCTACAACCTCAAAGAGAACACTCGTTTCTACTAAAATAGAAAATAGTGAAGAAAAAAAAATACAATCTGAACTCATCAAACGCGAAGTTAAAAACACTAAAACCAAACCAGAAGTGAGAAAAGCATTTTTGGAAGGTGTAAATCTTGCTGAAAAGGCGCAGAGTATAGCCGATTTTGATGCTGCTATTGCGGTATTTAAGCAGGTTGTTGAAATGGATCCAATATTTTTGGAAGCGTATATTAATCTCGGATGGCTTCTTGAAAGAAGAGGCAATAAAGAAGAAGCAGAAAAAATTTATTTAACTGCTCTTTCCTATGATCAAAATTATAAGCTTGCAGCTCTTGCTCTCTCTAATTTATACAAATCACAAGGCGCGTATAAAAAAGCTATTACACTGCTTGAAGATCTGAAAAAACAGGAAAAAAATTCGATACCTGAGATTGAGTATACCTTAATGGGACTCTATCGTCTCAGTGGAGATTATACCACTGCTCTTGCTCTTGCTCAAAGCAAACTTGAGAAGAATAAAAATGATATTGGAGCTTTAAATAACAGTGCACTTACGTATGCAAAAAAAGGTGACTATGATCTTGCAGTATTGGTGTTGAAACAAATTATAGCTCTTAAGCCAGAGCTTGCATATGCATATAATAACTTGGGAGTGATAAGTTTACGCCAAAAGAAATTTGATGAAGCTATTTCATACTTTAATCAAGCAATTGCAAAGGATAAATCATTTTTACTTGCCTATAGAAACTTAGGTGCTCTCTATCTCGAAAATAATCAATATACAAAAGCAAGCCAGATTTTTTTAAGAGTAACTGAACTTAACCCTTACGACTTTGCTGCTTACAATGATTTAGGGCTTGCATATATGGGAACACGTGAATTTACAAAGGCTCGTAAAGTATATGAGCATTTATATGAAAAAGAAAAAAATAATGCATATATCTTTAAAATTGCAGTATCCTTAAATAATGAAAAGTCATATGAGGAATCACGCACTTATTTTGAAAAATATCTTAAAGAAACAGGAAGCATGCCGAGTGCAGAAGAAGGTGGACTTGCCTATGCTCAAAAGGCACGTGGTTATTTAGAACGTCTTGAAGACATGAAAAAACTCAAAAGTTTAGAGTCTCAATCAGCTACAATGGGAGGAGTCGAGGGTGAAAAACGAGGCAAAGAAGAAATACTCAAAGATGATGAATTAGACCTCCTCGATTTCAATCAAGACGAGAAACAGACAAAACTCGATGAAGGTCCGCAACAATAAGCATTCTTATGCATGTTCTTGTTTGTTCTAAAAAAAGCCTCTATGAGGTTTATCAACATAGTATTCTTTCGAAATATCATCTCAACAAAATTGTAGTAAATCATAAAGAACATACACAAACTCAAGAAGTAATTTTTTCTGTTCTCAAAAAACTGAAAATACCCTATAAGAGTGTTTATAGAGATGATCTTAGCAGGTTAAAACGCATTGATCATTATGATTTAATAATTAGCTGTGGTGGCGATGGAACCTTACTTCATGTGCAACGCTTTATTCGCAAAGGTAAAATTTTTGCGGTTAATTCAGATCCAAAAAATAGTGTTGGATATTTTAGTATTGCTCATCGTTTTACTTTTTTAAAACAATTAACAAAATATTTGGATGGAGAGCTCTCAGAAGTTTCAATAAATCGACTGATGCTCAAAATTAATAAAAAAATATATACCAAGCGCATTTTTAATGATGTGTTAATTTCAAATGAAACTCCATCTTTGACGAGTCGCTATGAAATAACAGTGAATAACAAAAAAGAAGTTCAAAAAAGTTCTGGGATTTGGATTACCACTGCTGCTGGCTCAACTGGAGCAATTAAGTCAGCAGGCGGAAATGCACTTCCGGCGAATTCCAAAAAGTTCGAATTCTTGGTTCGTGAACCGGATTATACTTTCAATTCAAGACTCATTAATAAAATCATGAAACCCGAAGAATCAATCATCATCGATTCTCGTATGATTAATGGCATCTGCTACATCGATGGAGCAGCTGATAGTGTCCGGTTTAATTTGGGCGATCGTCTTACTTTTTCGAACTCTTCTGAGCCTATTACGCTTATTCGATAAATCATTCTTGATAATTTATCTTCATTCTACTAACTTTGAACCGTTTTAATTTTACGTACAACAGATTAGGAGGATTTATGAAAATTAGTGTTGTTGGTGCAGGAAATGTTGGGGCGACTACTGCTCAATATCTTCTTGAAGAAAAACTGGCGGATGAGCTTGTTGTCGTTGATGTTGTTCCAGGGCTTGCAAAAGGCAAATGCCTTGATTTTCTTGAAGCTTCACCACTTCGACATTACCCAATTAAAGTTGCCGGGACAGAGGATTTTTCAGAAATTCGTAATTCAAATATCATTGTAATTACTGCTGGAATTGCACGAAAGCCAGGAATGAGCCGGTTAGATCTTCTTAAAACAAATGAAAAAATTATGAAAGATGTTTCAATTCATATTAAGACTCATGCTCCGACTGCTGTGGTACTTGTTGTTTCAAATCCTCTTGATGTTATGTGCTATGTGGCTTTAAAAACCACCGGATTTCAAAAAAATCGTGTGTTTGGTATGGCAGGAGTCCTTGATACATCTCGTTTTCGTTATTTTGTTGCTGAAAAATTACGAGTCAATCCCGTGGATATTCAAGCAATGGTGCTCGGTGGTCATGGTGATGAAATGGTTCCAATTATTTCTACGGCAACAATTTCTGGAATACCACTGACACATTTTCTTAACAAAACTCAGATTCAAGAAATTGTAGAAAGAACACAAAAAGCCGGCGCCGAAATCGTATCGTATTTAAAAACGGGAAGCGCATTTTATTCTCCTGCTGCGTCGGTTGTTGAAATGGTTAGATGCCTTGTCACCGATGTACAAAAAATACTACCGCTTGCCTGTTACTTAGAAGGTGAATATGGAGCTTGCGATCTTTACTGTGGAGTTCCTGCAAGGCTTGGCCGAGGTGGAGTTCTTGAGATTATCGAAATGAAATTAAATCCCGAAGAAAAAGAAGCTTTTGGAAAATCTATTACTGCAGTAAAGGCATCCTTACAGGAATTAAAATAAGATGCGATAAGCGAGAGTGTCTATGTTCTTTTTTTGTTTTCTCTAACGACGTGGTTCAATTAAATAATTAAGAACGGGGTAACCACGCTCGTTAGAAAACAAAAAAAGAACATAGACACTCTCGCTACTATAAAGCATTAAGGAAAGGAATTTTTATGATTCAGAAACGCGCTGTTATTTTTGCGGAAGGGGAATTTACGGGGAAATTCTCGAAAACCGCTCGTGGTATTCTCAAATATGGCTCGTATGAGATGATTGCGGTTATTGATTCTACGCTTAAAGGAAAATTTGTTCATGAATTCTTACCGGTGACCAAAAAAATTCCTTTTGTAGGATCACTGAAAGAAGTACTCAATAAAAAACCGGAAGTTTTTATTTTGGGAATTGCACCGCGAGGAGGACAGCTTCCACCATCATGGCGAGAGGTGATCGAAGAAGCAATCGATCATAGATTGGATATTTATAATGGTTTACACCTTTTTTTAGGCAAAGATGAAGCATTAAAAAAGCGTGCAGAGGCTCATAAAGTAACTCTATGGGATTCACGGGCATATCCAGAAAAATTAGAAGTTGCGACCGCAAAAGTACTGGGGCTTAGATCAAAAATAATTCTTACCATTGGAACCGATTGTGCCATAGGAAAAATGACGGCGACTTACGAACTTCATTACGAGGCACAAAAACAAAAATTCAAAAGTGTTTTTATTCCAACAGGCCAAACTGCAATAATGATTGAAGGAAGAGGAATTTCTATTGATGCGGTTCCTGGTGATTTTATGGCCGGTGCATGCGAAAAAATGATTCTCGATTATGGAAAAGATGCTGATTATATCTTTGTCGAAGGGCAGGGATCGCTTTCGCATCTTGGATACTCAAATACAAGTCTTGCATTACTTCATGGTTCGTTACCAACACATTTAGTGCTTTGTCATGATCCAAGTCGAAACAATATAAAAGATACACCATTTCCATTGCCAACAATCGAAAGAACGATTAAATTAAATGAAATGATCACACCTCCCTTTCGAAAAGCAAAGGTATGTGGCATTTCTCTCAATACTTCTTCGATGGATGAAATGAATGCTCGTAAAATTATCACTGAATATGAACAGCGCTATGGTTTACCAACAACAGATGCAATGCGCTTTGGTGTTAAAAATATTTTGGATGCAATAACGAAGACAGAATAAACATAAAAAAGGTTTTATGAAATTAAAACATGAAAAATATACTTTAGAGTTAAGTTCAACACGAAGAATTGCGAGTGGTTCATTTGATAGTAAAGATAATATCCTTGTTAATTTATTTTTTGAAAACATACAGGGAATCGGGGAAGCAGTTCCTATTCATCAATTCAATGAAGATTATATATCAATTGATTCATGGTTTGATTCAATCCAAGAGGACATTCCTGCAAATCCTGAGGAAATAAAAAGTACTGCTGATCTTTTAAGCGAGAAGAGAGTACCCAATTCAGTTATCGCTGCAATTGATATGTGTCTTTATGATATTATGGGAAAAATAAAACGTACGTCGCTGTATTCGATGCTTGGGCTCTTTTATATCCCCCAAGGGCCTGTTTCAAAAACTATTTACATCAATACTCCCGAAAAAATGATTGAACAAGCGATTCGTTTTAAAGGCTACCCCGTCATAAAACTCAAAATAAATTCAGAGATGGATTTAGACATGGTAAAAAAAATCCATGATGCGAGCGGATACAGCAAGCTGATTATCGATAGTAATGAAGGATGGGGTGTTGATGAAGCAATCGATAAAATTCGTTTCTTAAAAAAACACGAATATATTCTTTTTTTCGAACAGCCAATCCGTGCACGCAATCTTTCGGGGCTTGAGGAAATTAAACGAAAAGTTAATGCTTCTGTATTTCTCGATGAAGATATTATTACACTTAAAGATCTCGATGACACGCGTGGGCTAGTCGATGGAGTAAGTTTAAAAATTCAAAAATGCGGAGGAATTTATAAAACAATTGAAATGATTACTCGAGCTCGAAAAAACAATTTTAAAGTTCTTTTAAGTTCGTATACTGAAAGTGCTATTTCAATAACCGCAGCTTCTCATTTAATTCCACTGGTCGATTTTATCGATCTCGATGGCAATATTTATGTGACTAATGAAAAATATTCAGGAGCGTATATTGATGCAAAAGGGAATATGATTATTCCTTCAAGACCGGGAATAGGACTGACCGCAATTAATGCACTTCATTAAGGAACCTCTACAAAGGCCCATCTGCATCGTTGCATGTAAAACCACAATCCTCACATACTATCAAAGTATGCTCCGGTTGTGGCTTTGCATGCGCCTCGCATCTGGACCTTTGTAGAGGTTCCTTTATATACAATTTTTTCAGAGAGTTTTAAAGTTATCGTGGATTAAGGGTATCTTTTATTTCCAGTATGATCTTTTTGTTTTGTTTTCCACCAAGCGCTTTAAGAATAGTTCGGATTGCATCAGCTGTTCTGCCTTGCTTGCCTATAACTTTTCCCGTATCTTCAGCATGTACTTCAAGCTTGTAGATTACCGTATGATCACCAGGAACTGTTTGGATAGAAATTTTGTCTGGATGGTCAACTATTACACTTACAATTTTAGTAATTAATTCTTCCATAAGAATCCTACTTTCTTTTAAAACCGTTAATCGCGTTGACTTCAAATTTGCTTTTCATTACACTTAATTATAAAAAGAAAACGTGCAAAAAGTCAACCTACATTATGAGGTTTGAATGGATCGACGATATACGTATACCTATATAATTTTTTTCTTGTTGATCATTGTTTCGAGCATTTTTTCTTGTCATAAAAAAAATTCTCTGCAATCAGCAGATACGCGAGAAATTACTTCTAACAGTAAAGCCTCTCTCAACTCGAAAGATATACAATCTATTGATAATAAAGATGAATCTTCACAAGATCTTCCCTTCCGGCCCTATGCCAATGGGCTTACTGAATTAAAAACACATAACTATTCCGATGCAAAGAGATGGTTTAGTATAACGATTTCTGATTTTCCTAACTCAGAATTTGCAAAAATGGCAAAAGTTATGAACAGTGTTATACTTTTAGCTGAAGAATTGGGAAATTTACGCTGTTTAAAATTTTGGAATGAAAAAAATGAAAGTCTTAAGGCAAGTGGAGAAACAGGATCGCTTTTACAACAAGCTATTGAAAGAGATATGGTAGCATTTGAACAAAAAGCTCAAATGCTTGGTAAAGAATTGGTACATTCTTCTACATTAGTCGATATAAAAGACTTAACCGTTGAAAAATTTGATCTTTCTCTTTCATTAGAAGAAAAATATGTGAGCGATTTAGATAATACTCAATTTATAGAACTTTTACGTAATGCTACCAATTATGAGCAAATCAATGCAGGCAAAGATGAGTTTATTCGAGAGCAGACGATTAAAAATTTTTTATCATTTAGTACTGAATTTTTTAAAGTTACTTTGATGAAAGGAACCGTGAATCTTATTGAAGCGCCAGCTGATTATTTAGTTTTTTTAAATGCATTGGGAACGAGGCTCTATTATATTTCAGAGAGTAGTGCACAAGACGAGAATCAGAGAGTAGAGTATATTGATGCAAGTAAGCGCATTCTTTTAATGGCAAAAACTATTTCTGAAAATGATAAGTATAATGCTCAGCGACTGAAAATAATTGATTTACTGAATAGAATTGAAAAAGAGTCTCAATGAATTTTGTAGATATTAATGAATGGATGGGAAAATTCATTACGTATCTAGAGGCCGTTAAGCATTATTCGCCTCATACTATTCGCAATTATCATCATGACCTTGTAGAATTTTTAGAATTCTTAAAAAAAGAACATAAAGCTACGGAAACAATAGACAAGTTTTTTATCAGACGCTATCTTGTAAGTATTCATGATAAAAATACGAAACGAACCGTACGAAGAAAGGTTTCGACGCTGCGAACTTTTTTTGATTTTTTGATTAAGGAAGAAATTACCCATGATAATCCTGCACGAAAAATTGATCTTCCAAAACAAGGCCAAAAACTTCCTGAAATTTTGAGTATTGATGAGATGCAGCAGCTCCTCGATTCTTATCCCAACAAAGAAGTAAACCTTCGTGAATTACGGGATACCTGTATGCTGGAGCTTTTATATGCGACTGGTATGCGAATCAGTGAACTTGTTTCATTGAATCTTGTCGATATTAATAATGATGAAAAATTTGTTAAAGTTCGAGGCAAAGGTAAAAAAGAACGGATTGTCCCCTTTGGAAATAAAGCCCTTGAGCTCGTGGTAAAATATCTTGCAAAAAGAAAAATAATGATTAATACAGTATCAAAGGAGATGCGAAAGCTACCCCTTTTTGTTAATCAAAGGGGAGAACGTATTTCAGATCGGCAGATCCGAAGGATATTGCATAAACGCCTTGTTTTAGTGGGAATTTTAAAAAAAGTGAGTTTACACTCTTTAAGGCATTCATTCGCAACCCATCTTTTAGATCGTGGAGCTGATTTACGATCAATACAGGAGTTACTGGGGCATGCAAGTCTTGCAACAACTGAGAAATACACGCATCTTTCAACGCAAAAGCTCATTGAAATTTATGACAAAACACATGGTTTAGATAAGGATAGATAAATGTTTCACGCAACTACAATTCTTGCAGTTAAGAAAGATAACCATATTGCAATTGCTGGCGATGGCCAAGTTACTTTTGGCCATTCGGTTTTGAAGAGCAAAGCAAAAAAAGTTCGAAAAATATTTAATGATAAAATCATCGTAGGTTTTGCCGGTGCTACGGCAGATGCCTTCACTTTATTTGATAAATTCAATGAAAAGTTAGAAAAATATAATGGTAATATTACGAGAGCATCAGTTGAGTTAGCTAAAGATTGGAGAACGGACCGAATCTTACGTCGCCTTGAAGCGCTTATGATTGTTGCGGATAAAGATAAAATTTTTACCATTTCAGGAAGTGGAGATGTAATCGAGCCTGATGATAATATTGCTGCAATTGGATCCGGCGGTCCGTATGCACTTTCTGCTGCGCGAGCTCTTATGAACTTTTCTCCATTATCTGCCGCTGAAATTGTACGCGAAGCCATGAATATAGCAGCTGATATTTGTATCTTCACGAATAAAGAGATTGAGGTATTAGAATTATGATAAGCGAGCAGCGATATGTTCTTTTTTTATTTTGTATCGATCGCGCTTTCTGTTCTTAATAGTATT
>JAHFAK010000014.1:11649-25964 GCA_023250585.1 Deltaproteobacteria bacterium
AAAAAAAGAACATATCGCTGCTCGCTCGAGGAGTTTTGAAAAGATATGATTGAAATAAAGAATTTAACACCACGAGATATAGTCAAAGAACTTGATCGTTATATTGTTGGTCAGCAAGAAGCAAAACGTGCGGTAGCAATTGCACTACGAAATCGATGGAGACGTCAACAAGTTCAAGGAAATCTTCGAGAAGAAATTTCTCCAAAAAATATTATAATGATTGGGCCAACAGGGGTTGGAAAAACCGAAATTGCCCGACGACTTGCCAAGCTTGCTAATGCGCCATTTATTAAAGTTGAAGCAACAAAATACACCGAAGTTGGATATGTAGGAAAAGATGTAGAATCAATGGTTCGTGATCTTGTTGAAGTTGGCTTTAAATTAGTCAAAGATGAAGAAACAAAAAAAATTCATAAAAAAGCTGAAAAAATTGCTGAGGAGAAATTGATTGATATGCTTCTTCCGAGTCATGTTCAAGCACAGGTAAGCAGTACGGGAATAGTGCAAGATGCAAGTGCTGAAACACGAAATAAATTACATATGCTTCTTATGGAGGGAAAACTGGATGAGCAGCTAATCGAGTTGGATGTTCAAGAAAAAGGAATGCCTTCAGTTGAAGTTTTTTCTGGAGCTGGCTTTGAATCGATGAGTTTTGATATGCGAGAAGCATTAGAAGGAATGTTTCCCAAAAAGAAGAAAAAAAGAAAAGTTCAGGTTAAAGAAGCATTTGATATTCTCATCGTTGAAGAAGCCAATAAACTCATAGATATTGAAAAAGTAAAAAAAGAAGCACTCAATAGAGTTGAACAATTGGGAATTATTTTTCTTGATGAGATTGATAAAGTTGCTGGCCGCGATGGAGTTCGTGGAATAGATGTTTCCCGAGAAGGCGTACAGCGGGATATTTTACCTATTGTTGAAGGATCAAATGTTGCTACTAAATATGGCATGGTAAAAACCGATCATATTCTTTTTATTGCAGCGGGTGCTTTTACGATGTCAAAGCCTTCTGATCTCATTCCAGAATTACAAGGCCGGTTCCCCATCAGAGTTGAACTTAAAAAATTAACAAAAGAAGATTTTGTACGGATATTAACAGAACCAGATAATTCTTTAATAAAACAATATCAGGCTCTTTTAAAAACTGAGGATATTGAACTTGAATTCACTGATAGCGCTCGTGAGAAGATCAGTGAAGTTGCGGCATATGTTAATGATAGAACAGAAAATATAGGAGCACGAAGACTTCATACAGTTATGGAAAGACTTCTCGATGAACTTTCATTTAATGCTTCGGAAATATCCGAACGCACTATAGTGATTGATCCTAAATATATTGATGAAAGATTAAGTGATCTTGTCAAAGATGAAGATTTAACACGATATATTTTATAAAGTATTATGGCAAAGCGGCAGATATTTCTTTTTTTTATTATATATCGACGTCGCTTCCATAATAATTTTAAGAACAAGAAAGCGCGCTCGATATATAATAAAAAAAAGAAATATCTGCCGCTTTGCTGAAGTTAAAAGACAGGAGTAAGAATGCTTGCAATTGTTGGAACCCAATGGGGTGACGAAGGAAAAGGTAAAGTTGTCGATCTTTTAAGTGCTAAAGCTGAAGTTATTGTCAGATTTCAGGGTGGTAATAATGCGGGTCATACGGTTATTGTTCACGGCAAAAAGATCATTCTTCATCTAATCCCCTCAGGAATTCTCAATCCCAATACAAAATGCGTTATAGGCAATGGTGTGGTTATCGACCCAGCAGTACTTTTAGAGGAAATTGCTTCATTAAAAAAAGGGGGGATTGACATCAACCCGAAGAATATTGCAATCAGTGATAGAGCGCATGTCATTATGCCGTATCACATTGCTATTGATAAACTCCGCGAAGATACAAAACAGCATAAATTTATTGGTACCACACGAAGAGGTATCGGTCCATGCTATGAAGATAAAGCCGCACGCCTTGGCATTCGAATGTGTGATTTAATTTCAGAAGAAAAATTTCGTAAAAAACTCGATGATGTTCTGCCTATAAAAAATCAAATTATTGAAAAAATATATAATGGAGAGAAGTGTAATGATGAAGAGATTTTTAAAACGTATAGTTCGTTTGGTAAAATTCTAGCTGAATACGTAACCGATACAGTGCAACTTTTAAATGGTTTTGCAGAACGAAAAAAAAGAATTATTTTAGAAGGCGCTCAAGGATCATTTCTTGATATCGATCATGGTACGTATCCCTTTGTTACTTCATCTAATACCACCATTGGCGGTGCTTACACCGGCACAGGCCTTGCTATGAAAAATAATTTGGGTGTCGTGGGTATTGTAAAAGCATACACCACACGAGTAGGAGAGGGGCCATTGCCGACTGAAGTATTTAACGATGAACTCAGCCTATTTCAAGGTAGGGGTAATGAATATGGAGCTACGACTGGTCGCCCACGCCGTTGTGGGTGGCTTGACCTTGTTATTTTGCGTACATCAATTATGATTAATGGAATATCTCATTTAGTTTTAACAAAACTAGATGTCTTAAGTGGATTAAAAAAAATTAAGATTTGTACACGTTATAAATATAGAAATGAAATATTTGATTATCTGCCTACTGACTTAGGAAAATTACAAGAAAGTGAACCAGAATATATGGAAGTTCAGGGCTGGGATGAAGATATTACTCAAATTCGTGAGTACAATGAGTTGCCGATGCGAGCGAAAAAATACATCGAACAACTTGAACTCTTAACAAATGTTCCTGTCTCTATTGTTTCAGTTGGTCCTGATCGCAATCAAACGATAGTTCGAGAAGACGTCTATGAAAATAGCCATCGGTCAAATTAATCCAACAATTGGTGATTTTGAAGGAAATTTTGATAAAATTCACAAAACAATTGAAAAGGCAAAGGCAGCGAAAGCTGAGCTCTGCGTTTTTCCAGAACTTGTGATAACAGGGTATCCGCCGCGTGATCTTTTAGTAAAAGAGTCATTCGTTAAAAACGCGGAGTATAGTAACCAACAAATTATTGCTCATACTCATGATATTGGGGTTATATTTGGTAGTATAACCCGGAATACTCATGAATCGGGGCGTCCCCTATGTAATTCAGCAATTTTTTGTTACAATGGGAAAAGCCAAATTTTCAATAAGACACTTTTACCATTCTATGACGTCTTCGATGAAGAACGTTATTTTGAAGCTTGTGATAAAGTATCCACGCTTACTTTTCATAATACTACCTTTGGCATTTCGATTTGTGAAGATTTATGGTTTCAGACTCACCTTTTTACGAAGAAAGTTTATCATAAAAACCCTATCGACTTTTTTAAAACTCAGAAAATTAATTGTTTGATTAATATCAATGCATCGCCATTTTCTACGACAAAATTTGCGCAGCGTAAAGAAACAGTCGGTCAAACCGCACGTACACTTGGAGTACCCATTGTATATGCTAATCTCATTGGTGGAAATGACGAGCTTATTTTTGATGGAAGAAGTTGTGTAATTAATCCGCATGGAGATATTATTTCCCTGGCAAAAACGTGTGAAGAGGATTTGCTTTATTACGACACAGAAAAAAATTACGTCCCTCTTGCAATTAGTGATAATAAAAATGAACTTATTTTAAAAGCTTTAGAACTGGGCTTGTCTGATTATGTGAAAAAATGTGGGTTTCAAAAAGTTCTTGTGGGCCTTTCCGGTGGAATTGATTCTGCTCTGACTGTGTATCTTGCGCAAAAAGCATTAGGAGCTAACAATGTTATTGCAGTAATGATGCCATCTCGTTATTCTTCAAAAGGCAGTGTCACTGATTCTCAAAAGCTTGCACGTAATCTCGGTATTACGCTTAAAAATTTTTCTATTGAGAGATTATTGAGTGGATATCTTGATCTTTTTACAGATGAATTTAATGGATTAGCAGTTGATAGTACCGAAGAGAACCTGCAAGCGCGCATTCGTTCAAATATTCTCATGGCATTATCAAATAAGTATGGATACCTTTTGCTTTCGACGGGTAATAAATCTGAGCTTTCAGTAGGCTATGCGACATTATATGGCGATATGAGTGGAGGGATCAGCGTCCTTGGAGATGTTTTCAAAACAAAAGTATATGAGCTAGCTCATTATATTAATCGAAATGAAGAGATAATTCCTCACGAAATTATCGAAAAAGCTCCTTCCGCCGAGCTGCGAGCAAATCAAAAAGATATCGATTCTTTGCCGTCGTATGACATACTCGATCGTATTTTAAAGAGATATATTGAGGAAGGAATAAACAGCGATGAAATCATTCAACAGGAAAAAATCGATATAAATATTGTAAAAGAAATTATCGAAAAAGTTGATCGTAATGAATACAAGCGCCGGCAAGCTTCGTTATCATTACGTATTTCTGAAAAAGCATTTGGCATTGGACGAAGAATTCCCATTGCTTATAAAAGGTAAAAACTTATATACATTGAACTGTGAATAATTTAGTAACGGTATTTGAAAGTTATTTAAAAAAATCAGGAAAGAGTCTTCATACCCAGGCTTCGTATCTTCAAAACGCTAAAAATTTTTTTGAGTATTTACAAGAAAGGCCAATCGAAAAAATTTCTACTGCTGATATTGAAGCCTATTTAGAAGAACGGAAAAAAGAAGGAATTGGCAATAAAACATATAATTTAATAATAACGTCACTACGCTTTTTTTATAAGTATTATTCTGAAAAAGAAAATATCCAAAATCCTACTCTTACGCTTCTTCCTATAATTATTGTCCCTCAATCGAGGGCGAGTGAAGACCTTACCAAACGCGTTGATCGATTTATTGATTTTGTTAGGAAAAGTAAAAAGATTCCTCTCCGAGATAAAGCTATTATTCTCTGCATGGGGTATCTTTCTCTTTCTACAACAGAAGTTTTAAGTATCGAACTTAAGAATATTAAAATTGAAAAAAACATAATTACTATTAAATTTTTTTCAGTTCGTGAAAAAGAGAGTGTTTCATTAGAAATTAAGCAAATATGGGCGCTGCGAGATTTTGTTCGTATACTCCATGACTATCTGGCGATACGTTTAGCTATAAAGACGACCAATCAATTTCTTTTTATTACTGAAAAAAATTCAACTATCGAAAGATTTTATTTCAATAAAATATTTAAAAGAATTAAGGAGTATGCCCATGTTACAGACATTCGTAGTTCTGATCTGAGGTTTTCACATTACAATATACATATAAAGAAATTGATTAGCAAAGCATATCCAACTGAAATTCTTTTTAATCGTTTCAAAATTGAAAAGAAACAGGACTCCCATGCTCTTTTTGAAACATATGATGCATACGATTTTGAATTGAAACAAAGAGTTATACTTAAAAAATATTTTCTCAGTAAGAAAAAAAATATTACCCAAGAACTTATTAGAAATATACTTTCCTTACAGACAATCGTTCAAGATAAGAAAGTGGTCTTTCCGTATGTGGTTCATTTTGTCTTACCCAAACATGCGTACCTTATCTATACATCGACAAGCACTCGTGCTCAATTCATCGTTGAAGAATTTCTAACATCACTTTTTTTTAATGTACATACAGACTGTGTAAAAAATCAGTGGTATATACCCGTTAAAGAGACTGAACCAGCTGTTATCCCTCAGAAAGAAATTAAAATGGCATATGAATCAGTTTTCAGCGAAAATGAGAGCCATCACTATTTTTCTGAAGTTGGCATCATAAAAGCTAATCAATCGAGCGAGGTTATACGATTCTTATATCGATGTATTTCTAAAACCCAAACTAAGCTTGTTTATTATAAAAAAGATTCTCTTGAGTATCCTCTTTATATAGAATTTCTTCAAAAATATTCAGTTCCTGTTGAAAAGAAACTCGTGGAAGATAATAGTCCTTCTTTTGATTTTAAGGACCTTTTTACTCACTTTTCAAAACGTAGTATAGAAAAAATGAGTAACTCACTCGTGCTGATTCATTGCAATGAATTGCATCCAGATGATGAACGTTTTTTTACAATCTTTTTCTCTGTTCTGAGAGAGGTTCTTAGCAAAAAAATATTGATACTTTGGGTAACTCATAATGAGGAAACTATTAATTTTTTGATGAAACATAATGCATTTTTGGTTGGAACAGTGAAAAATCATCCTAAACATACGGTTACGATTGAAAAAAATGATCATAAACTTTTTAAAATTTTTGTTACATACCGAAGACCATTTCCTCTCACGAGTCTTATGAACATTATGGAATCACCGGTTTTTTTACCGAGGCTTTTTTTCTATGTTCGCGAAGGCCTCCTTGTCTTTTCACAAGAAGATAACTCTATGTGTGTTTCTATAAAAGATACAGCACTTATCACTCCACTGCTTTCCTATGAAAAAGGTGAATTAAGAAAAATACATAAACGTATCTTGTTTTTGGTAAAACAAAAAAATTCGAGAGAAGATAGTTTAAAACTTTTATTTCATCTGACAGAGGCGAAGAGAAAGAAGCTTGCTTTTAAACATTTTAAAGACAGTATTAATGATTTGAAGGCTGTCGGTTTAGCCAGTTCAATTCTGACCTATATTGAATCTCTTAAGTATCTTGCTGCCAAAGCTGGAGATAAAGAGTATCTCCAAGAACTTGCTTTATTTTGCTACATCTTTCGAAATGATTATGAAAAAGCGATACGCCTTTGTCTTGAATTACGAGAACATTCAAAAGAAACAAAAAAGGAATTGAATCTTTATATCCTTTTGAGCCGCATTTATAAGCTTTTGTTGCTTATGGAACAAGCCGCACTGTATTTAGAGAAAGCAGAAGATCTTGCACGAAAGCTTGATGATAAAGCTAAACAAGAAGAAATCGGACGTGATCTTAAAGGTCTCATGAAAATCAAAAAAGAAAAGGCGCAAGATATTTTTCTTACTTCACTCGAACAGGATTACGCAACTATTATGGATTTTTATAATAAAGGAGAACATATCATTACCTTTGATATGATTTCTTTTTTCTTTGAAAAACATGATGCAAAAATAAAACGTATGTCTTTGCAGGAACAGTATCGATTAATTATTGATCCAAGAATACTTAACCTTTTTGGAATAAAAAATAGGTTAGCAAAAATTTTACATAAAGAAGAGCCGCAGAAAACATCAATTGATAGAGTCTTTTCCATCATGTATTCCTCATTATTTTTTGAACGAATAAAAAATTCTTCAGAAAAAGATTCTCTATGGAATATTCTCAGCGAAGAAATCTTGCATCAGTTATCCATTGGAGAAGTCGAGGTAGTGCTCAATAATTTTGGTTTATTAGAAAAACTCTACGGTACGCTTTCGCCCGAAGTTCTTTTTATAGTAAAAAAGCTTCTCTATACTCGGGAACGTTTCATATATAATGATAATTACCTTGCAATTACAACGCGACTTTTTAAAAAAGAAATAATATTTGTGTTTCCTAAAGGAGAACCGGAACAATGGCTTCAATGTTTACGCTTTATTGATCTTATCGAGCATTTCCTGGAGGTGAGCCAAATAAAGCTTGAGTAAATTCATGCGGATTAAAAGGTTTAAGATGTTCGAGTTGTTCACCAATGCCAATATAGTTTATAGGAATTTTTAACTCATGCGCGATTCCAATTATGACCCCACCTTTAGCAGTTCCATCGAGTTTAGTAAGAATAATTCCCGTAAGTCCTAAAGCCGCATTGAATTCGCGCGCTTGATTTATTGCATTTTGTCCCATAGTTGCATCGAGAATTAAAACTGTTTCATGGGGAGCTTCAGGATTAAATTTCTGTATAACTCGTTTACATTTTTTTAATTGTTCCATGAGATTCAGATTAGTATGTAATCGTCCTGCTGTATCGGCGATAAGAACATCATAATTTTTTTGGGTCGCTTCTTTCATGGCATCAAAAAGTATGGAGGATGGATCTGTTCCCGGATCTTTTTTAATGATATCTACATTGGTTTTTTTGGCCCAAATTTCAAGTTGCTCAATGGCTGCTGCACGATACGTATCACCTGCGGCCAGAAGAACTTTTTTCCCATGCGTATGATATGAATGAGCCAATTTTCCAATCGTCGTTGTCTTACCTGAACCATTTACTCCTACAACCATAATAACAATTGGTTTGGCAGATGGGATAGGAGCATTTTTTTTATTGAAGGTTAGTATTTCTTGTATTTTTTCTTGTAAAAAAATTTGATATGCTGATGCAGGAATATTTTTTTCTTCAGTAATTTTTTTTTGAATATCAGCAAGAAGCATACTTGTGGTTTTTACTCCAACATCAGAAGTCAGCAGTATTTCTTCAAGCTTTTGAATGAGAGATGGATCAAGCATAGATCCTGTAAAGAGAGACTGCAATTTACCAATGAAACCTTCTCGTGTCTTCTTTAAGCCTTCCTCTAATGCAGATGGTTCTTTCTGTTTAAGTTTTTCAAGTGGAGGAAGAATGATTTTTTGAATTTTTTTCCTTCGTGAACGAGTATAGTTTAGGATCAATATAGTACAACAAAGAGAAAGAAGTATTAGTAAAATAATATCAATTGTATTCATTGCATAAGCTCCAAATTCTATCAGCCTTCATAGAGCCCCACGACTAAAGCCGTGGTACCATTTATTACCCTCCTTCGCCAAGGCTAGGGAGGGGTATACGCCTGCAAGTCCTGAGGCGACATCCGCCCCTGAAGCTCCCACGCATTCACCCACGGCTTTAACCGTGGGGGCTGCATGTTTCAATTGGCACGCACCCTGCTTCGCTTCTTAATCTATAAGTTCAATGTATACAAATGTATTACAGCATAACAAAATTTTACTACAAATTCTAAAAAGCTACGCAGGGTCCAAGAGCTTCTACGCTCACATTTGTTCGCTAGAATCTCTAGGACGGAGAGACGGGGATTCGAACCCCGGGTCCCACACTGTGGAACAATTGATTTCGAGTCAACCGCTTTCGACCACTCAGCCATCTCTCCATCGATTTCTTTAACGGTCAGAGGAGGTTTTTGTCAAGTCACTGGTTGACAAATCCAACATTTTATATAGATTCACGGTCACTATTTCTTATGATTTACCTAGACAACAATGCAACAACGCCACTTGATCCGAGGGTACTTGAGGAAATGATGCCTTATTTTAAGGATCATTTTGGTAACCCATCAAGTCTTCATCGCTTGGGTCTTGAAGCAGAGCGCGCAATTAAAAAAGCTCGCGAGAGAATTGCAGCGCCACTGAAAGCAAAACCCCATGAATTGGTCTTTACCAGCGGAGCTACTGAAAGCATTAATTGGGGCATACGAGCTGCAGCAAAAATTAATAAGCGTAAGGGAAAGCATATCATAACAAGTGCGATTGAACACTCTGCTGTTCTTGCTACGTGCAATGCTCTTAAAGAAGACGGTTATCAAATAACCTATCTCAAACCTGATGCTTATGGAAAAGTTTTTACTTCGCAAGTTTTAGAAGCACTTCAATCTGATACGGTTCTTGTTGCTCTAATGCATGTAAATAATGAACTTGGTGTCATCTATCCATATGAAGAGCTTGGTAAAAAAATAAAAGTACAAGATCCTTCTATTTTATTTTTTGTGGATGGTGCGCAAGGATTTGGGAAAATGCCGGTTGATCTTACTTCAGTTGATTTATATGCAATGAGTGGCCAGAAGATTCATGGCCCAAAAGGAGTGGGGGCGCTTTATATTAAATCAGGGATTCATATCCAGCCATTGCTTTATGGAGGAGGGCAAGAAAATACGCTTCGATCTGGCACTGAAAATGTTCCTGCAATTGTTGGTTTTGGAAAGGCTGCTGAACTTGCGTATGCTAATGTGGAAGAAAAGAGAGCTCATATCAAAAAACTTCATGAAGCATTACGAAAGGGCATTCATGGAATTGATAACACCCATATAAATTCTCCTATAGACGGAATTGAGACAACACTTAATTGTGCATTTTTAGGAATTCCAGGAGAAGTATTATTACATCAACTTGAAGAAGAAAATATTTTTGTTTCAACAGGCGCATCTTGCAAATCAGGCAAGAAGAATATAAGCCATGTTCTTGAAGCACTTCCAATTTCTAACGCCATAAAAAAATCAAGTATTCGTGTTGGTCTCTCATATTTAAATACTATGGATGAGGTAGAGCAAAGCATAGAAGTATTCAAACGAATTGTGCCTCAACTGCGTAATGTAATTCCACGAGATTCACGCACATGAAAGAAGTTATCCTGATTAAATATGGTGAAATTGCATTAAAGGGCAATAACCGGTCATATTTTGAAAAATTTTTAGAGGAAAATCTCCGGAAAGCCACATTGCTCGGAAGAGAATGTGTTAAGCGAGAACGAGGAAGAATTTATCTTATACCTTCTGAAAGTGAAGTCATGAATGTTTTTGATAGAGCATCAAAGGTTTTTGGGGTACATGAAGCATTACGGGCGTTGCAAGTTCCGAAAGAATTGTCTTCAATCTATGAAGCTTCTCGGATGATTATCAAGCACGTTCAACCTATAAAAACTTTTAAAGTTGAAACAAGAAGATCTGATAAGAAGTTTCCGTATACATCAGATAAAATCAATGAATTAGTTGGGGCGTATATTCTTGAACAGTTTCCTCTAATAAAAGTTAATTTGAAAGAACCTGAATGTACTCTGGGTATTGAAGTTCGCACTGATTTTGCATTCATTTATTTAGAGACGAAAGAACGGCAGGGTTATGGTGGATTTCCCGTAGGGACTGCGGGACGTGGATTACTTTTATTATCAGGTGGTATCGATAGTCCCGTTGCAGGGTGGATGGCAATGAAGCGAGGGATATCAATTGATGTAATTCATTTTCATAGTTTTCCTTTTACGGGAGAAAAATCAAAAGAAAAAGTTTTTGATCTTGCTAAGCGCCTTGCGACATGGAATCTAAAACCTCTTCGCGTCATCGTTGCTCCCTTTACGGTTATTCAAAAACATATTGTGAATAATGCCCATGAAGGATATTGGACGATTCTTTTTCGACGTTCTATGCATCGTATTGCAGAAAAAATCGCAATGAGAGATTCTTATGATACGCTTGTCACGGGTGATAATCTTTCTCAGGTTGCCAGTCAAACGCTCAAGAATATTAATACCATTGATCAAGCAACTTCGATTTATATTCTTCGTCCACTTATTAGTTTTGATAAACTTGAAATAATTAATTATGCAAAAAAAATAGATACATTTACGCTTTCAATAGTACCTCACGAAGATTGCTGTACGGTTTTTACTCCTTCGCAACCACATACAAGAAGTAAACCTGAGCAGCTTCTTGCTATTGAAGAAAAGCTCAATTTAAAAATTCTCGAAGATGAA
Organism: Deltaproteobacteria bacterium; assembly: GCA_023250585.1. Classification (GTDB taxonomy): domain Bacteria; phylum Bdellovibrionota_F; class JAHFAK01; order JAHFAK01; family JAHFAK01; genus JAHFAK01. Next base: position 22,986 of record JAHFAK010000014.1, read on the forward strand.
ACAATTTCTCGAATCGAAATAATATAAATTAAGGAGAATTGATATGGATGTATTATATGGAATAGTAATGATTTTATTTGCATCTCCTAATGCAGAATTTTTTCTTCAAAAAAACTGTGTAAGTCGAATTGAAGAATTGAAAACACTAGATGTCGATGAACTTATGAAAACATCAAAAGATAATGAGAAAGTGAAAGAATTAATTGATAAACAATATTCGAAATTTGAGGGAGCGTGCCTTAAAGAAAAAATTACTATGGAAACGCTCGTGAATTTTATTTGGGATTTTGAAAAATATACTCAGTGGGAAAAGGACATTATTAGAGCAGTTCAAGTTATAAGTAGCGATCAAGATCATGCAGATGTGAGACTATATTACGATTATCTTCGAAAAAATGGAGAGCATGAATTATTAGATTCCCAATTAGTTTTTGACAAAAAGAAGCTTTCTGATAACGAAATTTATATTAAATGGACTCTTTCAGAAGATGACCATAAAAACGACAAAAAAGATGATCAAGGACCTTATAAGCAAAAAGGTTTTGATATTCATTCTGGAATATGGTATTTTATTAAATTAGCAGAAAATGAAACACTTGTCTTTCATTTTACTCGTATAGATTTACATAAAAAATATAAAGTCGGATTTATTCCTATACCGGAGGGAATCGTCAATGGAAAGGCCATTGAGAAGACAGTTATAAAGACATTAACTGATTTACATAATGTGATACAGCACAATATCAATGGAGATTTTGTGGGGAAAGAAAATAGAGCTACCGAAACTCAGCTCACTAAAAATCATTGAGACACGTTTTAGCGTTTAGTGAAAAGCTTGGGAGAAGCTCTTTATTTTTATCTTTTAGATATACATAAAATAAAGTTCATCATGCTAAACGCTAAAACGCATATGTAATCTCACAAGAGATATACATAAACTTGATTTAATTTTATCATAAAAAAATAATAAATGAAAGATTTGGGCTTAATACATTAATATTATTAGAAAATGGTTCGATATCTTTTTAATTCAGTCACATTATAGACCGTAATTGAACTCGATTCAGTATTCAAGATATATGCATAGAGCTTATCTTCATAGCTTTTAAAAATGATTTTTGTTGGATTATTTCCTACTAACATATCACTTGCAGCCTCAGTAGTATTCAATGAAAAGAAATCATCTTTCGTCGTTTGGCTTAACATGGAAGAAAAAATTTTAAAGGATATTTCATGAGCATCACTTGCGTAGTTTTGATTTTCTAAAGCGCGATTTGTTTGATAGCCAGATTTAGATCCATAGACAACATATGATTTTTGCGCTTTAATACTATAGTCCAGATTTGTATTTTCTTCAAGTGTACTTCCTTCAGGAATTTCAACTGTTAGCGTAGTATTATTAATGATCTCGACTAGAGAGAGATTTACATCTTTACTTTGTATATAATCATAAAAAGTCGGTTCGGTGCTTTTGACTTTTAACTTCATAGTTGAGAAGTTTTTTGTTGTGTCAGTGAAAGAAGTTCCTGAAAGTACACCCGCACTACTTATTGAATCTGGAATAACGCCTTCATAAGTTATTGTCCATTTTTCGGTTTTCGTTGCGCTATCATCTGTCTGAAGATTTTTTAAAGTAGGTGAACTTTCCGCGCCAGAATTAACGAAAAGGACAGAATTCGCGCTACTTTTTACTTTCTGATTGGATGGTGACGCATCGATGAAAACACTATTTTGATTGAGAATATCGAAGGTATCAATAATGCGTACATTATTTGATAAGAGCCCCGCAAACATGAGTCCTCGAGTACTTGTACTGCGTTCTTGCAGTGATTCATGAGAAAGCGCCTGTGGATCATACGTCACATCCAATGTAGAAACAGGCTCGTATACATCGAGCGTTTTTTGTACTTCTTTAGTTTCAAAATTAATAATAGTTATTTTTCCATCTTTTTGATCGGTAAGATACAAAAGATCAGCAGTGGAGTCATATAATGCAAAATTTACGAGAGTAGATACCGTAAACGAACTTATGTCATTCGTTGTAAAGAGTTTATTATCGGTAACATCAATAATGTATATTTTAAAAAGATCTGATTCCCCATTTCCATCGCTGTCAGTTCCTGTATTTTCTGGAGCAATCAAAAGTGTTCGGTTATTTCGTGTAATTACATTTATTCGTTGCAGTTCTTCAGTAAATGAAACATCTCCTAACAGAAGCAGTGATTCTCCATTGAATTCATATACAGAAACTTTTGATTGTAGAGTAGAATCAACGGTGAGAATATAAAGAAATGAACCAACTGAAGTTATGTTTCGTATGGAAGAATCAAATTTGAGAGGTTTTGATTGAGATGAATGAAAAAGAAAATAATCATTCTTCGTAGTTTTAGCTGTTCCCGATTCAACAAAAAAAGATAGATTGGAAAGGGACGTTTGCGCATTTTCAGTTATTTCCTCAGTAATCGGCACAGCTGTTTCTGTATAATCAGGATATGATTCTAGACGATAACTATTTTTTTCGTATGTTAATTTCCATAATGTATTTTTTGAATCCATGGAATTAATCTTAATATCCTTAAGACGTGGATTGGAAGTATTTCCTTTATTAAAGAATTCGGGTTTGCTTGCAACGATTAATGTTTCTAGACCAATATCAATCAGCTCATATCGAGGCGGCACTGATGGAGTAACTTTAACAGCAAAAAGATATGAACTCCCGTCGATAGTGCTTGTTATAAAAAGAAACTCTGTATCATTGATAAGAATTGACTCTATTTCATTTAAGATGCCACCAACAAAGAATGCTTGGTTTTTATCAACAGCATCAAGATAGTCTAGAATTTTGAAGTCAGCAAAATTCAGTGTTGAAAGAGTCCCTGTATTTTTATTAATGATATATCCGTAATCGCTCAGGGAAGACTGAGTAGAATTTATAAAATCACTTGGAATAAAGAGTTTTCGTTCGAGATCAGAGCCTCC
>JAHFAK010000014.1:26064-27590 GCA_023250585.1 Deltaproteobacteria bacterium
ATTTTTGGTGTTTTTTAAATAGTTTATTCATTCTTTACTTCCATAACGAGGGTATTAGTAGCTAAATCAATAACACTCATTGAATCAGATAAAAAATTGAGAACATATAAACGTTTATTCCCGACAGTGATATTGGTAGGGCCTTTGCCCACTTCAATTTCTCGTACAATCGTTTTTAGAGTGAGATCGATAATCGTGAGAGTATTGCTCATAAAGTTTGCGACATAGAGAAAACGTTGATCCGGAGAAAGTGCAATATCGCTAGGTCCAGTACCTGCTAATGGAATAGTAGCGATTACTGCATTCTCAATAGTATCAAATTCAACACCATTATCTGAAACTTTATTCGTATCAATGAAGTAGATGCTGTTGGTTCGTCTATTTGCTACATAGAGTATTCCCTTTGTATCCAATACTAATCCACGAGATCCCGTAAATGTACTTGACCGTGTCGTTGTTTCATCTTCAAAAAGATACATATAGCCTTCAATGAGATTATCTTCGAGATCAATAACAAAAATAACATTAGAGAAAGTGGAAGTTACGTAGGCGAATTTTTTGTTTGAATCGATAACAATCTCATGGGCCCCAAATCCTTGACTGACAAAGCTTCGTACGGGAATATTAAGAAAAATAGTAGATTCTGCGTTATCATCGTCTGGGTTAACATCAATGAGTTTAAAGGTGTCGAGCGAAAGCACTGAAAGATCAGAAGAACTTATATTAGTAATATATGCCCGGTCAGAAATTGTTCCGTTATTGAGAACGGCAATTCCGAAGGGGTTTTTCGCAAGTGTGACACTTGATTGTACTCCTTCACGTGAAGGATCAATATCAACGTCAGTTACGCTCAATAGATTTGTTGAAATATCAAAAGAAGGGGAGAGGACTATGAGAGCATCCTCTTCTCGATTTGTAATATAAAAATAGTTTCGTTTGCTATCAAATGCAATTTCTGATGAAAAATTTTTCATAGGGAGAAATGAAGTTTTATTAATAATTGGAGTAGTAGTTTCATCGCTTAGATTTATAGTTGAAATCCATGCATTTTCATAGGAAAGACGATAATTTGAATTTACTACGACCAGAAAATTTTGGGTGCTTGATGGATCAGTATAATATACGCTAGAAATTGGGCTATTTAAAGAGCCATCAGGAGTTTTAAAGTCAAATACTTTGTCTGTACATGAGGGAGAGACTGCTATTGTTGTGAGAACAAGAAAAAGTTTAATAGGTGTTTTTATCCAATTTATTGTCATAATTAGTTGATATTATAGATAAAATTACATAAATGTACAGTATGCAGTTACCATCGCATAATTTATAGAGTTCAGTCAATTGAATAGTAGAGGCTACGTAACAGCTCAGTAAATGGAAATTCCTCTGCCTTGCAAAAAGGTAAATGATGACTATATGTTATGTATATTATGGAAAGTACAAGAATTAAAAACCTGGTTAAGCATTTTATTGAAACCCATAATCTTACTGCAAAAAATGACCGAATCCTCGTTGCGGTTTCAGGAGGA
>JAHFAK010000119.1 GCA_023250585.1 Deltaproteobacteria bacterium
AGTAAAGCATATGAAACATTACAGATAGTAAGTTTTGATAAGCGAATTATCAGCAATGCCAAGGTAATGGGATTAACCGATAGCAATGTATGAATGACAAATGGTGGGGACCAACATATGGATGACAGCTGGTCAAGTAAAAGAAGAGATGAGTATTCTTGCTATTATGATTGATACCAATAGACCAAAAGATCGAGAACGTATTGGAAAGCTCATTCATGAAGGTACGTTCGATCAAAAGATACTCGAATCGATAGTGGATCGATATGGTCTTCGACAACGATGGGAGAAACTCATTGAAAGCACGTGAAAAATCAGTACAAGACCTTTTTCAAGCAAAGAAGGAAAGACGTCAGGAATTATCAAAACTCCCTATTGAAGAAAAAGTGAAAATTCTAGTACTACTCCAAAAAATGGCAAGCCCTATCTTTACAGCACGTGGTTTGAAAAGAATCCCATGGAAACTATAAATGAATAAGTGCCATCCACCTTCTGGGGACAAACGGAACAGGCACTTTTCGGGAGAATAAGCTATTACTTGCATCTAGCGATATTTTTTAATAATATAAATAGTATGCCGATTATTAGTAGGTTTTTTGGAATAGTGATAGCTCTTTATTGGAATGATCATACTCCTTCACATTTTCATGCAAAATATAGTGGAGAAGAAGCAGTTATTGAGATTGAATCGGGTAAAATTCTTAAGGGAAGTTTGTCGAAGAGAGCTATGACTCTTATCGAAGAGTGGAGAAAACTCCATGTTAATGAATTAATGAGCGATTGGGAATTAGCACGTCAAAGAAAGCCATTACGTTATATAACACCTTTGGAGTAAAAAATGATATTACATGTTGTTGAAGCAAAATATGAAAAGGATTATCAAATTCATTTGAAATTTAATGATGGATCTGAAGGTATTGTTGATCTGAAAGATGAACTCTATGGTGAAATGTTTGAACCGCTCAAAAATTCAAAATTATTTAAAAAATTTAAGATAGATCCAGAATTAGAAACGATTGTTTGGCAGAATGGAGCAGACTTTGCTCCAGAATTCTTACGTGATCGTCTTCTTGTAAGTGAATAAGGTAAGAGAAAAGGTGAACGTCAACAATTCGTCAAAAGGCTTTGGTCATAATAGTAGTAATCGAGAAGAAGGTGCCATTCATGTTCCGGAGACAAACGGAACATCTATTGTCAAATCCTGAAAAGACTGAGGAGGTGTTTTTAGGATCTATTGCTTTAAAAACTTGTTTCTACAAATGTTATCATAAAGTATTATTGCAAACTTAATAAAGTTTACTATAAATAAGGTATGGAAGATTGTACAATCTCAGTCTATGTAGATGGAAGCTGTAATACTGAGAATAAAATTGGAGGTTGGGCGGCAGTCGTTCTCATAAGTGACAAAGAAATAGTTTTATCTGGGTGTGAAAAAAATACAACAAACAATAGAATGGAACTTATATCAGTAATTAAAGCAATAGAATACGTTGAAGAAAATATGCTTAGTTTTAGTAAGTTGATTATTTATTCTGACAGTCAATACATTTGCAGATTACCAATGAGAATAGATAAAATATTAAAAAATAACTTTATAACTAAAAGTGGTAAACAACTAGTAAATTCAGATCTCTTACGAATTATCTTTGGTTATTTTAATAAATTGGAAATAAATTTAATAAAAGTTAAAGCTCATCAAAAAGAAGTAAATGGCCAAAAAAAATTAAATAGATTCGTAGATATGTTATCAAGAAAAATTGTTAGAAATGAAACCACCATGTTAAATAATAAATAATGGGTATCTCTAAAAACATAGTTATTAGAGATACCCTAATACAAAAAAATATACCAGGCATCTGTTCGGGAAAACGGTATCCCCCCATTCTATGAGACAAATGGTGGGGACCGACATATGGAGACATTTAGTAGGTGGCACATAGGAAAACATGGAATTAGTAGATTTTAATTCCTTGTTTTCTTATGATTTTTCCGAGGATAATGCTTTTTTGGAAAGCTTCGGGACTATAGCCAATCGGTTCTATGCGCGGATCAACATAGCGAGTTTCACGCCAGAGGAGTTTTTCGTTTTTAGGACCGAAACGTGCCCGGCAACTTTCGGTCGAAAAACCGACCAAAAGGTACAGGCATATTTTGATAAATGGAACATCCACTTCATTGTTTTATTTTTTATATAATACCTGTTGTATTTGTTCCGAAATTATATGAGTTAAATTTCCTGATAGATTTTTCACAAAAGTCGTATCATTAATAAACGCTAATAAATCTAATTCTATACTTTTGGCATCAACATTTTTAACAGTTTCCAATAATTTCATTTTAAGTTCTTTATGAGATTTTATTCCCTTAATACATTGAATATTAGGAATTATTTTTTTATGTAAGTACCATAGTAAATCATAATAATCCCTTCCTTTTACCGTACAGAGGGTTTTCCCTTCTTTTGATGTTTTTTCCCATTTCCGATAAAGTACAGCATTAATTTTTGTGGCCATAAGGGTAGGTAAATCAAAGGTCTTGATGAGCAGGGATTTATTAAATTTAAAAATAGGAATAATTTTTGTTTCATAGTTTGAAAAATTAAATTCATTGAAAATTTCTATTTTTAAATATAGTAAATCAGATTCACTTGTATGTGCTAAACCTAATGTGTGCAGGATAGGAATTTTTAAATATACTCTAAATTTTTGGCACTTACATACAATATCTCTATCGAGTTCCTTCTTAAAGAATATAACCATATCTTTTGCCATTTTCTCTAAATCAGTATTGTTTGTATCAACAAAATCTAAATCTTCAGAAAGTCTTTCTAATTCATAACAATGCCGAAGTGCTGAACCTCCATAAAATATGAGGTCCCGATAGTTTTTGTGAGAATAAAGATAGGATAAAACAAGAATTTGCAGATAATCTTTGACGAGATTTCTTTTGAATGCCTGGACGGTATCTGTGTTCTCCTTCAGTATTTTTTGTAAATAATCTAAGTGCATAGTTATGTGTCCTTTCTAAAAAGAGTAGTCAGAATCGCGTTTAATCGTGGTGAATTTTCTAAGTGTACATATTTTCTAAATTCATAAATATCTTTTGTATTCATACTATCAGTATTGAGCCGTAGTTCTTCGATTGAGTTTTTGTGTGTTAAATACTTTTTTCTCAGATACACATAATCAAAGAGCGCTTTTGCTTTTGTTGCCTCAAAAATGGTAAAGCCGTCGCGATTGTGCATCGTATATCCGGTGAATAAATCTTTTTTAATCGTATGATAGATAAAGGTACCAAGCGAATTCGAAAAATGTGCTGTCTTCCATAAACTCATGTTAGTTATATTTACAACAGACTCCGTGAGTATATTATGTTTATGGAGAACATATTCACCACTGATATACGAGGAAGGGTAAAGAACATTTGCGATAAACTCTACAAACGTAGAATACCTTCCTTCTTTTTGAATTGTATCAATATAACTTTTTGATGTATATAATCCTTTCTTCAGCCGTGCAATTTTTCCTGACTTGGAATATCGCGATAATACGATTCTCAGATAATAATCCTGGGGAATAAGATTCTTAGCGATCGTACTATCAAAAAAAGGAAGTTTTTCTAATAGGCGTATAATTTCTTTACTGACCATATATTATTTCTAATAGTATACACTTATTGTATACTATTAGAAATAATATGTCAATATGTCAAACAAACAAGCGGACCAAAATGTGCCCGGCAACTTTCGGTCGAAAAACCGACCAAAAGGTACAGGCATATTTTTGGAAAATATAACTATAGCATAGATCCAGTTCTCACCGATGGTTTAATTTTTTCATTGAAAACATTTTTTCAAGTTGTACAATGACAAAAATTTTTAATAGTTAATACATGAACACCTTAAAAAAATATTTTTGTTCTTCTATTGGACGTAAACAAATTGTTGCACTAACGAGTTTAGCGCTCATTGTATTTGTTATTGTTCATTTAGCGGGGAATTTGTTTATATTTTTGGGTGCAGAGGCTTTTAATCACTATGCAGCGAGTTTAGCGCAGTTGAGACCTGGACTCTATATTGCGGAAGCCATTCTTCTTATTCTTTTTTTGATTCATATTGTTTTTACGGCAACACTCGTGATTGAAAATAGAAAAGCGCGAAAAAATAGATATGCACTGCAACCAGCATGTAGCGAGGCAACTCGTTCATGGTCAACACGGCTCATGCCTCTAACGGGAACGGTAATCTTGATTTTTATTATAACTCATTTACTCGACTTTACGTTCGCTGATCATGAAGGAAGCAGATCACTGCTTTTTGGTGAATCTATGGGACTCTATGGCGTTGTGGTTAATTCGTTTCGCGATATTCTTCATTCCTCATATTATATTCTTGCGATGTTTTGTATTTCATCTCATTTAATACATGGCGTAGAAAGTTTTTTTCAGACTTTTGGACTCAACCATACTCGCTATACTCCTCTGATAAAAAAAATAAGTGTATTGTTTGGCCTTGGTATTGCTTTTGGATATAGTAGTATTCCTGTGTATGTAATAATAAAATTTGGGAGCCCCTGAAAAATGTCCATCTACGGCGTTGGTTAGCCGAGATCGCTCCTTACGGCGTAACTAGAAGTATGCCTCAGTTGGCTCTCAACTAACCGCCTTGTAGCTGAACATTTTTGAGAGGCTCCTGTAATATATATTGAGGATAGAAGAAAGATACATAATTATGCTTGATGCAAAAATTCCTACGGGTCGTTTGAGTGAAAAATGGACAAACCATAAAGCTCATATAAAACTTGTTAATCCTGCAAATAAAAGAAAATATCGTATTATAGTTGTGGGAACTGGACTTGCCGGTGCTTCGGCAGCTGCATCACTCTCCGAACTTGGATATAATGTTGATGTGTTTTGTATTCAAGATAGCCCACGCCGTGCCCATAGTATTGCGGCACAAGGTGGAATTAACGCTGCTAAAAATTATCCGAATGACGGGGACAGCGTATATCGACTTTTTTATGATACAATAAAAGGTGGAGATTTTCGATCGCGCGAAGCAAATGTGTATCGCCTAGCTGAAGTAAGTAACAACATTATCGACCAATGTGTTGCTCAAGGTGTTCCCTTTGCCCGTGAATATTCAGGATATTTGGATAATCGTTCATTTGGCGGGGCACAAGTATCGAGAACGTTTTATGCCCGTGGACAAACCGGTCAGCAGCTTCTTTTAGGTGCCTACAGCGCCTTGATGAAAGAAGTTCGTAAAGGATCGGTGAAGCTTTTCCCGCGTACTGAATTACTCGATATTGTTGTCGTTAACAATCAAGCACGAGGAATAGTTACCCGTAGTTTAGTCAGTGGAAAAATAGAAAATTACGCTGCCGATGCGGTTGTTTTGGCAACTGGCGGCTATTCAAATGTTTTTTATCTCTCAACAAATGCAAAAGTATGTAACGTAAGTGCGACATGGCGAGCTCATAAGCGCGGGGCTTTTTTTGCAAATCCCTGTTATACACAAATTCATCCAACGTGTATTCCCGTTCATGGAGATTATCAATCGAAATTGACTTTAATGAGTGAAAGCCTTCGTAACGATGGAAGGGTGTGGGTTCCCAAGAAAAAAGGAGATTCCAGAAAGCCCCAAGAGATACCTGAAGCAGAACGTGATTATTATCTCGAGCGGAAATATCCAAGTTTTGGAAATTTGGTTCCCCGGGATCTTGCAAGTCGGAATGCAAAATATCAATGCGATACAGGCAAAGGAGTAGGACAAACAGGTCAAGCTGTATATCTCGATTTTTCTGATGCAATAAAACGTTTAGGAAAAGAAACGATACAAGAACGCTATGGAAATTTGATCGAAATGTATGAACGCATTACCGGTTCTAATCCTTACACAGAACCAATGATGATCTATCCCGCTGTTCACTATACTATGGGTGGACTGTGGGTTGATTATAATTTGATGAGTACTATTCCTGGTTTATTTATTATTGGCGAAGCAAATTTTTCTGACCATGGAGCAAATAGATTGGGTGCAAGCGCGCTCATGCAAGGCTTAGCTGATGGCTACTTTGTACTTCCGTATACTATTGGTGATTATCTTGCGGGCATTACACCGGGGAAGTCCGATACTTCATCGAAAGAATTTAAGTATATTCAAAAAGAAGCAGAGGAACGAATTACCCGTTTATTATCGGCTCAAGGAAAAAAAACGGCCGATGAATTTCATCGTGAATTAGGAAAGCTCCTCTGGGATAACTGCGGGATGTCACGCAATGAAAAGGGTTTACAAGAAGCTCTCAAGAAAATTCCTGCGCTTCGTGAGGAATTTTGGAAAAATATAACGATCCCGGGTTCGGGAAGTGAATTCAACCAAACACTCGAGCGAGCAAATCGGATTGCTGATTTTCTAGAATTTGCGGAAACGCTTGTTTTAGATGCGCTTACACGCAAGGAATCATGCGGGGGCCATTTCCGTGAAGAATCCCAAGATACAGA
>JAHFAK010000120.1 GCA_023250585.1 Deltaproteobacteria bacterium
TGAGTCCAGCGATTTCTATTGAACAAAAGACGGTCAGTAAAAATCCGCGTTCGACGGTGGGAACCGTGACAGAGATTCATGATTACTTTCGAATTCTCTTTGCAAGCATTGGAAAGCCGTATTGCTATAATTGCGGGAAGCCTATTACAAGTTTAACGACGCAAGGAATAGTTGATACCATTTTAAAGCTGGGTGTTGATAAAAAAATATCGCTCTTGGCGCCCATTGTGCGCAAGCGAAAAGGGGAGTATCTCAATGAATTTCGTGAACTCAAACAAAAAGGTTTTTTGAGAGTAAAAGTTGATGGCGCAGAAAAAAGTTTAGATGAAGATATTAAACTCGATAAGAATAAAAAACACGATATCGATGTTTTTGTCGATCAATTAAAGATTACTGAAAAATCAAAAGATCGCATGACTGATTCAATTGAAACCATTCTAAAACTTTCGCAAGGTTTGGTAAAAGTAGAATTGTCCGAGGAAAAAAAATCATATCTCTATAACCAAAAATCTGCATGTATTGATTGTGAAATTAGTTATCCGGAAATTAATCCTCAGATGTTTTCTTTTAATAGTCCGCAAGGCGCATGCCCTGAATGCTCAGGTTTGGGTAAAACAATATTTTTCGATGAAACGCTTGTAGTACCTGATGCATCAAAGAGTATTATGGAAGGCTCAATTCGGCCATGGGGAAGTCGTACGTCAAATTATTATTATCAAATGATTGCACAAGTTGCAGCTCATTATGATTTTGATCTCGAAATTCCATTTAACGATTTATCCAAAACAATACAGAATATTGTTCTTCATGGATCAGGCGATACATCTATTGATTTTGAGCTTGCGAGTGAAGAGGGAGGTTATGCGCATAAGTTCTCGAGGCCTTATGAAGGAGTTATTCCCAATTTAAAACGTCGCTATTCTCAAACTGATTCCGAATACATCCGATCTGAAATTGAAAAATTTATGACTATGCAAATCTGTACTGTCTGCGGGGGTAAGCGTCTCAAAAAAGAAAGCCTGCATATCAAGATTAATAATACATCAATTTATGATCTTGAGGATTTAGCAATTAAAGATAGCTTTGCATTTTTTGATTCTCTCTCTTTAACCAAAAAAGAAATTGAAATTTCTGTACGTATTACGAAAGAAATAAAATCGCGATTAAAATTTTTGATCGATGTCGGACTCGATTATCTTACACTAGGTCGTGAAGCGGGGACACTCTCAGGCGGTGAATCACAGCGAATTCGACTGGCTACACAAATCGGTTCGAACCTCGTCGGCGTTCTCTATATTCTTGATGAACCATCGATTGGATTACATCAAAAAGATAATGAGCGATTAATCAATACGCTTATGTCACTCAAAGAGCTCGGCAATACGGTCATTGTCGTAGAGCACGATCGAGACATTATTGAAGCTTCTGATTTTATCGTTGATCTTGGCCCTGGCGCAGGAATTCATGGAGGGCATATCGTGCATGCAGGAACGGTTGCTGCATTAAAGAGTAATACAAAATCCATAACTGGCGCATATTTAGAGGGGAAAAAACGTATTGAGCGAACTGCGGATATTCGAGAAGGCAATGGAAAATATATAGAAGTACTGGGAGCTACGGGGAATAATCTTAAGAATGTTAATGTCACCATTCCTCTAGGAAAGTTTATTTGCGTTACTGGAGTGAGTGGTTCTGGAAAGAGCACATTAATTATTGAAACACTCTATAAGTATCTTGCACATTACTTTTATTCCTCTCGCGAAAAAAATCTTCCATTTAAAAAGATTAATGGAGTTGAGTACATCGATAAAGTTATCGACGTTGATCAATCACCGATTGGAAGAACACCACGATCAAATCCCGTAACCTACACAGGCGTATTTAGTTACATTCGCGAATTATTTAGTGAGCTTAAAGAATCAAAAATTCGAGGCTATAAACCAGGGCGGTTTTCTTTTAATGTAAGTGGAGGCCGCTGTGAAGTCTGTGAAGGAGATGGTGTCATTAAAATTGAAATGCATTTTTTACCTGATGTGTATGTTGAATGTGATTCCTGTAATGGTAAACGATACAACCGCGAGACATTGGAGATTCACTACAAGGCAAAAAATATTCATGAAGTTTTATCGATGACGATCGCTGAAGCATTTAGTTTTTTTGAAAATATTCCAACCATAAAAAATAGATTGCAAACACTCAAAGATGTCGGACTTGGTTATATTTGTCTCGGCCAAGCTGCAACGACGCTCTCAGGTGGTGAATCACAACGAATTAAACTTGCCCGCGAACTTGCAAAACGTGCAACAGGAAAGACGCTCTACATTTTAGATGAACCAACAACGGGACTCCATTTTGATGATATTCGAAAACTCTTGGAAGTCCTTCATCGCCTTACGAATAGTGGCAATACCATAATGGTTATTGAACATAATCTGGATGTGATTAAATGCGCTGATTATATTATTGATCTTGGTCCTGATGGAGGAGATAATGGCGGAACGATTGTTGCCGAAGGAACTCCGGAAGAAGTTGCACATAATAGTAAGTCGTATACAGGAAAATTTTTGAAAAAAATGTTAAATATGTGCTGATGTGTTGATGTTAAGAGAAGAAATTTTTCCTAGCATCAGCACTTCAGCACAATCTTAACATCAGCACATATAAGAGGAAATATGCACAATTACAAAAAAATCCATCTAACCGGCATTTGTGGAACCGCGATGGGATCTTTTGCGGGAATGCTTAAAGAAAAAGGCTTTGACGTTACCGGCTCTGATCAAAATGTGTACCCACCGATGAGTGATCAATTGAAACGCTTGGGCATTCATCTACTCGAAGGATACAAAGAAGAAAACGTTGCGTATAATCCTGACTTAGTCATTGTTGGGAATACAACAAAACGAGATAATCCCGAGGTAAAATATGTGTTTGAAAAAGGCTTGAAGTATATGTCTTTCCCCGCAGCTTTTGCAGAAATTTGCCTAAAAGATAAGACTTCCATTGTTGTATCGGGAACACATGGAAAGAGTACGCTGACATCGCTCATGGCCTGGATTTTAGATTATGCGGGAACATCTCCAAGTTTTTTTGTTGGTGGAATTCCAAAGAATTTTGAAAAGAGTTATAAGCTGGCATCAGGAAATTATTTTGTCAGCGAAGGAGACGAATACGACACTGCATTTTTTGATAAACGACCAAAGTTTTTACACTATCAACCATATCATACTATTATTACCAGTATTGAATATGATCATGCTGATATCTATCAAAGCCTTGCACAAATTATACGTGAATTTGAAAACCTCATTGAACTTATTCCAAAAGAAGGCAGCTTGACTGTATGTGTTGATTGCAACAATGTACGTGACATCATTAAAAAAGCAAATTGTGCCGTTGACACGTATGGTTTTTCAAAGGACGCAAAGTGGAGTGGGTCCATCCAAAAGATTGATGAAGAAGGGATGGAATTTTCTGTCACGTATCAAGGCAATGCTTTTGGCACGTTTAGCTCAAGTATTGTAGGTGAACATAATTTACTCAATATGCTTGGAGCTATTGCGCTTGCGAATCGTTTGGGAATTTCGCTCGAGTCCATACGAGGAGCGCTTAAAACTTTTACCGGCGTAAAAAGGCGACAAGAAATTCGTGGTATTGTTAATGATATTATTGTAATCGACGACTTTGCTCATCATCCTACCGCAATAGAAGAAACAATAAAAGCAATTAAACGAAGATATTCAAAGCGAAAAGTGTGGGCAATATTTGAACCACGAACTAATTCGACGCGAAGAAATATTTTTGAAAAGGAATTAGGTACCTGTTTCGTGCATGCAGACGAAGTAATTATTGCTCCGGTGTTTCGGCCAGAAGCCATTAAAGAAGAAGAACGTTTGAATGTGGATACGGTCCTTAAAAAAATAAGAGAACAAGGTAAGCAAGCTCATTACCCAGCAAGTGTTACAGCAATTATTGAAAAATTATCACGCGAAACACGCAAGGGGGACGTTATCCTTATTATGTCCAATGGCGGATTTGAAAACATTCATGAACGACTACTCACAGCTTTGAAGGCAACAATGAAATAAGAGAATGATTTACTATTTACTACCCATCTATCATGGGTAGTAAATAAATATTGACTTGTATTTAATAAATAGTTAAGCTCTTGTTATACAGCGAATTAAATTTATCAATAATTACAACATGATATTACTTTTGTTAACTCAATGTATGTGGATTGTATTTTTATTTCGGGATTAAAATATATGGAAAATAAGGATTTTTTGCTTGAACTCATAGAACATCGGGAATCCGATTGCGTGGAATTTAAGTCATCAATTGCTTCAAGTTCAATTCATGATATGGTAGCTTTTCTTAATACTCGCGGAGGAATAATCTTTTTTGGAGTTAATGATACGGGTGAAATTATTGGTTTACAAGAATCTCATATACATCAAAAGATCTCTGATCTTTTGCAAGCGGTAGAGCCTGCTCCAAAATCTGAAATTCATGTCTTGCACCGAGGACAAAAGAAAATAGGGTGTCTCGAACTCTCTTCTAATGGAAGGCTTTATTCATATAAACAAAAGGTATGGATTCGCGTGGGTGCCAATAATAGACCACTGGACCTCCATGAGCTGTTTACTTTTGCTGGAGAATCTGCTCTTTTTTCATTTGATCAACAGCTTTCGCAAATACCGACGCACGATGCGAATTCCCGTCTTATGAAGGCATATCTTATGCTTCGAAATAAGCATCGAAATTTTAGCATACCAAAAGAAGCCTTGGGAGCAATTCTTGATAAATTAGGATATGCGCGTGAAGGACGTTTAACCTATGGGGGATTGCTTCTTTTTGGTCGTTCCGTCAATAAAACAATGATCAACAATCGTATCTATGTAGTTACGTTTAAAGATCGTATGGATCGTGAGGTGCTTGATAGTAAGGAATTTAGGGGAAATCTGTTGAAGATGATCGATGATGTCCTTGATTATCTTCACACATCTATTCCAATTGTGTCTTCGGTAAAAGATCGGGAAAGAATTGATATTCCACTGATACCTATTGAAATGCTCCGAGAATTGGTGACGAATGCACTTCTTCATCGCAATTATGTTGATACCAATGAGGTAAAGATTTTTTTAGCACATAACTCCATCGAAATTGCAAATCCGGGTTCATTTCTTCCTGGTATTTCTCCAGAAAAACCACGACACAAAACAAGAAATAATTTACTCGCGCAATATCTCTTTGAGATTGGACGAATAGAGAAATATGGATCAGGACTTCCTACGATATTTAAATTGGCAAAAGTTCATAATCTAGAAGTTACCTATCATCTCGATTCATTTTCGACGCGAGTCATTATTCGTGCTAAGAGTTCTGATCAGGATTTCGATACAATTATAGAAGTAATGAAAGATACATCACGAGTGAGCGCGGCTCAGGTTTCAAAACTGACAGGCATCAGTCGATCTACCCTACAACGGAAATTACAAATTATGATCGACGAGGAAAAAATCTGCAAAGAAGGAATAGGAAAGGCAACACGCTACTTTTTACCCACGAAGCAATGAATCTTCATTTCAAAAGTATAAGATGAACATCTCAGCAATCGTGTAAAGGCTCCGGGCATACTAGGCAAGCATAAGGTGTCATTTATGCCATTTCCAATCAGTAGACAAAGAGCATTTCAGAAGATATTATTTGATAATGAAATTTGTTATTTTAACATTCTCGGGAGCCGCTGGAGTAATAAGCCGTTATTTGTTTGATGGCTGGATCCACCAGGTTTTTGGTTTGCAATTTCCTATTGGTACGCTTTTCGTCAATGTCTCCGGATGTTTAGCTATTGGGTTTTTAGGTACTTTGGCTGATGAGAGATCCTTGCTTTCTCCTGATGTGCGCCTTGCCCTCATTCTTGGTTTCCTGGGAGCGTTCACCACATATTCAAGTTTTGCCTATGAAACATGGACGATGCTTCGGAATAGTGAATTTCTTTTTGCTGCATTAAATATTCTAGGTAGCCTTGTGATCGGTTTTGCCGGCCTTTTCCTTGGAGTTTTCTTGGCTAGGCTCATGTGAAAGGAGTAGAGATGAAGATTCCTGAGAATGGAAAACTGCTTCGGATTTTCATTGGTGAATCAGACCACCATAATGGTAAGCCTCTTCATGAAGCAATCATGATGCTTGCTCGCGAAAAGGAGCTAGCCGGATGCACAGTTATTAAGGGTTTTGAAGGTTTTGGTGCTGCAAGCCGGATTCACACCACGAAAATCCTTCGATTATCCGAAGACCTTCCTATCATAATTGAAATTGTGGATGCAGAGGAAGATATCGATGATTTTATGCCGTTTTTGGATGGCATGGTAAAAGAAGGATTGGTCACTGTTGAAAAAGTCCGTGTTGTTTTATATCGGCATAATCAGAAATAATTAAGTTTGAGGTGCCTCCACAAAACTGACTTTACCAATCTAAGCCATACCGAACATT
>JAHFAK010000121.1 GCA_023250585.1 Deltaproteobacteria bacterium
ACAATATATACAGGCTTCTCAAAACGAGGAATGCGTAAGTTACCTTTTCCAAATCGAATCATTGGATACCTCCATTTTTATATTAACTCGAAATTTTCTACTCACAAAAGAAATTGAAGTCAATTTGAAAGCGGCTGTTTATTGTAATGCCCAGTTATTAGGGAGTAAGGATGTTTACAAAAGTATTCCGAATCAAACGCGCTTTCTATTCTTAATAGTATTATGGGAGCGACGTCGATAGGAATATTTTTGTATACATTCTTACTCCCTTACTCGCCACCATTATCTGAGGCATTACCTGTTATTGATATTTTAAACCAATTGTACTACGTCGTAGATGTAGATTCTTAGTATTTATAAAGGAAATTATTATGCGTACAATCCGCAAAGCCCTCGAACGAGGTCATTTTGATTTTGGATGGCTCAATACCTATCATACTTTTTCATTCGGTGACTATGTTGATCCTCAGAACATGGGTTTTCGTTCGCTTCGTGTAATTAATGAAGATTCTGTTCAACCTAATAGCGGCTTTCCAAAACATCCCCATAAAGATATGGAAATTATCACCTATATTTTAAGCGGAAGCCTTGAGCACAAAGATAGCATGGGTAATGGTTCGATTATTCGCCCCGGAGAAATTCAACGAATGAGCGCAGGAACAGGTGTTATGCACAGTGAATATAATGCTTCCAAAACCGAATCTGTCCATCTTTTACAGATTTGGATTCTTCCAAAGAGTAAAGGAATTAACCCAGGTTATGAACAAAAATTTTTTACTAATACACAAAAACAGGGGAAACTTTGTTTAATCGCATCGCCGGATGGCAAGGACGGAAGCGTGACCATTCATCAAGATGTAAAATTATATGCAATTCTTCTTGATACTCATACATCGGTAACGCATGCAATGTCTCGAGGACGTCATGCATGGCTTCAAGTTGCACATGGATCTGTTACTCTTAATGGTATTACATTAAATCAAGGTGATGGAGTTGCAATGAGTGACGAACATGAAATGAAAATTGTTGGAAATACATTTTCTGAAGTGTTGCTGTTTGATTTAAATTAAGAAAAACGACTTGCGATTTTATCAAAACTGTTTTGTTCTCAACAAAACAAGCGTGCATGCCTGAACTACTTCTATTTTTTGTTCTGATAATTTTTTTTGTAACTCATTATTTTCGGAGCCAGGATTAAAAATAACTCGGCGAGGTTTTAAACTGACGATTGCATTAAAGAGCTGAGAGGAAATAGTTGAATTGACGTACACAGTTATCGTATCAATAGTGCTTCCATTCTTTTTCACATCATCGAGCGTATGAAATGTTCTAACTCCATTGATTGTATCTAATGTAGGATTAACAGGTATGGGAAGATAGCCTGCTTCTTGCAAAAAGTGCAATGCTTTATTGGAATAGCGCTCTGGTTTATCAGAAGCACCAAGAACAACAATATTTTTTCCCTGAGGCGTTTTCATAATTATAAAAAATGTTTTTGAGTTTCTTCTTCGTGTTTTTTTAAATAAGCCATAAATGGCGTTCCGCCGGTACCCACTTGAGTTGCATTTGCAAGTGAAGTTTGATTTTGTTTTTGAATATAATCAGCAGCAAATCGAAGATGCGTTCCTCTAAAACGACCGATTAATGAAATACACTCATTATAGAGATCTCGAAGCTCTCCATTATTGTTTGCATGTTTCTGAATACAGGTTCGAACTGACGGACCTTTTTCTATGCTATGTAAAAATGCAACATGTTCTCGCGGCATGTACAAGCGCATTTCATCAAGGTGCGTACGTAAGGGATTATTTTCATGATCAATTTTTAAAAGCGCATCAAAAGAAGGAATAATCGTACTTTGTGCACCGGTCTCACCCTTGAATTTCATCGGTTTATTTTCGTATGCAGTAACACCTTCATACAACATTCCTTCGGGCAATGCGGGATTATCTTTCCATCCATGAATATAAGGCCGGACGCGATTGTAATAAATATAGGGATCGCAGAATTCCGGCATGCAATCCATGGTTGCATTCATCGCTTCGAGCGATCCAACCATTTTTTTCATTAAAGGTGTTAATGCAGAAATATCTTTTTTAGTCACAGCTTCTTGAATTGGATGAATGGCCATTAATCCTTCTGTAGCTTTTGCTTCAATGTCGACGTGGATTAGAATAAACCATTCTTCATCAAGACCACCGAGAAAATTTTGTATTAAAGCAATGTTACCGAGCTCGATTGGTTTATGAAGATCGATTCGTTTCCAATTATAGAGAGCATAAGAGGCATACGACAAAATAGGTGGACGACCTAATTGTGTTGCAGCAGCATACCATGCGGTTGCTAAATGTTTCGGAAGTTTTGCAATTGGCTTTTCACCGCTTGCCCAAACATACGCTTGTCCAATGTATGATAACACAACCATTGCACGCTCATATTCCTCAGCTGTTCGAAGCGCCTCAATAGGAAAAGACGGCAGAGCTCCCACAATTTTTCGATACTGATTAGTCATTAATAATTTTGGAAGAGCACAAGCAACTTCTTCCCATACAGCACATTCTTTCGGCAATGTACCTAATGGCGCTTCTCGCGGTAAAAATGCATGGCTTAAATCATAATGAGAACCATCTTTACTAAGCTCAAATGGACTACTTAAAAGTTTTTTGTTTTGCATAATCAATAAATGAAATCAAATACCTCATTTTTTGTCTAGCCAAAACGTGCCCGGCAACTTTCCAAAAGGTGGGGACCGACATATGAATTCATATGTCGGTCCCCACCTTTTGATTGAATATCTTATTTGATATAAAAAATATCATCCGGAAAATTATTGATAATACTATTGTTTTCATAAATAATAATTTGCTCAGGAGAGACTGGTTGTACAATACACATTCCGCCACCTTCCACTACCTTCAGGCCTTCTGCTCTATTACCAGAAATACCGTTTTCCTGAAATTCAATTGATCCAAATGTTGCATGGAAGAATCCTCCAGCACCTCGAGCATATTCACTTCCAAAAATTGTATTATCTTGTATAATGTTGTTACGAAGGGAAATTTTTGTATCTGACCCAAAAGCTCCTATATTAAGTCCTCCTCCATATACATTAGGGCTTTCAAGAACTTGATTACCAATAATACGGTTATGTGCAATGAGTACTGAATCTGCCACTGACGAATATGCCAATGAAACATATAAACCAGAGCTATAGACATAATTTTTAGATTGGCCTGTATTATTGGCAATATCGTTGTCAATAATGGCAATCCGAGTTCCTTGAGTTTGTACAGTCCCAAGAGCTATTCCTGCTCCTATAACATCTCTTTCTTGAAAAAGAGAGCTGTTATTACTTACCGTATTCCCAATAATTCTTATTTCTTGTGCAGTTCCATTTATGCTTAAGAATACTACTGCTTTATCAAATCCTCTGTGATTAGTAATGCTCGTTCCTTCTATTGCAATAATATTATTTTGAGTTCCTGATGCCGTTTGTATATGTAACCCACGAGTTATACTTACCCGATTATTTCCATCGAGAATGATATTGCGAATATATAATTTTGCATCATTGCTATTCTGATTCACCGTAAAAAAATTGAATACCGAAGAGCTTGTATCTGAATTATTAACAATCCTTGTTTTATTTTGTCCATCAATAATAATATTTCCACTAAACGTTATTCCGCTTTGTATTTTAAAGGTTCCTTCCAAAAGCAAACATTCAAGCGTTTCATCAGTTATAACTTGATTAACAGAATTTTGAAGGCGTTGAGTTTCATCACTGCCAAGATTTGAAATAATGACAAGACTATTACTCCGTGTACATGAACATGCATTTGTTTCTTGTCGAGGATTATAGTTCTGGGGGCAAAGATCCACATCATCATAAATTCCATCGAAATCGCTATCAACTCGCTCTTTCGCAGCCTCATCTGATGGCGTATCAATAGATATAGAAGTAGAAGGAACTTGAACTTCCTCAGAAGAGGAATCTTCATCTTCCGTTTCACTTGTCAAGTTAGATCCTTCAGGGCTAGATGTATTCGAATCAATCGATGCACTATCTGTCGCGAAATCTGTTTCATTTTGACTAGCGTTTGATACAATTGGAGAAACTTGAGCTGCTTCCCCTCCAATGAAGCTTGTGCTTCCTCCACAGGAACTTAAAATACACAAAAAAATAAAGGTATTATAGTGTGTTAAAAATATTTTTTGCATTCTCTAATGTAAATAATGCATTTTTTATGCCAATTACTCCTTAAAATATAGAACATAACAAATTGTTTTTATTTCATATTTTACTTCTATCTTTGGATAATTGCAGTACGTATAACTCTTATCGAATCTATCATGAAAAAAATGCATAGAACACCAAAAGGTGGGGACCGACATATGAAAACACATTTTCCAGCAATGTATCTACTCTCAAACAAAATGTACTCTCTTGAAGCTTCTACGTTGAGACATTTTTTTAAACTACTTTAAAATTAGCCAGTTATATTTGGCACGCAATGTGCAGTCATTATCTTTCTATGCCAGAGAGACCAACACCACAAAAAGGAGATTGCGTACACCTGACTCTGAGATGTAATAATAAATTATTTCTTCTTGACGTTATTAAGTATTGGGATGACATTATTTCGTGGATTGACTGTCTGCCGTACTTTTTCGATATTGCATTACATCATGTCATTGTTATGTCTAATCATATTCATATGATTCTTACACTTAAGAAAGATAATATCGGCGAGGCAATGTGTTACTTCACCACAAACCTCTCGAAATTTCTCAACGCTCAACATCGCTCGATCAATCATGTATTTGGAGGTAGATATTATTCTACATTAATCAAACACGAAAAATATCTCAGCAATGTTATTCGATATCTCTATCAAAATCCTGTCAGAGCTGGATTAGTTGATAGTGTCTTTGATTATAAATATTCGAGTTTAGCGTTATACACACAAGGGATAAGCCAAGGGCTTTTTGTTTCACCCGATCTTTTTACAAAAGAACTATTTGAACAAGGTATTACCGGCCGAGATCTCTGGATCGAACATATAACCCGTATTTACAATGAAAATGAAAAAATCATTATTGAACAATCATTACAAAAATTTTCATTTAATTTTACCAAGCGGCAATTAAAAATTATAGATTTGAAAACTGCTTCGCTCATGCTCTAAAAAGTGCCCCCGACTAAATGGCTTCATATGTCGGTCCCCACCTTTGGTTCCCCTTTGGTTCCTTTGGTTGGTCGTCTAATTAGCAAATACTTTCAGAAAAATTTTATTCGAAGGATCAGAATAAAATGCATCATGAACTGCTTCATCGCCTTTTAGAAAATAAAATCTTTTATTGCTTTCATCTTCGCTTAAATACTCATAGAGTTTTTTTATTTCATCGGGAGTCATGAGTGAGTCCTGCTCAAAAGCAACAACAGAAAGCAATGATCCACTCGATGGATTAAAAATTTTCTTATAAATAAGTGGCCTCTTCAAAATTTTTCTATCATTTGAAGAAGAGAATATATTCATACCTGCCATTTCTGCTGATGCAAAATAAGAATCCGGGTCTTTCAACGATGATTCGACTATCTCTTTCGAAGGAGCTCCTTGTACAAGTTTTTCATGAGCAATAAAAAAATACTTGTAGAATTTTTCAGCACTGAAGTTTATAGAGAGCACTCCATATAAACCATTAGAGATATCCAAAGCTACAAGAGGAGCAAGCTTTAACGTCAACGCAAGTTCATGATCAGCCAGTTCCCAATCTAAAGGCCGAAAAATTACGGGTGCGAAAAATACAACATGCTCTGTTCCAAACTCTTTAAAAAGATTCATGTCCGATTGGAATAAATGGTTTTGGAGCATGTTTACAAGTAAAGTTCCCATACTGTGGGCTACTATAACGTCAACCTTTTTGAGCTTTCTAAGAACATGTTCCAACACTTCTTCATAATCAACGAGCTGGATACTTCCCAATTTCTTCTTTGTTGATAGGTTACTCTTTCCATGAGCAGGAAGATCAATGGCATATAGAGTACTTACCGTTTGTGCAAAACTATCCTCTTTTAATAGCATTTCAATGAGGGGCTGAAAAATATTCGCGTTATGTGCAAAGCCATGAAGAAAGAGAATGATTTTTCCTTGTTCGTTTTTGCCCGATGCTTTAAGTAAATGAATATTAAGATGACCTAATTCATGTGATTCAATAGGAATATATTCATCAGAAAAAATCGATGAAGCATCTGCTTGTGTGCTTAAAAAAAGAATAAACAATCCAAGATATAAAAATAGTTTTTTTGATTTCATAAGTAACCCCATAATAAAATCAGTATTAATGTTTCACTGTTTTTGTTTTATATACGATATAACTCATATTGTCAATATTTT
>JAHFAK010000015.1 GCA_023250585.1 Deltaproteobacteria bacterium
GCAAAGGTCATGAATTTTTTAGAGAAAAATAATATTTCTGTTCCTATGAAAAATATTCATGAAGAAGCGGGCGCAAAAGAAGAACTCATTCGTATTGGCGGTAAAAGCCAAGTCCCCTGCTTGGTTATTAGCGGAAAAGCCCTCTATGAGTCAGATGATATTATTAAATGGTTTGAAACGTGAGACTCTTTGCGGGGCAATGGGCTGGATAATGAAATGAGCTATTTAATGAGCTTCCATCCAATTTTTGCCGCCGCCGATTTCGACTTTTAAAGGAACATCCAAATGCGTGACGTTTTCCATTTCGTTTTTAATCATAGCTTTTATCATCTCTACTTCGTTATTGGGAACTTCAAAAACAAGTTCATCATGAACTTGTAAAATCATTTTTGATGTGAGTTTTTGTTTTTGAATTATTTCATCAATGCGAATCATGGCAATTTTGATGAGATCAGCTGCAGTTCCTTGAATAGGTGTATTAACCGCTACTCGTTCGGCAAAGCTTCGAAGCATGGGATCTTGACTTGAAATATCAGGAATGTACCTTTTTCGTTTAAATAACGTTTCTACATAGCCATTCTCGCGAGCCTTTTCTATAACTTCTTCTGTATATTTTTTTATACTGGTATACTTAGCAAAATAACTCTTAATATATTTCATTGCTTCCGCACGTTTTATATGAAGTTCTTGAGCAAGCTTTGTTGCACCCATACCATAGATAATGCCAAAATTAATCGTCTTGGCAATTCGTCTTTTTTCAATGGTTACCTCGTCTTTTTTAATTTCAAAAAGTTCCATTGCCGTTTTTGTATGAATATCAAAATCCTCTTTAAAAGATTGGAGAAGCGTTGGATCCTGTGATAAATGCGCTAAGAGCCTCAATTCAATTTGAGAATAATCAGCGCTGATGAGCATATGCCCTCTTTCGGCCACAAATGCTTCGCGAATCTTTGCGCCATCTTCGCTTTTAATCGGAATGTTTTGTAAATTAGGATCAGATGAACTCAACCGTCCGGTTGCCGCAACAGTTTGATTAAACGATGTATGAATTCTTCCCGTTTTTTCATAAATCAAATCTTGAAGCGCATCAGTATACGTGCCTTTGAGTTTTGATAAACTACGATGTTCAAGTATATGGGTAATAATGGGATGAACATCTTGTAAGTCTTGTAACACACGATTGTCAGTTGATCGCCCAGTCTTTGTTTTCTTCTTACTGGTCAGCTTGAGTGTATCAAATAAAACATCGGCAAGTTGTTTTGGAGAGTTAATATTAAACTCACATCCGGCGAGTTTGAAAATTTCTTCCTCTAATGACTTAAGACGTTTTTCAAATTCGGTCGAAAATTTTTCCAAAATTGTTTGATCAACTTTTATGCCCGCTATTTCCATTCGTGCAAGCACTGAGATAAGAGGAATTTCAATATCATTGTAGAGATCCAAAAGTTTATTTTTTTTCATCACTTCGTGGAGAGGTTCGTATAAAAGGCAGACAACATGCGCGTCTTCGCATGCATATGTGGTGGCAACATCGACTGCTACATCTCTAAAATTTATTTGCTTTACTCCTTTTCCCGTTACATCTTCATAAGAAATCATTTTGTGTTTAAGAATATCTAAAACAATATAATCGAGCTTATGCCGATAGCCAGAGGGATGAATGACATATGACGCAATCATTGAATCGAAGAGAATGCCTCGAAGAGTAATGCCATAGCGAGAAAAAACAATATATTCATATTTGAGATTTTGGCCTATCTTTTTTATTTCGGTCGATTCTGCAATATCTTTAAAGAGCACTAAAACTTCATCTCGATCTGGCTGAGAAATTTCGCTCTTCGTATGGGCAACAGGAATATAATAGCTTTCACATTCTTTATCCTGTAACGATATCGCTATTCCTACAATTTCCGCACGGGTTGGCAATGGACTCGTTGTCTCAAAATCAATCGAAACTAGTTTGTACTTTTTGATTTTTTCAACAACCTTTTTAATCTCATCTAAAGAATAAAGCGTTTTATAGTTGGACATGTCGATCGTTTTTTCTGAACTTACCTCCTGGGCAAGCTTGTTAAATTCAAGTTCAGAAAAAAGCGTACGTAAATAATCAGAATTCCATTTGTCAGCGTTATAGCCCATCTGTTCCAAATCAAAATCTATCTGAATATTCTGATCAATTGTTGCTAACTCTTTTGAAAGAAGCGCATCTTCTTTATAGGTCAGAAGATTTTCCTTGAGTGCGGCCTTCTCAATTTCATCGATGTGTTTATAAATTCCTTCGATTGAACCATAGGTTTCAAGAAGCTTTTGCGCTGTTTTTGGCCCAACGCCGGGAACACCAGGAATATTATCAGATGAGTCGCCCATTAGTCCGAGGAAATCAACTACCATACTGGGTTTTATTCCAAATTTTTCCACGACGTCTTGCGGGCCATACGTTTTATTTTTCATGGTATCAACCATCATAACTGTTGGCTCAATTAACTGCATCATATCTTTATCGCCGGAAACAATAATAACATCCAAATCCTTTTTACATTTTTTACAAATCGTCCCAATAATATCGTCTGCTTCAATTCCATCCTTTTCAAATGCAGCAATATTAAATCCCTGTACAAGATTTTTGATATAGGGAATTTGGATCTGTAAATCATGGGGCATGGTAGGTCTATTAGCTTTATAATGAGCATAACGATTTTTACGAACGCTCGGCTCTTTTGAATCAAAAACAATAGCTAAATAATCAGGTTTACAATCACGGACGATTTTTAAAAGCATATTCGTAAAGCCAAAAATCGCATTCGTCGGCATCCCCCGTGAATTCGAGAGCACAGGAATTGCATAAAATGCTCGATAAAAATGAGAACTCGCATCTATGAGATAAAGCTTCTTAGCCATAGAGATTCGATACTATCTTGCGTGGAATTTTTAGGCAAGTAAATGTGATTAACGCTTTTTGACGGGAAGCTGACTGTCCTTTTTTCACACCTTCTCAGTTATTGGGAGGGAAAATGGATCCCGCGATCAAGTCGCGGGATGACGCCTGGCGGGCCTTTGAAAAAGTTAAAAAATTCTATCGCTATTTTTCAGCAACCATGATTGACAGAACTATTCTGCACTGTACTATTCTTCTGGAGGGATATCTCGTAACATGCTTCTATTTCTTATTCTTACAATACGTGCTGTTGTTACATTTAAAAAATGAAAAAATCGTGCTCGTAGATATCGAGACATAGAATCGATTTTATTTCTTTCGGGAGGTATAGACTGAACCAAAATATTTACCGAGAATAAAGGAGCTTCATTCCGTCGCACCAACGGCATATCTGTTATAGGAAAATTTCCAATCATTGCTGTTTCCTGTGGATCCAATTTATAGTCAGTGCAGGCCTCATTAAATGCTTCTAACGACGGTTTACCCATTCTTGATTCTATTATAGTGATCCCAGCTTGTCTTAAAGTCTCTAAACGTAGAGAATTTGGTGAATTCGTAAAAATAAAAACAGCAATACCTCC
Organism: Deltaproteobacteria bacterium; assembly: GCA_023250585.1. GTDB lineage: Bacteria > Bdellovibrionota_F > JAHFAK01 > JAHFAK01 > JAHFAK01 > JAHFAK01. The sequence continues at coordinate 3,517 of JAHFAK010000015.1, forward strand.
CTTCTTATAACTTGCCAATGTAGTATCGGTTACTTCAGGAGGAATGTCTGCATATGGAGCGACTAATGTTCCATCTAAATCAAAAATAACATTTTGTATTGGAGGTTTATTTAGTTTCTCTCTTATCCTCACAAATTCAGCAAATGTAGGTACTCTTTCTAAAAAAGCATCAAAATCATGAGGACGACTTCCCAGAAATAATTCGACCGCACTTCTAAACTTTGCGTATGAGTATCTTTCTCTATTTGGGTTTTTGTGAGCCCCAGGGTTAAATACATCAGCACAACCCAGTGCAGTTTCATAAAAAACACATACACTTACAATAATTAAAAAAAACTTTTTAACCATACGTAACTTATAAATAATCTAAGAGGATATTTCAAATCTCTAGGGTTACGCCAAAATAAAGAAGAGCGGATAAAGAAGACAGAGGTAAGGGGGGGAAAGAAGATATGGATGACTGCAATTCTAGCAACGAAGAAAAGATCGTTGTATAATAGGGACTAAAACCCAACATAGAAAGGAGCCATCCATATCTTCTTTTTTTATTTGTCCTCAAATTCATTCAAGCAGCCATTTCCAAAGTGACGAATACAAAATTTTTTTTCCGTTTACTTCCTCTTCTCCATCAAAATCATAGGTAATAATGCGCAAAGAGTCACACCTGAGTTCTTTTGATGCTTCTAATAATGCCGTTATTTCTCTTTTCTTTGTTTCTGGATCATCAAGGGTATAGCAAACCTGGATGAGTTCATCTATTTTCAATTTACCCTTGATAACAAAATCAACCTCTTTATTTGTTTTTTTTGATCTAAAGTAATAAACCTCATAACCTTTTCTTACGAGATTCACACACACAATATTTTCAATTAACCTACCCAAATCTTCATTAAACCTGAAACTCATCGTATTTCGTATTCCAACGTCGACGCAATATACTTTCTTTGGATTTAAAATTTGTTCTCTTTTTGAATACGAAAATCTCCTGATAAAAAACAAAAGCCCAGCGGCAGTAAAATAATGTGAAAATCTGCCAACAGTATCGAGGCTGATACCAAGAGCATTCTTAACTTTGTTAAATGGCTGAAGCGTTGAAATATGTGTTAAATAGTATTTTGCTAATTCTTCTAATTTATCGAATTCTCTTATTTTGTATCGTTTTTGGATGTCTTTCGTAAGAATGTCTCGTAAATAATTTTCAAGTAAAATTCTTCGGTCATTTTTTTCAATAAGTGTAACCTTAGGAAAACTGCCATATTCTATATATTCATGTAATAGATTCTTTATCAGATGACGCTTCTTTACTGCATCAATTTCATTTTCTATAGTTATTCCTTTAAAAAGAATAAATTCATCAAACGAAAGAGGAAAAATTTCAAGGTCAATATGTCTACCTGTTAACAGGGTCGCATATTCACCGCTTAAAAGTTTTGAAGATGAACCCGTAACAAAAACCTGGACTTTTTTTGCTTCGGTCAAAAATCGAGCAAATTTTTCCCAACCCTCAATTTCCTGAACTTCATCCAAGACGACATAATGATCTCTATCAGGCAAAACTTCCTCCTGATAAACCTCATATATTGAATTTAATAAATCCAATGTAGGCTTTCTGAATCGTGGATCTTCAAAATTGATAATCAGCGTATTCTTAATATTTTCTGAAGGAATATATTGTTTAAGAAATTGAGTTATAATAGTTGATTTTCCACTTCTTCTCACCCCAGAACATACAATAATTTCCCTTATTTTGAGGTATCTTTCTAAAATGGCTGTATATCGAGGCCTTTGAATACTCGAATCTGTATAAGAACCCCAATAATTCCAATCAGTTAAAATTATCTTAATGTCGTTTTTATCCATAAAATCTATCGATATATCGGAAGAATATATGCTAAATCTTTTGATATATCAGAATATTTATCATATATTCTTCCGATATATCTGTCAAATAATTATTAATATTAGTTGTTCCAAAGCGATAATGTCCCCTAGAGAAGGCATTTTCTTATGAAATAAGGAGATGCCAATGAAAAGATATTTAGTAATGAGTCAAAATGGACATTATCGCTTTGGAACAACTAATAAAAAAATCTCATTGACAAAGCGTACGTAATAGCGTACTATATAAGTCTAAGGAGAATAATATGAGTAGCAGAACTGCAAGCCAAGCACGAGCAAAATTATATAGACTTATTGACGAAGTTGCAGAATCTCATGAACCAATCATGATCACGGGAAAGAGAAATAATGGGGTTCTTATTTCTGAAGAAGACTGGAAATCAATAGCAGAAACTCTCTATCTTACGTCAATTCCCGGAATGAGAGCGTCGATTAAAAAAGGCATGGAAACTCCTCTTTCGAGGTGTTTAAAGAAGCTTAATTGGTAAATGTGGAAAATAGTTTATACAAATCAAGCAGCAAAAGATGCAAAAAAATTAAAACGAAGCGGGCTAAAAAAAGAGGCCGAAAAACTTCTTTCATTATTAGCAAAAAATCCATTTACGATACCTCCACCGTATGAAAAATTACTCGGTGATTTAACAGGGGCATATTCTCGAAGAATCAATATCCAACATCGACTTGTTTACCAAGTTTATAAAGCTGAAAAAACTGTAAAAATTCTACGAATGTGGACTCATTATGAATAGAATTTTTTTGACTTTTTTCTAGCAATATCCACCAAAGTTTCAAACTACTCCATCATTACCTTTGGGGAAAGGTGTGAATGAAAATATAATTAGGAAATATGTCCAGATGCAAGGAGCGGAAGATGCTGGACAAGCGCAGCTTGAATTATTTTAGGTACCCCGGGTAAAGCCGGGGGGATCCATTTTTCTTGTAAAAATGGCACTATTATTGCATGTATTAACAAATTATGGTCAAATGTATAACTAACCAGTAAGGAGATTTGCTATGAAATATATATTAAAAACGCGCCTTGCTTATTTTGGTATTTTATTCTTTATTTTCGGAAGCTTCAATGGTCATAGCGTTGATATTTTTAATAAGAATATGGAAACGCATAAACCGTTGATTGATGGTGAACAACTGATTAAAATCATTGATCTTTGCCAGGCAAACCATAATGACTCAGAATGCAAAACAATGATAAAAAGACTGCAAAAATTGCAAGGAATAGATCATACAGTATATACGATTATTCAACCATGTTTCGACGATCCCTTTTCACAAGGCTGCACAGAGTCTAAAAAAATCCTTAAGAAAATAAACGATCAGAATAAGCAAAAAAAGAAAATAGAAATCGAAAGAAAAAACAAAGAGAAAGAAGCTAAGGATCTAGAAAAGGCAGCAGAGACAAAAAACATTACTGAAAGAACCCAAAATCTTGATCGTCAATATACAATAAAGGATATCAAAAATTGTAGAGCATCAATAGATACTCCACAATGTACTAAGGCGCATAAATTTGCAACTTCATTACGAAAGTATCTCGATGAAATACAATATGATTCACTTATACAACAGATTATGGGTGATCTGTATAAATATGGAGATCTCATAGATGAAGGATCTTTAAAATATTTTGACCAAAGAAGAGGTCCTTTAGATGATGATCAAGAAATAATTGTAAATCTATTCTTTTTTAATAAAAAAGTAAGGATTACGAAAATTTTTAATCTTGATAACCATTCACACACAGAGCTCCTCAGACTTCTTCTTGAATTAGATCTTGCAACTATTACTGAAAACAAAATAGCGTTGAATAAATATTGGATAAATTCTTATTCATTAGCAAATAATAAAGTCATGTATCTCCTCAATGATTATCCTCAAGAACGATTGATTAAGAGTGATACAAATCCTGAGGGAAAGTCATCAGCGTTGTTATCGGAAACAAGCCATAGATTATTACGAAGGATAGAACAAGATTATAAGACAAAAAGAATAAACTCTGACGGTATCGTTGCTGACTTTGGTTCAGGAACGGGAATTCAAGCAATCGCATTATTACTGCTCTATCCAGATATACAAAAAGCTATCGGACTTGAAATCGATGATCATAGTATGGATGTATCGGTTTTAAACGCACAACTGAATAATGTATATACAAAATTTGTTGTTCTAAATAACTACGATACCAATACTCTAACTAAAGAATTAAACGGAGAAAAATTAACTTTTGCTATCTCCAATCCCCCTTTCAATGTCGTACCTGAAAGTTTGAGTAAATATTTTTCAGTTTTTGGTGATGGAGGTGAACGAGGAGAGTTTGTAACAGGAATATTTTTAGAACAAGTTAATCAACATTTAGCTGATACTGGCGCTTTTTTATTTTATTCTGATCTACCTATAAATAGTAAGAAAGAATTTCTCATACAAAACTTGATTAAAGAAAAACTCCCCAATGGATTTGAATGTGCTATTTTAGTCGATGCAACTGCCGGTTATAGTACAGATCAATATATCATAGGATTCACTGATTTTATTATCAAAAATAATCCTAAAAAAAGCTTTGCTCCTGAAGTAGCAACGCTTTTTTTAAGCCTCAATTTAAAAAAACATGATGTAATCGATTTTAAATCAGCAGTCGTTTATGTAAAGAAAAGCAAAAACAAATCTGAATTTACTTTTGATGAATGGGATTTTAATGCTTTATAAGAAACCAACTAATATCTTGACATTATTATACTCACATCTTCCAGGCGCATATATGTTTAATCCTCTCTCGATTCCCAAATGAGGTATCATCGCAGGGAAAGGTGTGACACTACTTCCCGCCCGTTCAGGTATATGCATATCATCTAGAAGACAAAGTGTATTAAGTACGCTGTAATAATCGGCTATTTCTTTTAAACCTCGAAGAAAATTGGAAAGATATCAGTTCATGCGTGCTCTTAATTATATTGTTTTAATGTCGAATCATATGCATTTAGGTTCTCTCTGACCAACAAAAAATACTTGGATCTTCTCCTACAACCCTCGTTACATAAATATGCTTACACCCCAACGGTCGGGAAGTAGCGTCACACCTATTTTTCCCCACCTATTTTTCCACCTATTTTTCTTTCACACCTATTTTTCTATTTTTTACACCTATTTTTTAAAGAACCACAAATAATCTATATATTTATAGACTTTATAATAAATATATCTATATTTATATTGACTAAAATAGTAAAATAGTCTATAAATATATAGATAATAATATTCAGAGGTTACTATGCAAGCAAAGTATAAAAAACGTGTCCGAGAACAGCTCGATACAACATTAAAACATTTTGATTACCTCAAGACATTTCAGTCTCCGCCAAAAGGCTGGATTCAAGCTATTCGTAATGCGCTTGGCATGACTGGGGAACAACTTGCTCGTCGTTTACGTGTCAATAAACAGCGGGTCTCACGTATCGAACACGACGAGAAACGAGGAAAACTTACTTTAGAAACGATTCAAAAAGTTTCACAAGCCCTCGATTGTATTTTTGTCTATGGGTTTTTACCCAGGGTGAGTCTTACGCATACGGTACAAAAACAAGCTATGAAACTTGCAAAAAAACGTATGGCACGTACGAACCAAACCATGAGATTAGAAAAACAAGAGCTTGAAGAAAGTGAAAAAGAAAAGTCTTTTAAAGAACTTGTTGAAGATATTATTAATGAAATGCCAAAATCGCTTTGGGATATACATGACTAGACAAAAACGAATTCAAGGAATAACTCCGCTCCACCCAGATGAGAGTGAAGGGCTTTTACTAACACACCTGACAGATCGAACGGAGTTCGATCGATGGGAACAAGATAATATCAATGAAGCTCTTGCATGGGTAGAAAAACATAAACCTCATGATATTCTCAATGAATCTTTTCTAAAATTACTCCATAAAAAAATGTTTTTCATCAGCCTGCTTTTAGTTGGGGAAATGCTCATCTTATTCACCACAATGATGACAGGAAAAGATATATTGACGCTTTAGTTGCTGCGGACCGCGGTGACTACAGAAAACTTCTGGAATTCGTAAGATCATAAATGATTTTGTCAAATTTTCTTCTAACTTTTGACTTCAATAAGATTAACCGCATTACACTCTGCCTTGATACCATGTGACCGCAAAGCCAAAACTGCTTGGTCAACATAGCCTTCTTTTTCTAATAGCTCATTAATTTCAAGCGCAGAGTTATTGAATTCAGCAAGATCTAATGATTGTGTCAAAGGTAACCAACGATTTGATTGGGGATCTTTTTTTCCCAATCCATGTTCTTCAACAAGTTTTACAAAACGAGAATCAAAAGCATTAATAAATTTTTTATCCTCTCGTAATATTTTCAAATAACGGATGAGAGTATCTTTTTCAGCATATGAGCGATGCATAGAAAAAAAGATCCACGGACGGAGAGGATACAGACAATCAATACTGAAACTAAACGATACTTCATTAAGCACTCCATCTGCTTTTTTGTACGTAAAATATGCAGAACTGAGGCCTTTGATCCAGTCAGTACCGCAAAAGAACATGCCGCCTTCTTTTAAAATTTTACTTATCCAATCAAGCGTCTGAAGACGGAACGTTTCATCATAGTAAACGCTGACATTGAATAAACGCGCGACAGCGATATTATCAATCTCAACACTCCCAATTTTGCCAGTCATAAAAGTTACATTCGGCCGAGTATAGAGTTTAAACGGATTACAAAAAAGATGATGCCCCTCTATTTCTATTTCGTCCGTACGTTTGTCTGTCTTGAATTTTGCAAAAAGCTTTTTAGCCGCGCTCACTATATCTTCACGAATTTTTGTTATCTCATCTGCTGAATTTTGTAATGTCACTTTACGATGAAGAGCATCTGACCACATAAAACGTAAATTTTCTTGCCCATCAAAGCATCCATAATAACCATGATTATTGGTAACAAGATAAGGATAAAAAGATGGATCCACGCCGATAACATTCCAGTTCGATAAACGCTCAGCTGCTTCCACTGTCGTAATTGGTGGAAAACCGCAGCCAAGATCGAGGAGGCACGGACGCGTGCCCGACGGTACTGGAAGGCTTGCTATCAGCTGATCAATACGCATATGCCGATCTGGGGTTGTAATGGGCGGAATGAATGGTGCCTTAGAATCAAGAAACGTATTACGTGGCAGGCCTTCGGCTAACTCAAAAACGAAATGAGGCGATAATTCAGTAATCCCCAAGCCAGCCTGACGGTAACGTGATAAAATAATATCCACACCTTCAAAATATTTCGGGTTATTATACGTTTCAAGTTTCGCAAGAATAGCAAGAAAATCAGCAGATAACCCCCTATTAAAATATCGCTGATTAATATCATTAAGAAATTCTGCACTCTGTTTAATTACCATGTTTCGATTCCTTTCTTTTGTCATATGATTAAAGCATTGCCACCAACTGTGTGTCAAAGGCACCTATATTTCTAAAAAGTGCCCTCGCTGACTTCCGGTTGATTTGTAACTACGAATCCTGTATGTAAAATCAAAATATTCTTATCATTCAAGAGGTACACTATGAATTCAGAAATATTTAGACAATACGATATTCGTGGAATCGTTAATCAAGATTTAACACGCGACGTGGCTCACAATATTGGTCGAGCATATGGAACGATGTTGCGATCAGCAAAAAAACATACGATAACTCTTGCGCGTGATTGTCGCTTAAGTGGGGTAGCTCTGTATGAAGCCTTTGCTCATGGAGTACTTGCAACGGGAATACATATTATCGATTTAGAAATAACTCCGACTCCCTGTCTCTACTTTTCACTTCATCATATTGTTGATGTCGATGGAGGGGTAATCATTACAGGAAGTCATAATCCTGCCGAATACAATGGATTTAAACTTGCCATTGGAAAAACAACAATTCATGGCGAGACAATTCAAGAGTTAAAAAAAATTATTGAATCAAAAAATTTCATTATTGGACGAGGAACGTTGCAGTCATATGATATAATCACCCCATATATTGACCACCTTGCTGACGACATCAAAATTTCCAATAAAAATATTTCATTTGCTCTTGATGGAGGCAATGGAACTGGCGGCCCGGTAGCTGTACAACTTTTTAAAAAATTAGGCGTGCCTCCTCGCGATGAACTTTTTATTGAAATGGATGGGCAGTTTCCGAATCATCATCCGGATCCTACTGTTCCCGAAAATTTACAAGACCTTATTACAAGCGTCCGAGAAAAAAAACTCAATGTTGGAATTGCTTTTGATGGAGATGCTGATCGCATTGGCGCCATTGATGATAAAGGAAATATTTTATGGGGCGATGAACTCATGATCCTTTTTGCTCGTGATATTTTACAAGCTAAAAAACAGGGAACATTTATTTCTGAAGTAAAATCATCACAAGTTATGTATGACGATATAGAAAAGCATGGGGGCAAAGCAATCATGTGGAAAACAGGACATTCGCTCATTAAAGAAAAGATGCAAGAAGTTGGTGCACTCCTTGCCGGTGAAATGAGCGGACATATTTTCTTTGCCGATCGCTATTTCGGTTATGATGATGCAATTTATGCTGCTGCTCGGCTTGTAGAAATCATCTCAAAAAATACAGTCCCTCTTTCGGAACTGCTTCGTGATCTTCCTAAAACTTTTAAAACACCTGAAATTCGTGTTGATTGCCCAGATACAAAGAAATTTTCTATTGTTTCAAAAATTACTGAGCATTACAAAAAAACACATGCCGTTATTGATATTGATGGAGCACGAATTCAATTTCAGGATGGCTGGGGTTTAGTACGTGCTTCAAATACTCAGCCGGTGCTTGTATTACGATTTGAAGCTCAATCGGAAACAACCCTTAAAAAGATACAGACTGACATAGAAGGAACTCTAGAAAAATTTCTTAAAGATTAGGGATACGTATGTTTGCAGTAATTATGGCAGGTGGTAGCGGAACTCGCTTTTGGCCACTATCACGAAAAAAATCACCAAAGCAATTTTCATCAATCACTGGCAACAGTTCATTACTATATGAAACAATACAAAGAATACGTGATTATTTCCCTTACGAAAAAATTCTGATTGTAGGAAGAGAAGATCATAGAGATCTGATTTACAAAGAAGCTTCCATGCTTCCAAAAGAAAATATTCTTCTTGAGCCGGTAGGAAAAAATACTGCTCCTTGTATTGCATTTGCAGCAATGTGGATTGCAGAGCGAAACCCCTGCGAAAAGATGCTCATTCTGCCTTCAGATCATATAATCAAACCAAAGGAAAAATTATTAGAAGATATAAAAGCTATTGATTATTTTCTCAATGATAATGATGCTCTTATCGCCTTAGGTATTAAGCCTGCTTCTCCACACACAGGTTATGGATATATTGAATTAAGCACAGCCTCTGTTAGCTCCCCATTTTATTCAGTACAATCATTTACTGAAAAACCAGATGTGGAAACTGCACAAAAATTTATTCACAATGGAAATTACCTTTGGAATGCGGGAATGTTTGCATGGAACGTACGTACGATTCTAACGGCATTTGAAGAACATCTTCCCCATATCTATGAGGTAATACATGAGCTTGCTCCCTATTTAACTAAAAAAGATTATAGTCGTGAATTAAAAAAAGCGTATAGCGCATTTGAAACTATTTCCATCGATTATGGCATCATGGAAAAAGTACGCAATGTTATGGCATATAAATGTGATTTTACATGGAACGACGTTGGAAGTTTCGATAGCATCTATCGGCTTCTTGACAAAGACACTTCTGGAAACATTTTTGAGAACGACCATTACAATTTTGATTCTAAAGGAATGTATATAAAGAGCAAAAAATTTGTCGCCACTATAGGTATTGAGGATGTCATTGTTATTGATACTGATGATGCCCTACTGCTCTGTAAACGCGATAGATCAGAAGAAATCAAAAAAATTATGGATTATCTTAACAAAGAGAAAAAAACTTCACTCATATAATCCTCATGCAAGAGTCTAAACCAAAACTTCTGATTCTTCTTGGCCCAACAGCTTGCCGTAAAACATACTATTCTCTGTTACTTGCCCAGCAACATAACGCTGAAATTATTTCCGCCGATTCAATGCTGATTTATAAACATCTCGATATTGGAACTGCAAAGCCTTCAAAAAAAGAGCAATTAAAAATCCCTCATCACATGATTGATGTAATTAATCCTGATGAATATTTCAGCGCCAAAGATTTTGAAATAGCAGTTGATAAAATTATAAGCGATATTCACAAAAGAGGAAAAAGTATCATTGTTGTCGGGGGCACAGGCTTTTTCATTAAAGCTCTTACGCATGGATTATTTGATCTTCCGAAAGATCATCTTTTCGAAATTCGTGAAAAATTAGAAATGGAAGACACGGAAAAACTCTATGAACGACTCATTGTTATTGATCCTGAAAAAGCCCGTGTCATTCATCATCATGATCGTTTTCGTATAATACGCGCACTTGAAGTTTTTGATCTCACCGGAAAGCCTATTTCTGAATTTCAACACGAGCATGCCTATAACAAAAAAAAATATCAGTATATAAAAATGGGCCTCTTTCTTGAACGTCCGGTCATGTATGAAGCAATCAATAATCGTGTTGATCATATGATGCATTCGGGATTAGAAGACGAAGTACGAAAACTGCTCGCTATGGGATATGGAAAACAGCACAAGCCACTTGCATGTTTTGCGTATTCGTATTTCATCGATGCATGCAAACATGGTATCTCTCTTAGAGAAGCTCTCGAAAAAACGAAACAAGAAACAAGAAAATTTGCTAAACGACAAATGACATGGTATAAAAAGGATAAAGAAATACATTGGTTTCATGCGATTAAGGATGAAAAAAATATTCTTAAATGCTGTAATGATTTTTTTAAGGGAGGTATCTCATGAAGTTACGAGTCGGTGAAAAAGAATATTCATTTCAAAACGAGTCACCACTAATCTATTTTCCAGGAGCGCTTTTAATTCTTTTAGGCCTGATTATTTATTTCATTCCAAAACTGCTGCTTTTTTTAATCTCGGCTGGCTTTATCTTTTTAGGCACGCTCTTTGTTACCGTTGCGTATCGTTTTAAAAAATTTAGAAAGACAAATATACGCTTTTTTGATGAACGCTGCACACTGGAAGAGGATTAAGGGAGGAATCTCTAATAACTATGTTTTTTGGGAATCTCTAAAAAGTGCCCAGATACGAGGCGTACACACATGAGCAACCGGAGCGTATATGTCAATACGTGAGGATTGCGAATGGGTGGACAACGAAGTAGATGGGTAGTTTTTAGAGATTCCCTTAACAATCAATTATTCCGGCACAACTTTGAGGCCATTTAAAATATTCTCAAGTTCCGCATCAAATTCTAAATCAGTAGCAATTTCTTGGAAGTCAACACTTAAGTCAGTCATCTTACGCTCCGTCCAACCTGTTTTATCAGCCTCTTGAGGTTCTTGGCCTTCGACTTTGTTTTTGAGCTTTTCACTGGCTTGCTTAATAAAATCAGAAAAGCTTACTTTCTTTTGGAGACATTCAGCCTCTTTAATTTTTCTCCAATTTTTTAAATAGTGTAACCGGCAATAACCGTTAATGATCTGCATATCATTACAGTTATCATCCTTACAAATTGTAATTTTATTGACCATAGCTTTACTCCATTAAAATAATTACTCGCTACTCTATTTTTAATACAAAATCCATGCCAAATATTAATCTTTTTAAGTAGTCGAAATTATTAATATTTCATCTAAGAAAATGCAAGTATTTTAATAGTGCACTCTGAGAATGAGGTATCTATATGCAAAAAGTGTACAGATGGCTATTCCAGAATATCAGTGTAACAGCTCAGTTAATGGGAAAAATGAAGATGGATCCCGTGGCTTGACCGCGGGATCCAGTTCCATAGAAAAATTACTTAATCCCCCCATTAACTGAACTATTACGAATATCAGTCTATTTTCTTTGCTATTTTTGTGTTTTTTTCTATAATATCCTTAATATCCTTAGTTTTGAATTATTATTTATTTTATGAAATCAAAAGTAATTTTAATTTTATCTTTCTGTTTACTTTCTACGTGCAGTTCACAAAAAAAAGAAATTGATTTAGGAACAGAAACTCGCGATGTGGTTCTTGAAAGTGGAAGAACTGAACTTCGAAACTTCTATAAAGAATTTCTACAAAAAATTACCGACAAGTATTACTCTCCTTACTATAATGATCAAATTGATATTCTCGTACTTGATTTTCGTAATGACCAAGAGAATACAACGATACTCTCCAAAATATTTAGCGATTTTCTGTATGAACAATTCACCGGAAAAAAAGGCCTACGCCACATTGATAAAGTGAAAAAAGAAAAAGCTTATGCGGAATTAAACCTCACAAATATCGGTATTATTACTTCTGACCTTGGTAAAACCTTGCTCAATGAATATAATGTTGAAATTGTTATAGATGGTGAAGTTATTTTAGAAAAAAGCGAGACCGAACGTATTATTGAACTGCATCTTCGTGCATACGAAACAAAATCGGGAATTAAAATTTTAGGTCAAGAAAAACGATTTAATTTTGAGCGTATTGCTCAAACAATTGATTTGGAAAGTTATCTTCAAACAATACTGGTTCAAAAACAATCATTATACATGGGACATTTAAAAATTACCGAAGAAACAAAACTCGCGCAATTCAGTGAACCAGGAAAATCAGCAGATAAACCACAAAACACCTATGCCTCACTGCAATTGGATGAAGACAAGCTGAATAACATGAAGTTTGAAACTCGTGTAAGTATTGATAATCAAGATTTTTTTCCTGATGAACAAGGTATAATTATTGATCGTAGCATTAAGAGTGGCCCCTACGAACTCGGCATTATTTTTACTCTCAGTTTTCCTTTTGAAAATAATCTCATTTTTAAAAAACAACAAGCACGCTATCTCATCGATGTTAAGCCTCAAGAAAGCTTAGATATCACTATCGAAAATGTGGTAGAACAACCAGACCCCGTTATTCGAGTTAAGGCTATTATTACTAAGCCCTCTGCTAATAAAGATGATAAAAAGCTCGTCAAAGAGTTTATTAATCTTAAAGAGCTTCCATTAAAACCAGCGAACTAATATGAAAAAAATAATCTATAGTTTTGTTTTTATGTTGCTGATATTTTCCTGTGCACCGAAGTATAGCAGAATCGACAATGACTACGTTCGAAAGCTTGCAAATATTGAAGTACAGATACGAATACATCTCGAAAATCTTTACGAAAAAAAACTCCAGGGGGCCCAGCTTCTTGAAACAAAGAGAAATCTTCTCAAACCAAGTGATATTTCAGAAATAAAAAATCAAATAAAGATTCTCAATGCTCTGATTAAAGAACATGAATATACGCTGAGTCTTCTTAATGCTCTCAAAAGCCAAGGTGCACTTTCAAATGAAGAATATCGAAAGCTTCTTCAATTTCACTTTGATCTTTTAACGAGTAATAAGTTTGCACTGTTATTTAACTTTAATAGTTATATTCAAAAAAATACTATTCCTACGCCTCTTTTGGTACCAAAAAAAGAAGAAGAGCAAAAAAAGCCATCCGCTGAATCTGAAAAAATTTCAACGTTGCGTGCATTAATTGCGAATAAATTATTGATCCAAGCCCGAGTCATGCATAACCAACTTTCAAACCAAGTTACCAGTGTCGAAGAAGCTCAAACCCTGAGAGAGCTATCGCTTGAAATTAATAGTGGAATGACTGAAGAAATTGAAGCAAAGATTCAGCAGGCTGAAAATTTAATAACCGAACACAAAATTCAAGAAGCATATAACATGCTTCTTGAAGTAAGAAATACCTATAAAGATGTATGGCCTCAAGAAGAGACACGACTGAAGGTGGAAAATTATGTATCGACGCTTGCGGAAAATCTTAAGGATATTTCGATGGAGCAACGCATTGGCGTATATGACGATCAGAAAGTTGTTTTTAACGAAGCAGTTGCTATTTATGAAAATGCACAAAACAGTCGAAATCTTTTAGATGCATTACAAAAGTTTGAAAGCCTTCAAGGCACTACGTTTGAAGACGAAGCACATGAGTATATTAAGAAAACAAAAGATAAATTAGCCCAGGAAGAACGTACCGAAGCAGCAAATATATTATTACAAGCACGCAAAATGAAAGATGCTGATAAAAAGAAAGAAACGCTTATGAAAGCACTCAAAATGTTACGTAAAATTAATAAAGATTATCCTGAAAATTCACTTCGACAAAAAATAGAACAAAATATTGCTGCTGTTATTGAAGAAATACGAGAGATTGATCCATCGTTTGACGCTGGCAGCACTGAATAATATCATTGAGGAACCTCTACAAAGGTCCAGATGCGAGGCGCACGTAAATCCACAACCGGAGCATACTTTGATAGTATGTGAGGATTGTGGTTTTATGTGCAACGACGCCAGATGGGCCTTTGTAGAGGTTCTTTTATTCTTTCATTTCTTGTCGGAGGCCGGTGAGAACAGCTTTGGCGATTTCTTTAAGCGTTTCAAAAACCCCAACCCCTTCAATTGCTTTTGCTTCAAAATCTTTGCAATGATAGGTGTTTAAAAGTTCTCTAAGTTCTTTTGTTTCAGTAATATTTGGAAGATCTCTTTTGTTATACTGAATAACATGCGGAAGAGTTTCCAAATCGTACCCTTGCTCTTTCAGATTGAGCTTTAAGTTTTCCAAACTTTCAAGATTTGCTTCTATACGTTCTACCTGAGAATCAGCGACAAAAACAATGCCATCAACGCCTTTGAGAATAAGCTTGCGAGAAGCATCGTAAAATACCTGACCCGGAACGGTATATAGATGGAATCGTGTTTTAAAACCTTTTACCTCGCCCAACTCTAAAGGTAAAAAATCAAAAAAGAGTGTACGTTCAGTTTCAGTGGCTAAAGAGATCATTTTTCCTTTTGATTCAGGGTTTACTTTTTTATAAATGAATTGCAAATTGGTTGTTTTACCACTTAACCCCGGTCCATAGTATACAACCTTGCAATTAATTTCTTTGGTTGAATGATTTATAAATGACATGCGAATCCTTTCTGTTACGAAGTAGCATTCAAACGCTAACTTCGTTGACTTCGTATCATACTACCTATCAATGTTTACGTGTAGCTTCTTTTAATACACTGCCGTCTCTATCCATGAGATAGAGTGTTTTCTCTGACCTTTCTGGAGGTCCAACAAGTTTTTGTATTTCAGTCATAAGTTTTTTCGTTTTTAATTTAATAAAACCAAAAGGTACTTCATTTGAAAAAATAATACCTAAGACGGTACTCTGGCTCAGCAAAATAAAATAGCTGGATACATATTCTCCAGTGAAAAGAAGGGATTCGCTTTTATTCTTTTCTATCATTGTAGAAAATGATCGCAGACAATGAAGCGCATTAAGACTAAACGATGCAAGAGAGAATCTTGAAAAATCCTCTTCTTTCGTTTTAGAAAAAATTACTTTACCTTTGTTATCAGCAATAAAGACACATTGAGCTTTGAGTAAAAATACGCACTCTCGTAACGCTGACTCAAGCCCATCTTGCTTGCCTTCATTAATGACTTCTTGAAGTTCTAATGTAACGTTTTGCATAAAATTATGTTTATGAGTACATTCAAAATACATGTATAATTTAACAAAGAAAGAATTTCATTGCAATAAATAATTTTTGAGGCTGCCTTTTCAGCTCTTTATTAATGCGCTATAAAGCATAGGCAAAGATATATCAAAACGATAGGCAGTTCCTGAATGTCCATCATTAAATTCTTCATAAAAATGCTTAATTTTTAAGCGTTTTAGTTTATTAACCAAAAGCCGTGCTCCAAAGTGCATACGATATTCATCTCTATTTCCAACATCTAAATACAGAAGATTAAGTTTACGCAAATTATCAACATATTTTTCAACTATATGAAGTGGATCATGCGCCTTCCAATGCTTCCAGCGTTTTTCATCAATTTCGGCAGTAAAATAATCAACAGGCCAATGAAAACCAAGCGGAGTATTTTTATCAGCATCATAACTGGCAGCCATTGCTATCGTCATAAGTAATTCAATATCTTCACGGCTCGGTCTACTTGCCTTTTCAAATGTCTTTAAAAAATTTTGTATTGATCCATTATACTTACCAAGTGTTGTACATACCGCCGGAAAATCCGTGCGGTAACAAAGATCAAAATGCATATCGCCTGCATGGCATGCAATAGCTCCCCACACATCAGGTCGTTTCATTCCATACATGAGCGATCCATATCCTCCCGAAGAATGTCCAAAACATGCTCGTTTATCTCGATGATTAAAAGTTCTAAATTGATTTTCAACACATGGAATAATTTCATCAATGAGATAATCTTCATAATTTCCAATTGCTGTGGAATTAATGTATTGGTTTCCACCAAGGCGCGTAAAGCAGTCGGGAAAAATAACAATCACGGGGCCCATTTTTTTTTCATACATTAAACGATCTAAACGTTCAGGGAGATTCTCCGTAAAATTCCGCCAATTAAGAGCATCAAGCCCCGAGCCCGTAAATCCTGCGAGATACATAAAAAGTGGATACCGCTTTTTAGGATGCATTTCATATTCAGCAGGAAGATATATGCCAATTTTTCTGGCGTGAGGATCATGTAATGGATTATTTTTAAGAATTTTTGAAGAATACTTTAGATAAACAATATGCCCTTGAGGTTTTCTAGAAGCTTTGATCATACCTATCCTTTTTCTTGTCTTTTTATTAAAAGTACCATAATGTATGGTGCACATAGATATTATAGGCGATCTGTATTTGGAAAATAAAGAATTCTTTCATAATTATGAATAATACGACGATACAAAAAGAACTTGATGGATTAAAAAAGAATTTAAAGAAAACTACTTCCTCATTTCTCGGCTATCCCTGCAATACAGATTTACACTATAAAGAGCTCTTTGATTTCTTTTATTTTCCCCTCAACAATATTGGCGATCCTTTTATTGAATCACTGTATCGCGTCAATACAAGAAAGTATGAACGCGAGGTGCTCGAATTTTTCGCAAAACTCTATAACTTACCAAAAAATAATTTTTGGGGGTATGTAACTTCCGGTGGAACCGAAGGAAATTTATATGGACTCTTCATGGCACGCGAGTTTTATCCACAAGGCATATTGTACTTTTCTGAAGATTCGCATTATTCCATTCAAAAAATTGCTCGTATTCTCAACATGAAATATATCATGATTCGTTCCGATCAATATGGAGAAATAGATTATAGTGACTTTGAGGCAATAATTACGGTCAATCGACAGTATCCAGCGATTTGCAGTCTGAATATTGGAACGACAATGAAAGGTGCCATCGATAATTCTGATCGTATCTACGAAATCCTCCAAAGAAATAATATACATAATTTTTATATTCACGCAGATGCTGCTCTTTTTGGTATGATGGTTCCTTTTATAAAAAATGCGGCTCAATTAAGTTTTAAAAAACATATTAGCAGCATCGCTATCTCCGGGCACAAATTTATTGGCTCACCAATCCCCTGCGGAGTTGTATTAACCAAAAAAGAATATACAAAAAGAATCGAAAGAAAAATTGAATACATTGGAACACTTGATACCACTATTTTAGGATCTCGCAACGGTCATACGCCACTTATTTTATGGTATGCAATTAAAACGCGAGGCCTTGAGGGTTTCCGACAAGAAGTCGAACAATGCCTAAAAATGAGCGAGTATCTCTATACAAAACTGCAACAAGCTCATTATCCTTCATGCCTGAATCAATGTTCCAATACAGTTTATTTTAAAAAACCTTCTAAAAAACTTATAGAAAAATGGCAACTCGCAATTTCTGATAAATGGGCTCATATTGTTGTTTTACAGCACGTAACAAAAGCTAAACTAGATGCATTTCTTAATGACCTTTTTAACTCAAAATAGGAGCATACTATGGATAAAAATATAATTAGAATTATTACTGAAAATAAAGCTGGAATTTTATATGCTCTCTCAAAGCTGCTTGCAAAAGAAGGTATTAACGTCGAAGATATTGTTGCTACTACTTTTGGCGACAAAGCAATGATCATGCTTATGAGCTCTGATCAAAAAAAGGCACTGAGTGTTATTCAAAATAATGGATATCATGTCTTAGAAGAAGAAAGCGTCATCATTAAACTTAAAAATCAACCCGGCGCATTGGCAGAAGTTACAAAGCTTTTAGCAAAAACAAATATTAATATTATGTCAGCTGTTATAATTAATAAAGATACACACCATGCATTTTTTGTTATGGTTGTAGATAATCCGGTAAAGACTCAAGAAGTTTTGAGCGCATATATTGTCTAATCAATAAGGAGAAGATCCATGAAAAATACTATTCTATCTTTAATTCTTGTATGTTTTGTATCGGTAGGTGCTTTTGCAAAATCTGATGTCATTACCATTGGTGTTCCCGGATCGTATAGCGGCGATCTTGCTTCATATGGTATCCCAACAAAACAAGCTGTTGAACTTGTGGTAAATAAGGTCAACAAATCAGGAGGTTTACTCGGCAAAAAAATTGTTATGCTGCCTGAAGATGAAATGTGTAAACCGGAACTTGCAACGAATGCCGCAATGAAATTAACTCCGATGGTGAATTTTATTATTGGGCACACCTGTTCTGGCGCTACAAAAGCAGCGCTCGAGCATTACAAAGATGCCCATATAATTACTATATCTCCGTCTGCTACAAATACTGATCTTACCGTAAGTGGAGATTATCCTAATTTTTTT
The DNA here is from genome assembly GCA_023250585.1 of Deltaproteobacteria bacterium. Taxonomy (GTDB): domain Bacteria; phylum Bdellovibrionota_F; class JAHFAK01; order JAHFAK01; family JAHFAK01; genus JAHFAK01. Next base: position 22,241 of record JAHFAK010000015.1, read on the forward strand.
AGAACAATTGCCCATGATGATGCGCAAGCAATGTTACAAGTTACGTTTGCTATAAATCATTTAAAAGCAAAAAAGATTGCAATTATTCATGACAAAGGCGATTACGGCAAAGGAGCGGCAACTCTTGCAAAAAACCATATAGAAAAAAATGGTCAAGCAACCGTTGTTCTTTTTGAAGGTATTACCCCAGGAGCAGTTGATTATTCTGCAATTGTACAAAAGATTAAAAAAGTAAATCCTGATGTAGTTATCTGGGGTGGCTACCATCCTGAAGCAGCCAAAATCGTAGCATTAATGAAGAAAAAAAAGATCATGGCTGCATTTATTGGTGCAGATGGTTTGAAAGATGAAACATTTATTAAAACAGCACAAAAGAATGCAGAAGGCGTATATGCCAGCGGTCCACGCGACGTTTCACAAAGAGCTTTAACGATTCAAGCAAAAAAAGAATTAAAAGATACTTTTGGTGTAGAGCCTGGAGCATTTTTTCTTGAAGGATACTCTGCCACTCTCGCAATTATCAATGCAGTGAAGAAAGCTGGTTCTACCGATTATGACAAAGTCAAAAAAGCGCTGACAACTACTACGGTTGACACTCCAATTGGTGATATACGTTTCAATGCAAAAGGAGATGTAATCGGTGCCGGCTTTTCCATGTATCAAGTTAAAGATGGTAAATTCGTCGAAGTGAAATAAAATATACACATTGAAGAGGAATAAATGTTAGTCGAGAGAGTATGGAATATTTTTTAGAACTCCTTTTAAGTGGACTTATCAGAGGCAGTATTTATGCACTGATTGCTCTCGGCTATACAATGGTATATGGAATTATCGAACTTATAAATTTTGCTCATGGTGAAATTTATATGATCAGCGCTTTTATTGCTCTCATCTTTGCAAGTGTTCTCAATGCTTATGGACTTAATTCTCTTGCTACGTTTGCAATAGCATCCTCTTTAGCAATTGTATACGCAGCTGCATATGGTTTTACTCTTGAAAAACTCGCGTATAAGCCATTACGAAATGCGCCTCGATTATCACCTCTTATAAGTGCAATAGGATTGTCTATCGTTCTTCAAAACTATGTAATGCTCGCACAAACTTCATCATTCGTACCTTTTCCCAATCTTATTCCGGACTTTGCATTTTTGAATTCGATATCCCATATTTTATTTCCCTCTGAGTTTCTCATTTTAGTTATAACTACAATCGTCATGATCATATTAACGATTGTGATCAAGTACACTAAAATCGGTAAAGCCATGAGAGCAGTGGCCCAAGATCGAATGATGGCAATGCTTCTTGGTATTAATATAAATTATATCATCTCTGTTACTTTTATCATTGGTTCATGTCTCGCAGCAATTGGGGGAGTTCTAATCGCGTCACACATAGGACAAATAAATTTTTTCATAGGCTTCATTGCAGGCATAAAAGCTTTCACGGCTGCCGTGCTTGGTGGGATTGGCAATATTCCCGGCGCAGTTTTGGGCAGCATCATTCTTGGATGTACTGAAAGCTTTGCCACGGGTTATGTTTCAAGCGACTATGAGGATGTTTTTGCATTTGCAATCCTTGTCTTATTATTAATTTTTAGACCAGAAGGAATACTCGGTAAAAAGCGAGATCAAAAAGTATAATGGTGACCTCTAAAAACTATCCATCTACTTCGTTGTCCACCCATTCGCAATCCTCACGTATTGGCATATACGCTCCGGTTGCTCATGTATGGCCGCCTCGTATCTGGACACTTTTTAGAGGTCACCTATAAAACAGAGTTATGAGAGGTACCCTAATGTTTTCATTCAAAGAAATAAAAAAATCATTTCTCATATCACTATGGTTTATGTTTCTAACCTTTCCTCTCATGGTGATAAAAATAAATCCTGAGACTCACAGTATCTTGTGGGAATGGAAAAATATGCTGTGGGTTGGAATCGGAACTTTCTGCATCTCATTGCTTGTACGTTTTTATCAAGCCCGTAATAAAAAAAAATCTCTTTCAAAAAAATTATTTTTTGCGGATAGAAAAATACCAACATCAGTGATCGTTGCTTTTTTATTCTTTTCAATTATATTCCCTTTTCTTTTTTCGAATTACCACGTAAATATTATGACCACTGCTCTCATGTATATTGTTTTGGGGTTGGGTCTTAATATCATTGTTGGACTTGCGGGACTCTTGAATCTTGGATATGCTGCCTTTTATGCAATTGGTGCATATTCATATGCGCTGCTCAATTACCATTTTGGTATTGGATTTTGGCTCGCCATTCCCATTGCTGCATTGTTATCAGCACTTGCAGGAATTCTTCTTGGTTTTCCTGTCTTACGTTTACGCGGTGATTACCTTGCCATTGTAACGCTTTGCTTTGGAACCATAATACGACTTATACTTGAAAACTGGGATGAATTGACTTTTGGGCCAAGCGGAATATCGCAAATTCCTCGTCCAACTTTTTTTGGCATCGAGTTTTCACCTCATAATGTAACCACGTACATTTATTTTATCGCGCTTGGATTTGTCTTTTTTACTATCTTTATGGTGAATAGACTCAAGCATTCAAAAATAGGACGTGAATGGCAGGCATTACGAGAAGATGAAATTGCCTGTGAAGCAATGGGTGTTGATAAAACAAAAACAAAACTCAGCGCCTTTGCGCTTGGTGCAACATGGGCGGGAATGATGGGTGTTCTCTTTGCGGCAAAAACAACCTTTATCAATCCAGCAAGTTTTACTTTTATTGAATCAGTTATTATGCTTTCCATTGTCGTCCTAGGAGGCATGGGCTCAATTAGTGGTATTATTATTGCCGCGCTTATTTTAATTTTACTTCCCGAATACTTGCGTGAGCTTGGAAACTATAGAATGATTGTTTTTGGTTTATCTATGGTTGTAATCATCATTTTTAAACCTCATGGCTTAATCGGCAATGTAAAAAAAAATTATAAAACGGACTATGATGTCTCACAATAAAATACTAGAAATTCAAAATCTTTCGATGGAATTTGGTGGTCTGCAGGCTCTTGATTCAATTAATATCACATTTTATGAAAAAGAGGTCGTCGCAATTATCGGCCCCAATGGCGCGGGGAAAACTACACTTTTTAATTGCATTACGGGGGTGTATGTCCCTACACGTGGGAATATTTTTATTCAGAATCCTTATACACAGATGAAAGAAAAAATTAATGGATTAAAACCAAATATTATTACACGAAAAGGTATGGCACGGACTTTTCAAAATATACGTCTTTTTAAAAATATGACGGTTCTAGAAAATGTAATGATCGGACGACATTGTCATGCGAAAGCAGGTATTATATCTGCTATGGTAAGGAGTAAAAAAACTCGAGACGAAGAAGCGCGCATTATTCATGATAGCCGTGAACTCCTTAAAAAAGTAAATCTTGTCGATGAACAATATGAGTATGCAAAAAATTTATCATATGGTTATCAAAAAAGATTAGAAATTGCGCGTGCGCTCGCGACAAAACCATTTTTGCTTCTTTTAGATGAACCAGCGGCAGGCATGAATTCCAAAGAAACAGCAGAGCTTATGGATCTTCTCAAGGAAATAAAAAAGGATTTACATATTGCACTCCTCCTCATTGATCACGATATGCATTTTATTATGAATTTATCTGAGAAAATATTTGTTATGGACTATGGTAAAAAAATCGCCGAAGGCACGCCCGAAGAGATACAAAAAAATCCCCTCGTAATAAAGGCATATCTGGGAGAAAATATTTAGACAGTTTATGCAACAACCATTTTTGAAAATGCAGAATGTTACCACGTTTTATGATACTATCCGCGTATTAAAAAATGTAGATATAGAAGTATATAAAGGAGAAATAGTTTCATTAATTGGCGCAAATGGTGCAGGCAAAACGACGACGCTTTTAACTATCTCTGGCCTTGTTAAACCACGCGAAGGAGAAGTATATTTTGAAAATGAGAAAATCAGTAATTTGCCCCCAGAGCTAATTGTCAAAAGAGGAATAGGTCATGTACCAGAAGGTCGACATATTTTTCCTTCGCTCTCGGTTTCTGAAAATTTAGATTTAGGAGCATTTTTAAGAAAAGATACAAAAGAAATAAAACGCGATTTAGAATATATTTTTGATTTGTTTCCTATCTTAGCAAAAAGAAAAAAACAAGATGGCGGAACACTCAGCGGTGGGGAGCAACAGATGCTTGCCATTTCACGAGCGCTCATGGGACGACCAAAGCTATTGATTCTGGATGAACCATCGTTAGGACTTGCGCCTATCATTATTTCTCAAATTTTCACAACCATTCAGAAAATTAATCAAGAAAGCAATATAACCATTATGCTCGTTGCTCAAGAAGCTAATGTAGCCCTTCGTATTTCTCATCGTGCCTATGTTATCGAAAATGGATCAATCATTATGCACGATACAGGAAAAAATCTTCTGGCTAATGAAGATGTAAAAAAAGCCTACCTGGGAATTTA
>JAHFAK010000016.1:0-11165 GCA_023250585.1 Deltaproteobacteria bacterium
TTTTCCTGCTTGCAATTCTTTCATATTCTATTACATTAACTAAGCTTTAAAACATTATGAAGGAATTATATGGGGCAAGAAAATTTTTGGGCAGACGACATTGTCGATGAAATAGTAAAAACAAAAAGTGCATTCACACTCAGTACCGGAATTACACCGTCGGGACCAATTCATATTGGCAACATGCGTGAAGTCCTGACCGGTGATATTGTGTATCGAATTTTAAAAGAACGAAATCATATAGTAAAATTTAATTATGTTGCTGATGATAATGATGCGCTTCGAAGAGTATATCCTTTTCTTGATTCATCATACGAAGCCCATGTCGGAAAGCCCCTGAATAAAGTTCCGTGCCCGTGCACAAAACATGCTTCATATGCTGAGCATTTTTTAACACCATTTTTTGTATCGTTAAAAAAATTGGGAATTGAAGCAGATATTTTGCGAGCAAGTGATCTCTATGCTACAGCTCGAATGAATAAGGTAGTTCTAGCGGCACTTAAAAAGACGGACGTGATCAAAAAAATTCTCAATGAAGAAACAGGAAAAGAAACCAATGAAACCTGGAGTCCGTTTCTGCCACTTTGTTCAAAATGTGGTAAGAACACTACGACAAAACTTACAGGTTTTTCGGAAAAAGATGAAACAATTACCTATGAATGCACATGCGGAGATTCACGGACTGTGCCTATTGCAGGCAATGGAAAACTTACCTGGCGAATTGATTGGCCTGCGCGTTGGAGTGTGCTTGGTGTGAGCATTGAGCCATTTGGTAAAGATCATGCAACCGAAGGAGGATCCTATGATACCGGCAAACGTATTATAAAAGAAGTTTTTGAAAAAGAAGCGCCCTTCCCTATCGTCTATGAATGGATTAGTCTAAAAGGCCAAGGTGACATGTCATCGAGCAAAGGAAATGTTGTGACTATTGATGAAATGCTTGAAGTCGTTCCTTCTGAAGTTTTGCGCTATATGATTTTTAAAACACAACCAAAAAAAGCTTTTGTTTTTGATCCCGGACTTCCCATTTTTAATTTAATTAATGAATATGATGACGGTGAAAGTAATAAAAATGAGCGAGCCTTTACACTTTCGAAGCTTAAAGAAATACAGCCAGTCGGTATCCCGTATAAGCACATGGTGACACTTGTGCAAATGACCAATAACAATTTTAATCTCATTAAAGATATTCTCAAAAGAACAGGATATACAAATTTCCATGAAGAAGGGCTGCGTTCACGTGCGGATTATGCATATAACTGGGTGAGAAAATTCGCTCCGGATGAGGTAAAATTTGAACTCAAGACAAACCTTCCCGAAGAGGCTAAAAAATTAAATGAAAATCAGAAAAAAATTCTCTATGTATTTCGAGAAAAATTTACTTCCACTCTAACAGGAGAAGAAATTCATAACCTTCTCTATTCAATAATTCAGGAAATGAATCTTTCACCAAAAGAAGGTTTCGAAGCGATTTATCTTATTTTCTTGGGCAAAACTCGTGGTCCGAAAGCAGGATGGTTTTTAGAGACCCTTGGCTATGAATTTGTCATGAAGCGCTTAAGCGAAATATAAAAATAGCATTAGAAGACTGAAATGTCCAAATCGACTGTCATTGCGAAAACCTGAAGGGTTTGAAGCAATCTCCCCTCTTAAATATGTGAGATTGCGGAGTTTATCCCGAACCCTGCTTGAGATTGCTTCGTCGGACAAGAAAACGTGTCCTCCTCGCAATGACAGGTGAGGGAGCACGCTCGTAATGACTTTTTCCATGTCTATTTTTCAGTTACTTCGCTAATGACAGGTGAAAATCTTCATAAGTAACTTAAGTATTTTTTTAGTTGTTGGTGTAAGTTTTGTGCGATTATACGCATCACCAATTTTACGAATAACTTCAGCAGTGGTTGGATAGGGATGAATGACATTGGCAATTTTTGAGAGTCCAATATTGTATTGCAATGCAAGCGTTAATTCACTGATCATATTTCCCGCTTCGTGAGCTACTATAGTTGCGCCAAGAATTTTGTCTGTACCTTTTTGTACATGAACTTTACAAAAACCATTACTCTCGCCTGCAAGAACTGCGCGATCAACTTCGGATAATTCTAGTTTAAAAGTATTGATAGCTATGCCTTTTGTTTCTGCTTCATGTGCATACATTCCCACATGGGCGATTTCAGGTGTTGTATATGTGCACCATGGAATAATGAGATCTGATACCTTTTTCTTGCGCCCAAAAAGAGCATTTTGAACAACAATCCGGGCGAGAAAATCGGCAATATGAGTAAATTTGTAAGTCGAGCAAATATCTCCAGCTGCGTAGATTTTTTTATTCGTTGTTTGCAAATTATCATTTACTTTGACGCCACTTTTTAGATCATAGTCAACTCTTGCAGCTTCTAAATTCAGCCCTTCAACATTCGGAACTCTTCCTGAAGCAAGAAGAATCATATCTAGCTCTTGTGAATATTTTTTTCCATCAACCTCATAATGAACGATTTTTTTAGCATCATTTTTTTCGACTTTCTTAATTATTCCATTTAAAATTATATTAATTCCTTCATTGAGAAATGTTCGTTGAATAATTTCAGCAGCGTCTCGATCTTCACGATCAAGAATATGAATTTTATTATGAAGTAAATAGACGGTGGATCCTAATTGATTAAAGACTTGTGATAACTCACATCCAATTGGACCAGCGCCGATAATAAATATACTTTCAGGTTTTTTAGTAAGATTAAAAATTGTTTCATTGGTTTCGTATCCTGCTTCTTTTAGGCCAGGAACCTCGGGTATATATGCACGAGTGCCGGTGGCAATAACGGCTTTACGAAATTTCAGTTTACTATCGGTAACACGTACAGTATGTGAGTCTTCAAACCGTGCTTCTCCAAAAAAAACCTCAACGCCTAATTTTGTAAAACGATCAACGGAATCATTAACACTTATCTCCGCACGTTTTTGGCGCATGCGATCCATAACTGATGCAAAATCAATATGTGTTATGGATGCATGAACTCCAAACTCTTGCGCATTTTTAATTGTCTTACTTACGCGAGCGCTACTAATAAGAGCCTTTGAAGGAACACAGCCGTAATTAAGGCAATCTCCGCCCATAAAATTACGCTCAATGAGCGCTACTGAAGCGCCAAGAGTTGAAGCCGCAGCAGCAGTGACGAGACCTGCAGTTCCTGCTCCAATAACAACAAGATCGTAGTATGATTTTGGAGAAGGATTTTGTCGTGTAAGTGGCCGTACATTATTTTGGGTTATGCTATTATAATGAGAGTCGGGGATAATACGATGCATGTGTTAGATAAATAAAAAGAAAAACCACATTATTGTTCCTGACACTATTGGAATTGCAAGATTATCATCTATTTTTAAAGGAAAAGTTTCGGCAAAAGTTCCCGCCAAAGCAAATGTGGTCGAGAATAAAAATGTTTTAAGGAGAGAATCTCCAAAAAATCCTAAAAGAAAAATAAAGCTCAAGAAAAAACAGGTAAAAAAAGCAGCCAGTGAGCCTTCGTATGTTTTTCCCCATTTCCATTTTTTTCGTCCATATTTAATCCCAACAATTGATGCAATTGGATCTGCAAAAGCGAGAAAAAATATGGCAAGCGTTGCAATAAATGGAGGAAAGAGAAAAATAGAAAGCCAGCTACCAACAAGATAATACGTCATTGCGCTCAATGAGTTTTTTTCATCCTCGCGAATAATGAGTCGAAAATCTCGTAAGACTCTCTCATTGAGACTCTTAAATACCAGCCGTAGGCTATCAATGGCAACGGTGGCAATAGTAATGAAGCCAAGAATAATGAGGGCGTAATCTTTAGTTATTCCTGAATACCAGTAGCAAAAAGCAACTGAAAATCCCCCAAACATATGCCAAAGTCTACGATACAGCTGTAATGAATTTCGTTCGAAAATGATAATTCCACTCTCTAACTTTAATTTTTCTTCGATAGTAATCAGTTGTTTAGGAGAGGCTATGTCTGATCGAGCGGCAATATGAGCTTCAACCAATGCGCCCAAACCTATTTTTGTTTCTTCAAGTAAACGAGTCAGTGATTCACATTTACCATTGGGCTGTGGATCCTTAATTAAATGTGTAATATCCGTTTTTGCCTTTTCGAGATTAGTCATGAGCTTATTGATATCTCTATTAAAAGTATCAGGTAAAATGAGGCTTAAATTCTCAAATTTGTCACTGAGCTCATCTCGTTGGGTGAGAAGTAGTTGTTTTTTTTCATTATTCTTCAGCGTAGTTAAGGGCAGATCATCTTTAAGATTAGTTTGAAGATCACTGATAATTCTATTAATTTCATTTTTCTTATTTAGAAAATATGAAATTTCAAAGAGAATCTCTTTAGCTTGTTGTGCTTTTAACATTAATTACTATTTACTATAAAGTTGAGAAAAACACAATAGAAAATTATTCTTCTGATTACAAGAAGTTGTATGTTCTTTCACCTGCTTGTTTTATACTACATTTGAGAAGGCGCTTGGATGCCTAATAATGATAAACCAAGGTTAAGAATTATATGTGTACAATACGATAATCCAATTCGCGCTTCTGCAATAGATTTTTTTACTTTAAGAATTTGGTGAGAGGTATAAAATTTATTGTATCGTTTTGCTATATCAATAAGACCTTTTGCTATATAATATGGTTCATATTCCGAAGCAGCTTTCACAAGAATTGTACGAAAATTATAGAGTTCTTTGACAAGTAAAAATTCGTCAATAGTTTCGAGTTTTGAAAATTCACAATCAAGATCTTCAATATCTTTTTCATATTTTCGAAGTAAGCTTAAAATACGAACGTTAGTATATTGGAGATAGGGCCCCGTTTCTCCATCAAAACGAAGCATTTCATTCCAATCAAACAGTACATCTTTTATACGTTTACTTGAGAAATCAGAAAATTTAATTGCTCCAATAGCAACTTTTTCTGCAACTATCTCTTTATCTTCAAGATCAGGATTTTTTTCATTAATTGTTTGAAGCGCAAGTTCATTTGCTTTGGTAATAACTTTTTCAAGCTCTACAATATTTCCTGTTCTCGATGCCATTTTTCCGTCTTTGAAATGAAAAAGGCCGAAATCTATATGAGTACAAGATTTTCCCCATTCAAATCCCAGGAGCTCAATTGTTTTAAACAGTTGTTTGAAATAGAGTTTTTGTTCGCTTCCCACGACGTAGAGAATTTTAGAAAATTTATATTCTTTTTTTCTATAAAGAAGCGCAGCCAAATCTCGTGTGGCATAGAGGCTTGAAGCATCACTTTTTTTGACTAACAAGGGAGGCATGTCAAAAGCTGCAAGATCGACAATCAAAGCTCCTTCATTAATTTTTGCAATATTTTTTGATTCAAGAAGTTCAATAATAGAAGCAACATGATTATTGTAGAAGCTTTCTCCCGTAATGTGATCAAATTTTACATCGAGAGCATCGTAGATTCGTTTAAAGTCGTTAAGATAAACGGTGGTAAACCATTTCCATAAATCGATGAGCGCAGCATCTTTTTCTTCCATTTTTTTGAAAACTTCTCGCGCTTCATCTACGAGAGATGGATTTGTTTCAGCTTCTTTATGGAATTGTACGTAGAGATTAAAAAGATTTTTAATAGGATCTTTTTTTAAAAAATCTGCACTTCCCCAGCGTTTATATGCAACGATGAGTTTTCCGAATTGTGTTCCCCAATCTCCGACATGATTAATTCCAATAACATGATATCCTAAAAAAGTAAGGATTTTATAAAGAGCGTTTCCTATATTTGTTGATCGTAAATGTGAAACACTAAATGGTTTAGCAATATTTGGAGATGAATATTCCAAGAGAATTGTTTCATTATTACCAATATTGAGCTTATAATAATTTTCTCTTTTTTCGAGCAATTCAGTTAGTGTATCTTTAATGAATAATTTCTTGTTTAAAAAGAAATTAAGATATCCGCCTATTACTTTGATTTCAGAAAACTCAGATGAAAGAGTCATTCTGTTCATTAAGTCTTCAGCAATCTTTTGAGGATTTTTTTTGAGCGTTTTACTGAAATTAAAACAGGGCAAGGCATAATCGCCTAAATTGCTATCATTTGGCATTTCGAGAAGTTCTATACAATGTTCCGGTATCAGACTAGGAATGCAATTTGTTTTTATTATTTCTTCTGCAAGTATTATTTTATATCGATCACTCATAATATCGCCCTACTTTTTTATACTTTTGTAATGTTAAAGCATGTTGGTTGCAAGATCAAGCGCGAACTGAGCCATTAAGCTATTTATGAGCAGAGAAAATTGACTCAGAATCTATGCGATGTTAACATTTAATTAAAGCGTAAATGGTTTTTAACAAGGAGAGGTATATGAATAAAATTCGATATGTATCTATTCTTTTTTTAAGTATATTTGTTTCATTATTTTTAGCCTGTCCTGGTGACGAACTTGAGAAAGCCTTAGAAGAGGCAAAATTTAAATTAGATCAAGGTTTTATTGAAACTGGCAGTTCAAGCGTTACTTCGACATCTCTTTTTCAAGTACTTGTTTGTGATTCAACTGCAGGGACCTGCCCTACCGTTTGTGATGAAAGCAAAGAAGATTGCCAAGGAGAAACAAGTTCTTCAGATTCTGCAGCAACGGTTAAAACATTGAAAGAATTTGCGGCTGAAGCGCGAGCTATTTTGCAACCTTATTTTAGTGGCACAACGGTTGATTCTCGAGTCGCAAAAAAAGATAAAGAATTTATTCGCATCTTTCATGTCTTGTATGCTGAGACAATATTAGGAACTCATGGTGTGAGTTTTATCGAAATGGGTCCCGAATTTATGAAATCTGGTGAAACAAGCTCATCACAAGGTGAATCCCTAATGACCGTATTTGATGATCTTATACCTGAGGACATTGATGCTGAAACGGCTTTGCCTGATTTCCAATTAGCGAATGCTGTTATTGAAGAATATAATGATAAATATAAGGCACTCTATAAAGAGGCAACGACATCAACTGCTTCTTCAACTACTTCGAATGCATCTAATTCAACAAATTTAGAAGTGTATGCTGTTCAAGGGCTTATTAATTTTTTTATTATGAGCACTATTAGCACGGTAATCGGTGGAGGAAAAGAAAATTTTGAGACGGGTAAAATAACTGATGATCAAGCATTGGCATATATTGAAGCTATGGAAAAGACGAATGAACTTTTTGCAGAGCAGTTAGGCCTTAGTGCATTGGTATTTAATACGCTTTTTACTGATTCATCAAGTTTACGTTCTCAAATTAATGCAGGAGGCGATGCCTCAGATATAGTTGATGCATATCTGGCTACTCAATATGGAAAATAATGAAAAAAACCGTGGAGGAATGAATGAATAAATTATTACCTATGATTATAGGTGTAATATGTGTTACGAGTACTGCTTTTGCGTTACCTCAAACTCCTGCATTGATGAGGGGGTTACGACCTTTGGGTATGGGAAATGCATTTGTAGCAGTAAGCGATGACGAAAATGCACTGTTTTATAATCCTGCCGGACTCGATGATGTCAAAGTTGATCGTGTTGAAATTGTTAATCCTATTTTTGAGCTATCTACCAGCCTTATCCAGATTGCCCTTGATCTGGTAGATTCTGCAGGAAATAGTGATGATTCGGACGCGGACCAAACACAACAGATTGTTGATCTTGCCAATGAACATATGGGTCAACCTGCATATATACGATTAATGCTTTCTCCTGGTTATACTCGAAGAAACTTTGCCATTAAAGTTTTTCCGGGAGTAGAAGCAAATCTCGATGTTCGTAACCGTGTATTTCCTAATGTCGAATTTAATGGAAAATTTAATTTTGGTATGGGTGTTGGTTATGCACAAGGTTATAGAGATAAACTTCTACAAGTAGGAGTGGCTTTAAAACCTGTATATCGTATTGGTTCAGGAGATCAGGTTCTTGGTATACAAAATATCAATAGCATGGAAGAAACGATTCAATCATTTGATAATCGAGGCTTTTTAGTCGGAGTGGATGTAGGGGTAAAAAGTCATTGGGATACACTCTTTCATATGTGGGATGTCCCTTATTTAACCGACATTGCTGCGTATACACGTCCACGGGTTGGCCTTGTTTTTCAATCGCAACAATTTGGTCTAACGGGAGATGTAGATAAGGATCGATCAACGGTAGCAATGGGTGGAGCAATGAATTTTGACTTCTGGAACTTTGAGAATATATTTGCACTTGATATTCGAGAACTTAATCAACCCACATCGGTTTGGTCAAAAGTATGTATGGGTGTTGAAAGCTGGATTGGTAAAAAAAGAATCATCGGGGGTCGTATTGGATTAAACCAGTTTAGACCTACTATCGGTGGCACTCTCGATTTAAAATTTTTTAAAGGTGATTTAGTGGCTTACTATGAAGAAGTGGGAGAATTGACGAGACAAAAAGGTGATTTACGCGTCGGTTTGCAAGCAACATTTGGTTGGTAAAAATGAAACCAGTCGTATTAATTATTTTAGATGGATGGGGGCATTCTGAAAAAAAAACAGGTAATGCAATTAATGAAGCTCATACCCCATGCTATGATGCATTACTTGCTAGCTCTTCTCATACTTTAATTTCTACATCAGCTGAAGCAGTTGGTCTTCCTGAAGGTCAAATGGGTAATTCTGAAGTAGGCCATTTAAATATTGGTGCTGGCAGAATTGTTTGTCAAGACTTTGTCAAAATTAGTCATGCTATTCAAACAGGTGAATTTTATAAAAATCAAACTATACAAAATTTTTTTCAAAAAATTAAAACCAATGCGCTCCATGTTATGGGGCTTGTCTCTGATGGTGGAGTCCACAGTCATGAATCACATCTCTATGCTATTCTTACTGCAGCAAAATCATTTGGAATTAAAAATGTATATGTGCATGCATTTTTAGATGGCAGAGATACTCCTCCAAAAAGTGCGCTTACATATATTAAACGCTTGGAAGCCTTTATCACAAAAGAAGATGGAATAAAAATAGCAACAATTATGGGTCGTTATTATGCAATGGATCGTGACCGACGTTGGGATCGAATTCATAAAGCATATGATGCAATTGTGCAAGCCTCTGGTCCAGGTGCAAAAAACGCGGTGTCTGTTATAGAATCTTCATATCAAAAACAAATCACCGATGAGTTTATAATTCCGACTGTTATTGTTGATCATTGCAATCAACCAATTGCCAAACTCAATAATGGTGACGGAGTCTTTTATTTTAACTTTCGAGCAGATAGAGCGCGTCAGCTCACTGAAAGTTTAACACAAGAAAACTTTACGGATTTTAAACGCGAAGCAGTTAAAAAAATACAGTTTATATCAATGACAAAATATGCTGAACATTATAATCTTCCTATGGCATTTCTTCCTGATAACCTTGATATGATCTTAGGTGAAGTACTTGAAAAAAATAATATTCCAAATCTTCGCATTGCTGAAACCGAAAAGTATGCTCATGTGACTTTTTTCTTCAATGGCGGAAAAGAAAAAGTGTTTCGCGGAGAAGAACGAGTATTAATTCCATCTCCTTCTGTAGCAACATATGATTTAAAACCTGAAATGAGCTCATACGAAATTACTGATCGTATTGTTCATGAAATTAAAAACAAGCATTTTCCCCTCATAATTGTTAACTTCGCTAACGTAGATATGGTTGGGCACTCAGGTAAAGTTGCTCCTACCATAAAAGCTATTGAAGCAGTTGATGCATGTCTTTGCAGAATTATTAATGAGCTAAAACCACTCAATGGAAAGGCTCTCATTACTTCAGATCATGGCAATGCGGAAATGATGATTGATGAAAATGGCGAACCACATACTGCTCATACAACAAACCCCGTTCCATTTATTCTTTTTGATCCTGAATGGAAAGGAAATTTGAAAACCAATGGTTCCTTACAAGATATTGCTCCTACTATTCTTGATATTATGAATATTCCAAAGCCTTCTCAAATGACTGGTAATTCTTTGAGGATTATCCCTCGATAATTTCTTTTGTGTTTTTGAAATGAACTTTAGCGTAGTCTTCAAGTTTCAATTGTGCGGAAATGAGTTTTTTCCCATCAATAATCGTAGAGTTATTCCCGCCTTTTGAGAGTACAAATCCTACTTCATCACTAAGCCTTTGTAATGCATTTATGAAAGTGAAACGCGCAACGATTGATGCACAAGCAACAGGTAAAAATCGCTCTGCTTTAGTTTCCGAAATAAAATCGATTTTTTTACCTTCTTCCATAAGAGCTTTTTCTACATAAGGTAGATACCCAAATTGATCAGAAATCGCTACATCAGCTTTGTGGCTTTCGAGAATGTTTTCAATTACGCGTGCATGAGCCCATGCTAAGAGTCTATTTAAATTTTTAAATTTACTATAAAGTTCATTATATTTTTTAGGATTAATAACTACAACATTATAGATAAGCTTTTCTCTAATCTGTCGAGCTTTTTCAATGATCTGCTTCTCGCTCAGCGTTTTTGAATCACGAACACCCCACCCTGCTACTAAATCAAGATCCTCTTTTTTTATTAAGACAGCGGCAGCAACCAAGGGGCCAAAATAATCGCCTTTGCCTGATTCATCAACTCCTATAACTCGTGAGTATTTGTGAAATATTTTTTGGGTGTCCATATTGACTTGAAATCTATAGTAATTAATGTACAAATCTTTATCAAATAGTTTTGCATGGAGTAGCTTTGAATAAATATGTGCTCATAGTTTTTTTTATAGTGAATGGACTAATGCTTCCTGTGTTTGCTCAGGAACCTAAGATACATGTAGCAAAATATATGAGTACAACAAGAACAAAAATTTATATTCGTTCTGGCCCTGGTACTCAATACAAAGTGATTAATAAAGTAGGAAAGTATACTCCTTTCAAAATTCTTTCGCGAACAGCAGATCGAAAATGGATAAAAATCCAAGATTATCGTGGAAGAATGGGATGGATTGGGAGCGATGCTGTGTCAGATGCGCCTGCAGTCATTGTTAAAGAAACCGAAGCAAATATTCGTAAAGGTCCAGGAACTAATTACGAAACAATTTGGCAGGCTGTTGCCGGAGTTCCTTTCAGATGTTTAAAACGAAATGGCCATTGGCTGCACGTTCTCGATGTTGATGATGAAACAGGCTGGATTTATGAT